>QZJZ01000082.1 GCA_003599815.1 Candidatus Auribacter fodinae
GCGTCGGACAGTCCATCGGACTACTATATTTCAAAGACGCTGGAACGAAGCATTAACTCGGTTCAACGCAAGAATGACAATATCGAACGCGGTATTAATTTCCTGCAAACCAACGACAGCCGCCTCGCTCAGGTTGCCAATATCCTTATAGAAATGAGCGACCTCGCCAATCAGGCGAACAGCATTGCTGTCACATCTGCGGAAAAACAGGCGATCCAGCAGGATCTCGAACAGCTCCGCCTTGAAGTGGAAACCATTATTGAATCTGGCGTCAGCATGAAACTTTATACCGGTTTCACACTGGCAGGGCTGGAAAACGTCAGCCTGACAGGGAACCTGACTCAGAACGCGTTATCAAGCCTGACCATAGACGGCACCAACGTCAACGTAACCGGCAGTCAGGCTGATCTGGATACCACCATCAGCAACATCGACAACGCGCTTGACGTAGTTCTCAGAGACGAGGAACGGCTCGGCTCGTATATCCGCCGGCTGGAAGTTGAATATGATGTGAACGAAGTTGAAGGATTAAACCTGAAAGCTTCTTTGAGTTCGATACAGGACGCTGATCTCGCTGAAGAACAGCTTGAACTGACCAAACTGAGTATCCTTCAGCAATCATCGTTATCGATGCTGGCGCAGGCTAACTCAGCTCCGCAGTCAGTCATGATGCTGTTCTAAGCTGGCGATAGATCGGCTTACATAGTTTAGTTCTTCCGCCGGGTTTCCCCCCTCCTTGTGAGGGGACGCCCGGCAGGAAGGCATATTAAAGAAAGTTGGGAATGATGAAAAAGCCATGAAAAAATGTCATTGCGAAGCCTCGAAGAGGCTGTGGCAATCTCAGGTCTATTCATTGTGAGATCACCACGCCGCTATCGTTCCTCGTGATGACATCTTAAAAAACAAAGCAAGAAACTTTTTCACCAGTCTCAAGTTATGGACATTACTCAGTTGAACAAACTGTTACCAACTAAAAACATATAAAAAGACAGGAGGACTTTATCGGGAAGACACAAGAACTAACAACTCAACCGTAAAAAATGTGTAGAAATGTAAACTAATTGTAAAAAGAGCACTGCATGGACGCAGGACAGCTCTATACCCAGGGAGGACAGAACAATGGGTGATCTCGCACGCGTAAACACTAATATCGCCGCATTACATTCGTTTCAAACATTAACGGACATCAATACCCGTCTGGTTAAAGCTCAGGAACATATTTCCACGGGTAAAATTGTCAACAAAGCGTCGGACAGTCCATCGGACTATTATATTTCAAAGACGCTGGAAAGAAGTATCAACTCGACACAACGCAAGAATGACAATATCGAACGCGGTATCAATTTCCTGCAGACCAACGACAGCCAGCTGGCTCAGGTTGCCAATATCCTTATAGAAATGAGCGACCTTGCTAACCAGGCAAATAGCATAGCTGTGACATCCGCTGAAAAACAGGCGATCCAACAGGACCTCGAACAGCTCCGCCTTGAAGTTGAGACCATTCTGGAATCAGGCGTCAGCATGAAATTGTATACCGGTTTTACTCTGGCGGGGCTGGAAAACGTCAGCCTGACCGGCAACCTGACTCAGAGCGCGTTGTCAACACTCACAATCGACGGCACAAACGTTAATGTAACAGGAAGCCAGTCTGATCTGGATACCACTATCACTAACATCGATAACGCGTTAGACGTGGTTCTCCGTGACGAAGAACGGCTCGGTTCGTACATTCGCCGTCTGGAAGTGGAATACGATGTGAACGAGGTTGAAGGATTAAACCAGAAAGCATCGTTAAGCTCCATTCAAGACGCTGACCTCGCTGAAGAACAGCTCGAACTGACCAAGCTCAGCATATTACAGCAGTCATCATTATCGATGCTGGCGCAGGCTAACTCAGCTCCGCAGTCAGTCATGATGCTGTTCTAAGCTGACACGTTAAGCACACTTTAATCCCCTGATGAAACAGGTTCGCCCGGTTTCATCAGGGGTACAGGGCAGATTTGTTCCGCCTCAGGCGGGCATTGATTGATCAGTAAACTATAACTTTTTACGGGAAAGGAGTGTGATGCCATGGATTATGCACGAACTGACTGATACAGGTGTGTCTATCAGTTCCACAGTATTTCAAAGCCGTAACATGCTCCGGTGAGCTTGTTACAATACGAAACCGCTCCGCATGGACGCGGAGCAGAAAAAAACATGGAGGATTTTCTCATGGGTGATCTAGCACGCGTAAACACTAATATCGCCGCACTGAGCGCATTTCAGACTTTAAGCGACATTAACACTCGTCTGGTTAAGGCTCAGGAACACATTTCTACGGGTAAAACCGTTAATCAGGCTTCTGACAGTCCGTCTGATTACTACATTTCCCGTACGCTGGAACGGAGTATCAACTCTACCCAGCGCCAGAATGATAACATTGAGCGCGGTATTAATTTTCTGCAGACCAACGACAGCCAGCTGGCTCAGGTTGCCAACATTCTCATAGAAATGAGTGATCTGGCAAACCAGGCAAACAGTATAGCTGTTACCTCGGCGGAAAAACAAGCGATTCAGCAGGATCTTGAACAACTCCGGCTTGAAGTTGAAATTATTTTGGAGTCCGGCGTCAGCGCCAAACTCTATACCGGTTTCACTCTGGCGGGGTTGGAAAATGTCAGCCTGACAGGTAACCTGACCCAAAACGCGTTGACAACACTTACTCTGGACGGGACAAATGTGAACGTAACAGGAAGCCAGTCTGATCTGGACACAACCATCGCCAACATAGACACGGCATTGGATGTGGTTCTTAGAGATGAGGAACGGCTTGGTTCATATATCCGCCGTCTGGAAGTGGAATACGATGTGAACGAGGTTGAAGGGTTAAACCTGAAAGCGTCTTTAAGTTCTATTCAGGACGCTGACCTTGCTGAAGAACAGCTCGAACTGACCAAACTGAGCATCTTACAACAGTCATCGTTATCGATGCTGGCTCAGGCTAACTCAGCTCCGCAATCAGTTATGATGTTGTTCTAAGTCCAGATGGTTTGACGGCTGAACAGAAACACTGCTGTCAGGGGTTGTGCCCCTGATTCGCAACGCATGCAGATACTGTCATGGTACACGCGGCGTACGCCAGTGTCCAGGCACACGGCACGCTAGCATACCGTGACAACCACAACCGGAAGGAGGACAGTATACCCAGTCCGGGCAATGGTTGTTATCTGACGTGGGAACTGTATACCTGAGCTGTAGTGAAGGTATACGCAATTACAGCTCTGCAAGGATGCAGAGTGAACGTTACTATCAATGGAGGATTACACAATGGGTGATCTCGCACGTGTAAACACTAATATTGCAGCACTGAGCGCTTTTCAGACTTTAAGCGACATTAACACTCGTCTGGTTAAAGCTCAGGAACACATTTCGACTGGTAAAGTTGTAAATCAAGCGTCTGACAGTCCGTCTGATTATTATATATCGCGGACACTGGAAAGAAGTATCAACTCGACAAAACGTAAAAACGATAATATCGAGCGCGGTATAAATTTCCTGCAGACCAATGACAGCCAACTGGCTCAGGTCGCCAACATCCTTATAGAAATGAGCGATCTGGCTAACCAGGCGAACAGCATAGCAGTTACCTCTGCGGAAAAACAGGCGATTCAGCAAGACCTGGAACAACTCCGGCTGGAAGTTGAAGTTATTCTTGAATCAGGTGTCAGCAACAAACTGTACACCGGGTTCACTCTTGCCGGCTTGCATAATGTCAGTTTAACCGGAAACCTTACTTCAAACGCATTATCAACTTTAACCATCGACGGAACAAACGTCAACGTGACCGGCAGCCAGTCTGATCTGGATACCACTATCGCTAATATCGATACCGCGCTTGACGTAGTTCTCAGAGATGAGGAACGCCTCGGTTCGTATATCCGCCGTCTGGAAGTGGAATTCGATGTAAACGAGGTAGAAGGGCTCAATTTGAAAGCGACATTGAGCTCAATCCAGGATGCTGACCTCGCTGAAGAACAGCTCGAACTGACCAAACTGAGTATCTTACAGCAATCATCGTTATCGATGTTAGCTCAGGCAAACTCAGCGCCTCAGTCTGTGATGATGTTGTTCTAATTAATTAGTCCGCATCCAGGCATTCTGCTTGGAAGCAGAATTTGAGCGTAGAGGTTGCTATGAAAGCGAGAAACTATAACAACAGGTTTTCCGATGAGTGGGGCGACACTCCACCACGGAAAACAGAGGACGGCTCGTTCCCTGATATCTCGTCAGAGTTATTCGCGGAACAGCTCGGCCTGACGGAGGACGAGGTCGCGGCGATGCTTGCCGCCTGGACGCATCTCGGGCTGAATTCTCCGCATGTCAGGACAACCTGCACGGAACGTGCGCGCTCGGATGCTGATACGTATTCCAGAGAACAAGCGGTCTGGTTCAATATGTTTGCGTCAGTACACCAATCTATTGACCTTGACCTTGCGTCAGCAATTCTGGATGAAATCGGCGCTTGATGAGCGTCAAATCGCAACACATCGCGGGGTATCCGGCACATGCCGGGTACCCCGCTGTTTTTACCCGCATGCCCTTTTTCTTTTTATTGCGGCGGCACACGATATTCAGATATCATGATTTTCTCTAAAAGATAAAACCGACCGGAGAAAAGCTCATGAAAAAAGTGCGGGAACTGTGTACCGTTATTCTTATTGCCGGATTGTTTATACTTCTTTTTCACTCGCCTTTCCTGTCGGAAATCGAGCTGGAACTTTTTGACAGGATACGAGCCGGGCACGAAAGCACCGATCAGGACGCGCGCATAGTTATACTGGCCGCTGACGATACCAGCCTCTCCACTCTCGGGCGATGGCCATGGCCGCGCCATTACTATGCCACTGCGCTGAATGTCATGTATTATTTCCAGCCTGCGGCAGTCGGTTTTGACGTGCTGTTTACCGAACAGGAAATATCTGAGCCTGAAGAAGATACTCTGTTCGCGTCTATGCTCGCCCAGACCAATAACGCCTGCCTGAGCTATTATTTTGATTTTAAAACGGATACACCGCCCACTACAGACAGGCTGGCACTGCTTGAGAACAATAAGATATCCGGCATTCAGGATAAAAACGCGTTTCTTTCCGCCCGCTCCGTTACTCTGCCTGTCCCTGAACTGGGATCCACCGCACAACTAGGGTATATCAACGCGCCGCGCGACAAATATTCGTCGGACGATCACGGCGCGAGCATTGACGGGATCATACGAGACATACCACTGCTCATTGAATATAACGGAAATCTGTACCCATCGCTGGTATTACAGCTTATACGCAGTTATTATAGCATAAAGTACGATGATCTGAAAATCGCGCCGGGCAAACACATTTCTTTTACGGCGCCGGATGGTGAACAGGTATCCATACCTATCGACAACAAAGGGCGCATGCTGATTTCATATCACGGCGGATTGAAATCGTTCAGGACAATAAGGTTTGAGACCGTATTGTCAAGCGCTGTGCGGATGTCTCAGCAGGAACCTCCGTTATTCGATCCGTATTTTTTTAAAGACTCCATAGTGCTGGTCGGCGTGACTGCCACCGGCATAGATGTAGGCGAATTGCCGTTGAAAGGACGTGTCGCGCCATTATGCCTTGTACATGCCAACGCCATGCACACCATATTAAACCGTACTTTTATTTCACGGTTCGACGCCCCATTAATGCGAGGAATGACTTTCACACTGATAGCAGTTTGCGGGGCGCTTGCTGTATTCCTGCCTCCGTTGAGCGCGTTATCCGCCTCAGCATTGCTTCTGGGAATCATTTTTGGGGTATACATCTTTTTATTGAATCACGGGATATGGATTACCATAGTACCGGCGATTACCGGCTGTATAGCGGCGTATCTCTGGATCACCGCCAGCCACCTCATCACGGAAGAACGCGAAAAAAGGCGTATTAAACATATGTTCGGGCATTATGTGTCGCCCAATATCCTTGAGGAACTGATACGTAATCCCGGCATGCTGAAACTGGGCGGTGAAAACCGCGAGCTGACGGTTCTATTTTCGGATATCAGAGGGTTCACGACATACTGCGAAACCAAATCGCCTGAAGAGGTCGTCTCCATACTCAACGAATACCTCGACGCGATGACCGAGATCATCATGGCTCAGGGCGGGACACTTGATAAGTATGTCGGAGACGCAATTATGGCTGTGTTCGGAGCGCCGGGCACGGCACTAAAAGATACCCACGCCATCACCGCAGTCCGAACTGCCTGCGCTATGATAGCACGGCTTCATGAACTGCATATAAAATGGAAACAGGAATGCAGAGAACCGTTTTCTATCGGGATTGGCATCAACACCGGTATTATGAAGGTGGGCAACATGGGCTCTAAAAAGTTATTCGACTACACAGTGATCGGTGACGAAGTGAACGCCGGAGCGCGTATAGAATCTCTTACACGCGAATACAATGTAGATATTATCATCTCGGAGAATACCTATCTGAAAGTAAAAGATACCGCCATATGCCGAAAACTCGGGGAAACAACCGTTAAAGGAAAAAAGAACCCGATAGTCATTTACGCAGTAGAGTCAGCAGGCGCGTCTACAAGCTCTGTTCCACCAACCTGTTGATTCGCGGCATTAACACCGGTTTATGCTCTACGGATATGGCATCGGCATGGGTCAGGTAGGTGTGTACTGCGACCATAAATAAACCCGGCGCCGCAATACTTTCTTCGGAATTCATCATTTTAAACATCAGATTAGTCAACGTGAAATAAAGCTCCGTGTCGCTGATCGCCATAAACTGTTTCACGTTGAGAGGCGTTATCGGCGAACCGATAATTTCAGCGATCTCATTGACGTCATCAAACTCTTTGCAGTATTCCATGAGTTCTAGAATAGTGAAAATAATGTTTTCATCCCGTTCGATACCTGCCTCGTCAAGGAATTCGTTGACCATTGTCACCCGTGTATCAACGTTATGAAGCATTTCAGGTGTCCATTTATCGTGGTCAGGATCAAAATCATCGCTGATGGTGTAACTTGGTTCCGGTATGCCGGTTTGAGGCACGTCAATACTGATCGAATCTGCCTGAACAGGTTCTTCAGTACCCCATAACCTGACAATATTGGAAAGCGTAAACTTTTCCCGTATTCTATCCATCATGTACTTTATTGATTCAGGCGGAAGAACTTTTTCAAGTTCCAATTCAATTAATTTAAGATATGATTCCCGCTTGAACTTATATATGACATAGGCTAACGCCATAACGCGATTATCACTTACCGCTCCGCAGTCAAACAGCTGAAGATCGAGCGCCTCAAGATCGTTCAGACCGTAGTTCTGCCAGAATGAAATGTCGCGGTCAAACGCGCCCCGTCGCCAGAGATCGAACTGCAGTTCGATGTAACGGTCAATCAGGAGATTTATTTTGTCGATTCGGCCCTGCTCCATAAATATTTCTATTGCCTTTCCGGCAGTATACTTCATTTTCTTCTGGTAATACCCCTTGGTCACGACCGGTTTTTTCGTGGCGAAATTAAGCGTCACTCCCCGTTCCACGGTAAAAGGAAGCATTGGCGGTACGTAATCGCCCAGCCGCGCGTACGCGACAACTTCTCCCCGGGTATTGTTCAATGACAGCAGGATAAAGATCACCGTCCGTTTTGCCAGCGTAAGAAACGATTCCCGCTCTCCGTCTTTATCTAGAATATTGTTAAGTATTCGCCATTTGGAATGCGCTGTCTTCAGGAACACATTTTTTCTTTTATTAAGATAAACCTGCGCTTCTACGGACGAATCCTCCGGCGTAAAATCAGAAAATCTTTCTTTATCCGCATACTCCTGCATATATACTTGCTGAGCAATACCGAATTGATCTTCCGGCACAGTTCCGGCAGAATCATATTTGCGATCTGAAAACCGGATTTGTTCAGCCGGCTGAAAATCAAACGTTTTCCAGTTACGCAGGAATGCGGTCAGAGTAAATACTTCCGCATGCCGTTTGCGGAGATAATCAAAACTGGCTGGCGGAAGCTGTTCCTGAAGTTTACGGAAAATACGGTCAAGATTGGGTTTTAAGAACAATACATGAAATACTGCCAGTTTACGGCTGGTCAAACCGCTTAAATCGAGTAACCGGAGGTCAGGGTCAGCAGGATCATCCAGCCCGTAATTTTTCCAGAAAGCCAGATCCGTATCGAACACTCCTCTGCGCCACATTGCAAGCTGAGTGTCGTACAACTTGTCGATAAGCTGATTTGCCGCGTTGGCATTACCTGTCGCCCGGTATTCCTTAAATAAGTCTCCGATAAGGTATTTCACCTTTTTCTGTACATACGCTTCACGTGAGCCGGGCTTCTTTGTAAACGAAAACGAACCGTCGGGGTTCTGGTAAAAACGAAGCATTGGGGGAACCAGCCTGCCAAGCCGTTCTGCCGCGAGCTGTACACCTGATACCCGTGCGGCTGAATATAAAACAAACCGCAGGTTCGTATTAACCACGTCCGGCGCGGCTTTGAAAAACCGTTTTATACGGTCGCCTATCCGGCGCACGGGAGATTTCCATATTTTCAGGAAATACGACGCATCGCTGTTTGCGTACAGATGCATATCCACCGCGGTAAAGCCCGGACTAAAGTCTCTGAACGACTGATCCGCGATAAAATCCTGCAGATCCTGATCAGCGGTAAACGCAGGTAACGGTTTGCTGAATATCTGTTGGGGAAGCGAGGCGTAAAACAGCTTATGCCACTTCATATCTATCTGTTCCGCAGGGTCAGCCAGCTCGGTATTCCAGACTTTTTCCAATGTGCTGGTATTAAATATTTCCCTGTGCCGTTTTTTATAATGTTCCATACACTCAGGAGGAAATTCCTCCGCGAGGAAATCAATGGTTGCATTGTACCCCACTTTTGAACGAAGCAGGTATTTTGCCAGCCATTTGCTGGTTGTCAGCCCGCCGGTATCTATCAGGCGCATATCCCGTTTATTCCGATCGGCAAACGCGTAGTTATGAATAAAAGAATGGTCAACGTCAAACGCGCCTTTTTTCCAGAAATAGACCTGAAGGTCAAAATACTGGTCAATCATCCGGTTAATGGCTTCATAATCCTTATTGGCTTTATATTCTTCAAGCGCGGTATTGACGACAACCGGCATAATTTCCTGAAAATAAAAATTTTTATACGGCCCTTTGCCGTCAATCAGCGTACCGTGCTGTAACCGGATGAGCGACATGGGCGCGACTGATGAGCCAAGCCGTGACGCGGCTACTTCCTCGCCATTGGTAAACTGGAGGAACATCATGACAAATGTGATTGCGTTCTTCATAATAAGGCCGGGGTTTCCTGCCCAGTATTTCAGCCTCCTGACAATCTGCTTAACAACGAAAATAGGCATAATCGGGCGTGTTTTCAATATGATGCCCAGATTGCCGTTCTTGTATATTTTTGAGTCGATGGAAAACGACGGGCGTTCCACCGCGCTGAACCCGAACGCTTTCATATATTCATGCAGTTCATCACGGCTGTTCATATCGAAAACAACCGATTCGTTGATTTCATTCCGTATGCTGATGTTCAATGCCTTTTCAACGTCATTTATGCCCCGGTCAACAAGATCCACGATGTCATATTTGCCAGGATTCAGCCTGTCCAGAACAGCATCCCACGCGGTCAAACCCTGAAGCCCCGGATAACCCTTTAAAAACGCCGGGTTCTTCATATAATAGTCCTGCATCTGTTTCAGGGCTCTCGCGAACCCGCTGAAAAAGCCGATGGAAATTTCGGTCAACTGCTGGTCTGAAACGCCTTGCTGGCGAGATACGGTAAGGTAATGAATAAAGTAGTTCAGCGGCCTGCTCTGATACTCATCGGACATTAACCCGTCTTCAAAATCGATAGCCACTACCGAATCAGGGCTGTTATCTTTCATGATGACCCTGAAATTTTCAAGGCGGCGGTCAAAAATCCCGAGCAGATGCGTTTCCGCGTACGCTTTGCCAAGCTCACGAGCGAATACGAACGCCTGCGGATGATTCGCGTTAAAATGCTGAGCGTCGAGGTTCCCGACAAACTGCACAACCTGAAACGCGTTGAAACGGTTCAATGATTCCTTCACGATCTCAAAGGTATACTGTTTGCGATTCAGCGCTTCCAGAGCGAGAAGTATTTCTTCAGACCTGTCTTCCGGTTCATGCGCCTTGACGAAAAATGTACGCATGGTACCGTCAACCGCCTGATACTTGAGTTCAAACCACAATGACGCATACCCCTCAAGCATTTGAGATGTATACATATTGGTCTTGCCGATGACAATATCATCAGCAGTCAGTTCTCTGTCGAGAACAAGGCTGTTATCAGCGGCCATTGAGTTTAATAAACGGGCGCCGAGCGCACGAACGTCTTCCTCCTGCACTACGGTCAGCCTGAGTAAACTGTTGGTGAATGCCTGCAAACCATAGACATATGTATCCATATCGCTTTCGTTGAGCGCCAGCTTTTCCTCGATACTTTTCCATTCAGGAAGTTCTTTAAATACCGCCGACGCGAATACTCCGTCTTTATGCTCCTCATACAATTTCTGCATTTCCCGAAAACCAGCGCTGAACTCATTAAAGAAATTCTGCACCATCAGAAAAACCTCATGTCCCGGCAAACCGTTATCAAGATGCATAGTGGCGAACGATACAAACGCTTCCAGAATTTGAATCTTGCTTGCCTTTTGCGCAGAAACCAGATCATTGATATTGGTTTTTATTACTCGTGCCGGGTCGCCATCCTTAAATACAACCAGCAGGTCTTTATCACCCATGTTGATGCTGTTAAATATCAGGGACGCAACTGAAGCACGGGCAAGAAGCTTCACGACCTTCATGCGTTCCGTATAGCTTTGAGGCACATAGTCCGCAAGGGGCAGATCGCCTATTTCTTCGATAACATGAAATCCGGTGTATCCTTCAAATTCGCGGTTGCTGAAGTAGTACGGTACAGTATCCTGCTTGAACGTTTTAAGAAGCTCGTATATCCGGGCGCTCCGGTTGTCCGGATGTGCTGAAGATATGGAAAACTCCCTGATCTCTCCGTCATGCATGTAAACGACAGCCCTAAACGATATGATCGGCACCCCGTCTTTCCCGCTGAAATTGACGGAATGAATGGCGATAAACGATTCGAGGCTCTGGTCGTCTATGGCAATGACTCCGGCATCGCGCATATCTGACAACACATCGCGGGCAAGTTGAGATATCTCTGCGTTCACTTCCTGATCCGCAATAGCCTCTTCTTCTCCGTTAATGCTTATGGTAGAACCGGTAAACACCAAATCCTGTGTGGTAATCTCAAAATCAAATTTCTGCGATATGATTCCGTTCAGGCGCTCCAGCAGTTCCTGCGTGATATCGCGTACGGAAACCAGCGAGGGGTTCAGGCGTACAAGGAACATGTCTGATTCCATGTAGTCAGTAAAAAGCGGTTCAGCCTCGAATCCAGCGGCAGAATCCTGATACCGAGTACGCAGTTCCTGCAAATGCGACCAGAATTCCCGAAGCATGGCGCCTGAAATAGACCGTATTTGAGAAAACCCGCCGGAAACAGCCGCTTTTTCCACGAACATTGCCATCAAATGAGCTATAGCGACTTCATCCATCGATTTATTAAAAGAACGAGATATGTCGAGAGGAGCAATGCGCTGGGCAGTCGTTTCTTCATCAACGATAAAACCAAAATTATCAAGGGATGTCGTCGTAATTCCCAACGCGTATACTTCCGCCAGAGCAGAGCCGAACAGCCGGGCGGTTTCCATAATATCTACCGAGTTAAACGGCAGTTTCATGAGGTTAGTCATATTTTCGGACGCGGTAACTGAATAGTACGTCTCGCTTCCTGCCGGAACATTAACAACTGTTGATGAGACGCTTTCTATGCCAAGCAGAGAATATGCTTTTACGCATCGTTCGGGATTGTCTGACTGCACCGCTTCTTTCACCAGAAAGTCAGTTCTTGTCCCGTCAGGGTATTCAGCGCGAAGGGATATCCGCTCAGCGTCAATATTTTCTATTACGTTATGCATAAATAAGTTATGAGACAGAACAGCAATATCGCCGGGCTCCAGAGTATCAGGCACAGTAACGGCAAAAGACGCTGGCAATGATTTCAGAATGGCATGGCATTTTGATTTCAGCTCCTCCATCCTCAACGCTGTTGTTGACTGATCGGTAATGACAAAATCGCGATCCAGCGAGATGTCAAAAAAGAACATATCATTAACCTGGTCAACCATATATTGCAGGATACCGGCAGGGTCGTTTTGCAGAGGGTCAAGATTACGCAGTACAGTCTGCCAGTTTTTATTTCCGCTCAGTTCCATGTTGCCAGCGAGTTCATGCCGGTTGCTCGCGAAGTACCCCTGCATCGACGTAAGTGCCGCATAAAACCCGCGAAAAAAGACCACTGTCAGTTCGCGAATTTCTTCCTCTTTGAGATCAGGATACTGCGAAATTTCCGATACAAAAGCATCTATTACGCTTTTATATTTGACCGGGTGCCCGATTCCGTCAAACGGTTCACTATTGATTGCGGCAACGGGTTTGCCTTTATCAAGCGAGATGCGAATAGTGCCCGGGGTACTGTCAGGAATACCGAGGAGAAACGCTTCGCCCATCGCGGAACCGAGATGATACGCGAAATCCTGCGCGTATGGTGATTCCAGATCGAAATCTGCGGCATATATGTCACCCGCCTGTTCCGATACAATAAACCCCTCTGAATTCATGAACGGTATATCGCTGGTAAATAGAGTGACGGTCTGGCGGTTCAGTGCATTAAGAGCACGCACAGCCTCCTGTGCCTGATCCGCACCTGAATGCGTAGACAAAATATAACTTTTTCCCTTGAGCGTTACTGAAGGGACAATTACTTCAAATGACAATCGTTTATCCTCGGAAATTTTTACGGCGGATGCCTGATTATGGCGCCCGATACGAACCATTTCTTCAGACAGGTTATCCGGAAGCGTTATGGCGTTCTTGCCGGCAATCTCATTTAAAACCGTGACGCCAATGCCTTTCAGTCGTGCGGTGACGTTCTGAATATCGAGACCGTAAAGGCTGTTTATGTAGCGCAAAGCATCCTGCGCCAGAGGTACGTATGATGATTCAAACTGCAGGACGCGGTCAAGTATCAAGCCGCTTTGGTCAGGTATAAGCTGGTCGAAAATATTAGCGATATCCTTTCGATCCTGAGAGAAACGAGCCCTCATATTCAACAACGCGGCTTCCAGCCCTGAAAAATAGTTCACTGTAATATTCAACAGGGTATCTGTGTCTGCTCCTCTATCTGCGCTATTTTCAAGCAGTTCCAGAACAGGCGCGAGAATGGTTGAGAACGCCTCAATCCCTGATCTGTCCGACAGCAGTCCATTATAGTCAATTACCTGCACGCTCTCAGGCCGGTTATCAGAACCAAGGCGTATCCGGTATGCATTGAGCCCCTGAGACGGCAACCCGAGAACATACCGTTCCGCAACTGCCGTTCCAAGTTTGCCAGCCAGAGCCTCCGCATTGCCGGTATTCGGATAAAACTGATCAGCAGGCATTTGCGCAGGGGTAACAGAAACACTCGTTTTCTGGTATCCCTCAATTGAGACCGGCACCTGAGTAATTTTATTGGACAGATACTCACTGCGCCCAAGTACTGTAAGCAATGAAAAAGCAACTTCTTCCTGCGCTACCCCTGTATAATCATCAAGCGCGGTTATGAAAAATGAACGAACCCCGTCCTCTGTTTCAAGCGTTGCTTCATAGCGCAATTCACCTGTGCTGAACACATCCTGCTGGCGCTTGCCAATGGTAATATTGTCGGCCCGATGGGTTACAGGCAACTGCAGTATACCCAGCCGCTCCAGCTCTCTCACCGCGTTATGCGCACCGGTTTTCAGGGCATCCCCGCTGTCAATCAAATCCGCTTCAAGAGCGTGTATGTATTCCGCGACAAATTTCTGTATATCACCAAAATCAAGCGACGCGACCCTGCGCATTGTTCCCAGCGATGCAGGGTCAATACCGTCTACTTCCAAATCCGTCTCATCAATAGATGAAATATATGCGGCGGCGGATGTTATGAACGACATAGCGAAAAGTTCCATGCCGTCCGTAAGTATCTGTCTGCTGTATCCTCTGGACATCGCAAGCCGGAAAAAGCGCGTATATAAATCCATCGCGTCCTGCAAGGTGCTCTGCTCTGCTGAATCTTCCGTTATTTCAGGCACAGCCACCAGTTCATCGTCAATACTGAGTATGCGAACCGTTTCAACCGGTATTCGCGAAGATGGGTAATTCATCATAAACAACTTCGCCGAAAGAATGCCGACAGCGCCGGACAACTCAGCAAATTCCTCAGGTCCCGTCAATGCATCCATCAAATCAATAGACCAATCCAGATCAGTTACACGAAACGACTGGAACCGGGCAAAAGGAAGATTGCTTACCGCCGAACCGGTTATCGGAATATCCAGCATTTTTGCCGCATTAAAAAACTCCCTGTCACGAGATGCGCTCTGGCGCGATGCGATAAAAAAGCGGCGCGGCGGCTGGTTTTCCTGAAGCAAAGCGCATTCGCACCATATTCCGTCACTGATATTCAGTAGATCTGACGACCGCAGTATTAGAATGTTATCTGGAGTGACAGGCCCTCTCAGAAGAATGTCGCCTTGTTTCGCCAGATACGCTATATGTTTCGCGGCAAACACCCGCATTTTGTACGGAGTTAAACTCAATACCCCGGTTTTAAGTACCGTATCCTGCTCATCGCCGCTCAACTGCCCTGAAGCAACAAGCCCATTCAGGTACTGCCACACTGCGGTATGTATGGAGCTTTTTTGTTCGGATTTGGAACTTGCAAGAAGGCGCAGAAGTATGGACACTATATCTTGCTCTGACGGATTGACCTGAAAGGTAAGATCCACAAACGACAGCAAATACTTCGCGTATAATTCCCTGTCACGCGGCGTGATGGATCTCTCATCATACCCGCTGGCAGTCAAATCAATATCAATCAGCTTGTTGTCGTACGCCATAATCAGTTCGGCAACCGCATCAAGCGAAAGGTTCGCAATAACATCGTTCACCGTATTCCTTCGAATATTCTGGGTATCCAGCCCGGCTATGGCAAGAAGCTGGTTAAACAACCGGCGCGATAAATCGTCCCGCAACTGCGCGCGGTATGCTTCTATGGGCATGCCTTTCTGCTCTATCAGACTGCGTGCAAGGAACTGCCGAAGCCGCCCGAAAAATTCCGTATTGGAAACCACCTCATTGCACAAGACAGGAAACGCCACATAATCCGCTCCGGGCGAAGCAGAAACAAACATTTCACCATTACTCATAAGAGACAGGTATTGTTCATTCGCTTCGTGCACCCCTTTTGCGGAAGGAGTAATGGTGATATACGAAATGTTCTGTTTTTTGAGATATTTTTCTACCGCGTTGGAATGAAAACCGCCTGAAATCAACACCGCTGATGAAAGATTGGTTTCCTTCATGCGGCTAAGAATGTTAGATGCCATGATCTCGCTTCGCGCATGGGCGTTACGGTAAAAATAATCCGCAAAGCTCAGCACGTTCTTCATATCGGATGAGAGTTCCGGTATGGTTTTATCGCCGTACCGGCTGGATAAAAGCGCAATCCTGTCCGACAGCGACTGAAAATCAGCGAGGACAGACTGCCCGGCGTACTGTTCAAATTCCTCATAGGTAAGCGATAAAGTCAACAGCCTGCGGTACACTTTCAACTGTTCGGAGCACAGGTCTATCGACTCGACATCAGATATGCTTTTTTCACCGTGCCTCTGAGTAAGGCTTTGAATAAGTTTCGTACGGATAATCCGTTCAATCAGCGATATTTCCTCATGTAAAAGCGCGGTATTCACCATCGGGCGTATAGTCAGCAGACGATTGTACTCATGGAGCGTCGGGTATTCCTCAGGATCGGACACACGGGCAAGCTGGGAGAAATAGTCATCCGCAGTAACAGCCCCGCAATTAAACTGCGCCGCCAGCTCACGTATCCGCCGGGCATTCAGGGAATCCATCCGGTTCATTACAGATCCGGTAAGAGACGCCACCTCGGACTGCACACGGGCAGGATTGACTTTTTTCTCAAGGCGAATAAGTTCGCTGAACAATAAAAAATGCGGGTACGAATCCGACCTGATATCCAGAGCGCCGATGTAACCATGCAGGCTCGACGCCCACACATCCATAGCCAGCTTTCCAATCTGAAATTGCCCTGACCGGGTATCGAAATCATATAATTCAGGAGTAAAAAACGATATTTTTACTGCATCAAGCGTCTTTTCGAGCTGGTCAAGTGACTCCCCAACAACCGACTGCGAAGACAACACCCGCCGGAACGTTTCTATGTTATCGAGATAGGCGGAAGCATCCTCCACACCCCATAAATCGAACTTCAGGGTGTCTCCCCGGGATATAGACAAACTCTCCGCGCCAGTAAGAACACCTTTTTTTAAAAATTTATCACATACCGTTTCTTTGCTTTCCCTGTCAGGCAAAGACTGGAACACAGCGGTATTGACCGTACCTTCCGCACCCTCAATACCGACCAGAGAGACGCCGTTATTCGTAACCAGCGATTCAAGAATGCCTTTGATATTCTGCTGGATGGCGTAATTACAGTGAATATCCTTGATATGGATGACTACCGTATCCGAGTGGTTCCCCGCGTCCCAACGCGAGGTAACTGATCCATATTTCTCTGGTACGGTTAGAGTTTTGTTTGCGGCTATCGCAGGCGCAACGGACGCCAGCGTCATGGTGTAAATGAGCAGTACTGCTATGTATTTATATATATGAAAATTATGCATAAAAATCTCCGTAACGTTTCCACCGAAGTATATGCCGGAAAAAACGTTTTGTTTCCTTTCAGGTATAATTCGTTGCCTACCAATATAATTATAGCATATTACCTGACACTTAGCCACTCGATTCTATATTTCAATTGACAACTTTTTGACAGCCGGGCTACTATACTACCAGCTCGGCATATATGCGATACTTTAACCAAACAACCTGCTGAACCGCATGAACGAACAGTCAATACCTACCGAACCGTTGGAAAAACAAATACGACTGCTGGAGCGCACTTGCGCGCGCCAAGCGGAAAAAATCGATAATTTCCAGAAACTGATTAAAATCAACGAAATAATCAATTCAGCCGGGTTGGAAATAAGCAAGCTCCTGACCATTATCATGAGTGCGGCTGAACAGGTTATGCAGTGCGCGGCAAGTTCATTAATGCTCATAGACGAAAAAACCGATGAGCTGGTGTACAAGGTCGCTCTTGGTGAAAAAGGTGAGGATATCAAGGAAAAATTCCGGCTGAAAATGGGGCAGGGAATTGCCGGATGGGTCGCTCAGAACAGCAAACCGCTGGTTGTGCCGGACGTACGAAAAGATCCGCGTTTTTATTCAAAACCTGATGAGGACACGGGTTTTCAGACACGGTCTATACTCTGTGTTCCGATGAAAGTCCGCAATAAAACCATCGGGATACTGCAGGCGCTCAACCCGACAAACAAAGAGAGTTTTTCAAAGCGCGACCTCCCTATTTTTACCGCATTTGCCAATCAGGCGGCAGTCGCGATAGAAAACGCCAATGTCCATCGTTACCAGCTTGAGGAACAACGGCTCAGGGACGAGCTGACCATCGCTCAGAAAATCCAGCAGAATATCCTGCCGGGAACGGCATTGCACCTTGACCGTTTCGAATGCTGTGCGAAAAACCAGTCTGCAAAAATGGTTGGAGGCGATTTCTACGATTTTATCCAGTTCGACCAGAACCGCTTCGGCATACTGATCGGTGACGTGTCAGGGAAGGGTGTTCCGGCCGCGTTGTTTATGGTCTCGTTTATATCAAGCATTCGTTTTTACAGCCAGTCGACCAGCAGTCCTGCCGAACTGTTTTACAAGGTCAACAGCGTACTGAACGAAGAAAGTACTTTCGGCATGTTTGTCACAGCCGCGCTCCTGATGTTCGATTTGAACACCATGACCATAACTTTCACGAACGCAGGCCATTTACCGCCCTATATCCGCAGTTCTTCAGGTACAATTGTACCCCTAAAGGGCAAAAAGTCATTGCCCCTTGGTATATTAAAGAATACAATATTTGAGGAAACGGTTGTGCCTTTTCACGAAGGAGAGGTATATATACTTTATACGGATGGCGTTACGGAAGCCCGAAGCAAAAATAACGAAGAGTTTGGAATAGAGCGGCTGACACAGGCAGTCTGTTGTACGGAACCTACGCCCACAAAGATTGTTGAGTCTGTGTTCAGGTTGGTAACAGCATTCTCAAGCGGCACCGACGGGCATGACGATATTACAGTTCTTGCCGCAGGGTGCATAGGATGAACAGCTTATTTCAGGATGACGTCATCACAATATCAGTTGCCAGCAACCCGAGATTCCTGACGCTGATCAGGTGTATGGTGTTCAATACCGCGTTACTGCTGAAGTTCTCTGAAAAAATCAGCCGTGAAATCATGCTGGCGGTTGACGAAGCGATAACCAACGTCATCAAGCATAGCTACAACCAGTGTTATGAGAAAGAAATCATCGTCAGCCTTCATCTGAAAAATGACCGTCTTGAAATACATATTCGTGATTATGGAAAAAAGACTGATCCGAGCTGTATCAAATCTCGTGATCTGAACGATATAAAACCCGGGGGCTTGGGCGTTTTTTTTATACGGAAGATAATGGATCATGTGGAATATGATACCTCGCCTGAAGAGGGTACTTTACTGAAATTGATCAAGTACAAAACTGATTGCGGGCCGTCGCCGGCCGGAGGGCATAATGGAGATTAAAGTTATTAATTCCAACAATACAGCCGTATTCGAAATTACCGGGGAAATCGACCTGTACAATTCTCCTCAACTGCGGCAACAGCTTACGGAAACAATAAACAAAGGCTTGAAGTTTATCCTGCTGGACTTCTCAACAGTCAAGTATATTGACAGTTCAGGGCTTGCCACACTGATCGAAGGACTGCGCAAACTGAACAAGGTCAAGGGCGAAATAAAATTGTGCTGTATGAACAAAAATATCCGTGATGTCTTTGAAGTGTCCCGCCTTGAGGATATATTCGCAATATACAATACCCGCGAGGAAGCGCTGAATGACTTCAAAAAAGACTAATTCTGTATCCATTCTGGAACAGTTATCACAGGTGATAATCACCCAGATACAACACGTCACCAGTTTCAGCGGCCTGTTCTATCGCACCTTGAAACTGGTGCTGGCAGGAATTTTCCGCCCGGGCAGGACGTTTAATATCCTTCACCTTACCCAGCAGATGTATCACATGGGTATCGGTTCTTTGCCGATCGTAATGCTGACGTCCCTGTTTCTCGGCATGACGCTCGCCATGCTTGCGCTATACGCGCTCAGCGATTTCGGAACGGAAATCTGGGTCGCCGGGCTGGTCGGTGTGGGGTTTACCCGTGAACTGGGGCCGTTGATCACCGCCATCGTAGTAGCGGGCAGAGTCGGTGCATCCATATCCGCAGAGCTGGGCACAATGCAGGTTTCCGAAGAGGTTGACGCGCTGGAAACTATGGGGATCAACCCTATAAGATACCTTATCCTCCCCCGTTTTCTGGCGCTGGTAATCATGCTTCCCTGCTTGACGATAGTCTCCGATTACCTCGGCATAGCAGGAGGGTTCCTCATTGCGAAACTCAAACTCGGCATGAGCTTTTATTATTATGAAGAACTCACGCTCGAATTTGTGAAGACAAAAGATATTGTAACCGGGTTGATAAAAAGCGTATCGTTTGCCATGATTATATCCATGATCGGCTGTTATCAGGGAGTTATCGTATCCGGCGGAGCGGAAGGAGTCGGGCAGGGCACAACGCGCGCTGTGGTTAATTCACTGATTTTTGTTATTGCCGCGGACTGCATTTTTACCGCGCTGTTCTCGTATGTATTCGTATAAAAGGATCGGAGCACATCTTATATCATGATTCGAATCGAAAACCTGATAAAAAATTTTGGAACCCGCAGGATTCTGGATTCCGTCACTCTTGAGGTCAAAAAAGGCGAGACCATGGTCATCATGGGCGGCAGCGGGTGCGGAAAAAGCACTCTGCTCAGGCACATGATCGGGCTGATACGGCCTGATTCGGGCCATATTTATATTAAAGACAAAGATATAACCGGTATGAGCGAACATGACCTTAATGAAGTGCGGAAAAGCTACGGCATGCTTTTTCAGAACGGAGCGCTTCTTAATTCGCTGACAGTAGGGCAGAATGTAGCTCTGCCGCTGAAGGAACATACAAAGCTCGGCAGTGAAATAATAAATATTATTGTAAAGATGAAGCTGGAACTGGTAGGATTGACTGGATTCGAGAACCTTTTGCCATCTGAAATCAGCGGCGGCATGAAAAAGCGTGTCGGGCTGGCTCGGGCAATAGCCATGGATCCGGAAATGGTGTTTTATGACGAACCGGGAGCAGGGCTTGACCCGATCACCGCGGCATCCATCGACCAGTTAATCATGGATTTAAGCAATAAACTTGGTATCACATCAATTGTAGTTACCCACGAAATGAAAAGCGCATTTCGTATTGCGGATAGAATGGCGGTATTGTATAACGGAAAAGTGGTCGCGGTCGGTACGCCTGATGAAATCAGGGAATCTGACCATCCGTATGTATCGCAGTTTATTAACGGGCTGACCGACGGACCCGTGCCGTTGCGCCGCTCAAAAGATGAATATTTAAAAAGCCTCACATCCGGCGACTAACAAAAGGAGCAGAAAGAGTGGCTCAGTTTTTTCGCAAAGAAATTTTACCGGGTTTATTTGTCATTGTTTCAGCAGTTCTCCTGATAGCGTTTATTTTTGCTATCAACCCGCAGGGATTCAGGAAAGACGCCAAGCAGATAGAGGTCATTTTCGACTGTATCGCCGGCCTGCGCGAAAACGCGGCTGTCTGGTTTTCGGGTGTGGAAACATATCAGGGGCTCGATGTCGGTCGGGTGACCCGCATACAGATAATCGAAGGGGATACTCCCGGTTCCAACGAATACAAAATTTCGGTTCTGATGGAAATCAACGCCGCTATACCCCTTAAGGAAGGATCCCAGTTCCGTATAGCGTCCAAAGGGCTTGCGGGCTACCCTCATGTAGAGATAATCCCCGGCCCGCCAACTGCGCCGGATATGAACTTGTCACAACCGCACAAAGGCAACCGCCCGCCGGACGATATGTTTACCACACTGCAGAAACTCGCAGTAACCGTTGACGAAATGGATCTTCCCACACTGAGCGCAACTACTCAGGACACTATCAAAACTATTGGTGACGTGGCGAAAGAGATCAATGTTGCCGCCGCTGACATGCGGGAAGTCATTCATGAAATTAAACAAAAAGAACAGATTCAGGGTATTGTTTCCAATATTCACGCCTTATCCGCAAAAAGCGTTGATACCGTAGACGACGCACGCAAAACAATCAAGGACGCGCAGGTGTTTGTAGCCACTATGCAGTCATCCGCGGATAAAATTGATACTATCCTCTCGGACAACCAGGAAAACATCAATGTGATGCTGGCAAACCTGCGTGAGACATCGGAAACACTGAATGTACGCATGGAAAGCACTATGAATAAGCTCGATGACCTGCTCGCCCGCATCGATATTTTCTTCAAAGAAAACAAAGAGGAACTCAACGCGATACTGGTAAACCTCCGTGCCACTACGCAAAATGCCCGTTTGTTCACACAGGATATAAAACTGAACCCGTGGAAACTGTTTTTCCGTAAAAAGGAACAGATCCCGGAAAACATATTGAAGCCAGTACCTGACAAAGGCCCGGTGATTGAATAAGAAAACAGGAAAAGGTGTAATTCATGACTCATGATATGAAAATCAATACCGACCGACTTCCGCCAGCTATAGGCAAACCCGTCCGGGTATTCTGCGAAATGTTTATCTGGGGGCATGCCAGCAATCTGGAATCCGTCGCGGTATACGGCAGTGCGATAACCCCGAATTTTATTCCAAAAGTTTCCAATATAAATCTGGTCTGCATTTTTAATTCCATCAATCTGGAGACATTACGCCTGAGCTTGCCGTCCCTGAAATTCGGCAGCAAGTTCAGGATCGAGCCGCCGCTTTTTTTCACTATGGATTATATAACATCATCGCTGGCAACATTTCCGATGGAATTTCTGGAAATTATCGAGAACCATGTCACCATTTATGGCGATGAAAAACTGAACGGACTGGTCGTGCCGCGCCATAACCTGCGCCTTCAATGCGAACAGCAGATAAAAAGCCTCCTTCTGCGTATGCGGCAGGCATATCTTGAACACGGCAAGAACCAGAAAGTCCTGCGCATGATAATAAAAGATTCGTTCAACAACCTCTTCCCCATTTTCCGGTGCCTGCTTCGCCTTGAAAACAAGCCGATTCCTGACAATTATGAAGACGTCATTATGAAAATCAGTTATCTGTATCAGATTGACGGGCAGTTTTTTGTGGATATTTTCCGCGACAAGAGAAAGACAGAGAAAATTATTTGGACTGAAATAGAACGCATCTATCAGGATTTCATCAACCATCTGGAGATCATCGGCGGCAAAGTAGAACGTTTTCAAATCGACGAGACCACGGAAAAACCATGAGAAAAATAATAATTCTATTGTTTCTGTTTATTGATGCTTTCATTTTTTCTCCATGCCTGCAGGCACAGGAACTGCCGCGTTATAAAAGCGTAGTAAACGATTACGCGGAAGTGCTTACCCATAATCATAAGCTGAAAATAACAAAATACGCGCAGGCAATTTATTACAAGACAGGAATTGAATTCGCCGTGCTCGCGGTCGCGGCTTTGGACGACCTGACTATCGAGCAGTTTGCCGAACAGGTATACAAAGAATGGCATCTGGGGCAGAAAGATAAAGACAACGGCGTTCTTCTTGTAATCGTAGTCGCTGATGAAACCATGTGGATTGAAGCGGGATACGGACTGGAAGACATACTCACGGAAGGTATGCGCAAGGCAATACTCGGCACAACGGTGCCTTTTATGAAAAATGAGTGGTACGGACAGGCAATCTACCGCGCGGCACTGCATATCATCGATCAGTTAAGCAGGGAATACGCGGTAAAAATCAGTGATTTTCCTGAAATCGAACCGCTTACGGAAGCAGGCGAAGAGGATACCTATAAAAAGTATCTGAATGACGGTATTATCATACTTATCCTGATTATCGTCGCGCTGTTTCTTCAAAAAATTATCAGGTCAGCTCTTCCAAAAAAACAAGCCCAATACGGCGGATTCTGGTCAGACGGATACCGCGGAGGTTTTAACAGCAGTGGGTTACACGGCGGTTTCGGCGGGCTGGGCGGTTTATCCGGCAGGTCTACCGGTATAAAACGCCGCTGGTAACAACCTTCTCGTGCTCTTATACGAACAGGCTTTTCGCTTTGTTTTTGAGCTTCTCTATTTCCAGCGCTATTTTTACTTCAGCGAGTTCCATTTTAGCCTGTGCGAGCTCTTCTATCGTGCTCATTATAAAACTCTGCAGGTCATCTGCCTGAGCCGGATTTACCGATTGAGCGCGGCGCGATGGATTTTGTGCTAACGGTTTAGTGTCCATAACTTCATCCTGTACTGGTACAGCTTCATCATACTCAAAAGGATTTATTGTTTCTTCAGATATATTTTGTTCCACACCGGCAGGCGGCACGGAAAAATCTTCATCGCTAAACGGTGTGTCGTCCATACTTGCTTCGGGCTGTGTTTCCGTTTCAGGCTCAGGATCGAACTGATCGGCATCAAAGCCCTCAGGTTCCGGAACGACGGCTTCTTCTTCCTGAACGGCAATATCCGCAACATCGCCAGTAATTTCGCCTGCGGCATCATCCGAAGCAAAATCAGCAAGGTCAAAAGCGGTATCAAAATCATCATCTTTAACGGCAGGATCCGCAGAATCAGCAACTTTACTGCCGATCATATCAGATATATCTTCGTCGGAAATGCCGTCATTGACCGACTGCGCTTTTTCCTGCATCTGCTGCATGATCTCATCAGCCAGATCTTCAGGGGCCGGAGCTTCGGCTTTTGACGCGTCTGCTTTTTTGGCGGCAGGAGCAGGTGCGGGAGCGGCTTTGGTTTCCTTTGCAGAAGCAGGCTTTACGTCTTTTGCAGGAGCAGGCTTAACTCCTTTAGCAGGAGTTCCGATGGCCTCGCCAACAGCCTCATCGGAATTTTTCCCGTTAATATAATCAAGCGTGGCGCCGCTTTTTTGCCGTGCCGCGGCGGCCGCTTCCTGTATCATGCGATCGACATCTTCCTGACTGAACCCTTGCATCGTTTCCTCCTGATATGGCGCTCGCCATTTCCATGATTTTTATAAATAATCGTATCTGCCATTATAAATCGGCATCGTGCGGTAATGCTTGAGAGTTACGCAGAAAAATGTATGTACGTATCGCAAAAATATATTGACGGGGGTAGTATTATGTACTATTTATTAAAAGTATATTTATCCATAAAAGTGATCAGGTTCAATACGATTAATAGGGAATCCCGTTAAAATCGGGAACGGCCCCACCGCTGTAGCCGGGGACAACACTGCTCTATGCCACTGTCTTATGACGGGAAGGCGCAGTTAAGGACGATCCGGGAGTCAGAAGACCTGCCTGACCGCAAAATAACTTCATACGCGCTGAATGGACGGTTCATTCTGTATGAAGCAAAACGATTTGACGTAAAAAAAAGGGTGCGCCTCAAATCAGTGTGCGATGCTGATTGAGGCGCTTTTTTATTCCAGAAAGGAGGGAAAAAAGACTTTCAATTGTTTAGAGAACACCAGCGACAAAAAAGATCAAAAATTAATTTAACATGCTGTCACAAGGGAAGAGAGGAACATATCCTCCGCCGCCCCGCGACTGTACGCTTGACGAACATCGCATAAACGCCACTGGTTTTTACCGGGAAGGCGCGATCAGTAGGATGAAAGCAAAGCCAGGAGACCTGTCGGCAGCACACTCTGAAACATATCTCGAGGGAGATCAGGAGCGAGCAATGAAATTATTTTATGCTATACTTATCACCGCATTTATTTTTAGCCAAAACATATATGCGCAAGACACTTCTGCCACTAATGCCGCAGAACCTGACAACGAATCCACGCTGTCAGCCGCTCAACAAAAACGAAACGAAATAATAGTTGTGGCTGAACGCCTGCAAACCCCGTACAAAGAAATTGGCAGTTCGGTAACTGCATTTAACTCAACGGAAATAGAAAACGCCAAAAAAAATAATATGGCTGACCTGCTCCGGCAGGTGCCCGGCGTAACCGTAGCCCGAACCGGAATTCCCGGCGGCACCACATCGGTATTCATCCGCGGCGCTGAATCCGACCATACACTGGTACTGCTGGACGGCATAGAGCTTAACGACCCGAGCAACCCTGTACGCAGTTTTGATTTCGGACAATTTGACATGACCAATATCGAACAGGTCGAAGTCCTGCGCGGTTCACAGAGCACACTGTACGGCTCGGACGCCATAGGCGGCGTCATAAACCTGCGCACAAAAAAAGGGTCAGGCAAACCGGAATTTTTTGTTTCATCCGAAATGGGCTCATTTGAAACATTCAGGGAAGAAGCCGGCGCAGCAGGCGGGACTGACCTTGTCAACTACTCGTTCGGCATATCACACACCTATTCAGACGGTTTTACCTCTGCATCCCACAACCTCGGCAACAGGGAAAAAGATGATTACCAGAACATGACCGTCTCATCCAGAATCGGAATCACTCCGGCGGAAAATTTTGAACTGTCGACAATTATCCGGTATGTGGATTCAGAAATCGAAATCGACGACGCTGACCCGACAGACGATCCGAACAATATATCAAACATAGAAAAATTGTTCCTGCGCAGTCAGGCGGAATGGATGGTCATAGACGATTTCTACGAACAGGTATTCGGGTTTTCCATATCGGAATACAACCGCAACACCAACGACAACCCTGACGACATAGACCCTTATTTTACCCGCAGTTACGCTGATGGTAAATGGTATCAGTTCGATTACCAGCATAACCTGTATTTCCCTGAATTCAACATCTGCAATATCGGTATCGAAAATATACTTTCCTGCGGAATCGAATTTGAAAAAGAACGAGCCGAAACATCGTACAAGTCCAGTTCCATGTGGGGGCTTTACGAGTCGTATGCGCCGGAACGAACCGCCAATACGTGGAGTTTCTTCATTCAGGACAAACTCTCGTTTTCCAAGATGTTCTACACAACATTCGGCGCACGGTGGGATCAGCATTCACTGTTTGGCACAAACGCTACTGCACGCGTTGTGCCCACTATCTGGATAGAACAAACCGGAACAAAACTGAAATCATCATGGAGCACCGGTTTCAAGGCGCCGACCATCGCAGAACTGTACGGATCCGGCGGCAACCCTGATCTCAACCCTGAAGAAAGCGAATCATGGGAAATCGGGTTCGAGCAGTACCTTTTCACCGATCGAATCCTGTGCGGGATGACCTACTTTCAGAATGACTACGATGACCTCATTACCTCGGTTCTGGTAGACCCGATGTTTTTTATATTCGGCAACAGGAATGTGGAACAGGCTGAATCAAACGGACTGGAAATGTTCTGTAACGTGTACCCGACAGAAAACCTCTCGCTGGGAGTCAATTATACCTATTTGCAGACAAAACACCTGAGTGATACCGATTCGCTCGATGACCGTACGGTGTTCCTGCGCCGCCCGAAGAACAGTGTCAGCATAACTGCGAACTACTCATTTTGCAATAAGCGTGGTAACATATATACTGAACTGCTGTATGTCGGCGGAAGAGAAGACAAAAATTTTAATGTCTGGCCGGTAGAACGAACCCGGCTGGAAGGATATACGCTAATCAACATGGCCGCCAAGTTCGCGGTAACCGACAACATTGAGATTTTCGGCAGAATGCACAATATACTGGACGATTCATACGAGGAAGTGTTTAACTACGATACCCAGCGTTTTTCGCTGTTCGGCGGAGTTAAACTGAAAATTTAAGCCCGATGCGGGGCGGGCAGAACAGTCCCTCCCCGCTCAGCTTCAAAGGATTAAAATATGCTGTTTTTTCTGAAACAATACAGGATGTATCTGGCGCCATTCGCCATATCATGCACCGTTCATTACGGGGTCATGACTATGGGATCCGGTTTCAATAGCGCTCCGGCAGATATCCATCTTGACCACGGAAACTCAGCTCTCAGCATAAAACTGGTACAATCCGCGCCATCCGCTACGGCGCATAAAGGGTCAATAGAGGAAAAGACGCTCGATAATCCACAGGATATTGAACGTGCCCAGGCAAATGCGGCGCATGCCGAACAGCATACTGATATAACCGCTTCAGCGACAGCCGCAGAAGAAAAGGCGGAACCAGCCGCCAATCAGAAAGCGCATCTGGCGCTGGCGGCGGATATGATGTCAGCCGTATCGTTTCCATTTATCCGGCAGGTCAAACAGGATTCCCCTCTTCTGACGGAATCACGGGAAGAACCCAATAACGATACCAGCGCATTGCCCAAAAACGTTACTGATACAATAACGGACACACCTGAAAAAGCCGTAGCCGGACACAATGGCGAACCGGAAGATATCCAGCCCGCCGCTCAATCCGGCGGTGACGCCCCTGTTGAATCCGTCGCCTCGCCAGACCAGCAGGACGCCGACCTGCGGGAAGAAGGCGCGGTATCTGAAGCGAAACTCAGCTCACAACTGCATCCGCGCTACCCGCGCGGCTCACGCAGGAAAGGCGAACAGGGAGCTGTAACCCTGAATATTCATGTGACAGCAGACGGTTCAGCGCAGAAAATCACGATTCTTAACTCAAGCGGGTACCAGCGCCTTGACAATGCCGCTGTTGAAGCCATAGAAAACGCTGTTTTCTCGCCGCACACGCTTAACGGAATCGCCCGCGCATCGAATATCACGCTGACAATTCGTTTTCAACTGGACGACCCGCGATGATACAGAAAAATTCCATCGCATGGGTACTGCTCGCCCTCTGCTTTATGCTTATCGCGCTGGGCAATATATTTATACATGAGGGGATACAAAGCTCACTGCCGCCTCCGCCGGATTTCAAAATTGTATCGCTTTCCCCTGCTCTAACGGAAATAGCCTTCCTCCTCGGACAGGGAGATAAACTCGCAGGGGTAACGCGGTTCTGTAAGTATCCGGCTGAAGCCCAATCGTTACCGCACGTCGGCGGGTTTTATGATGTCAATCTGGAAATGATCGCCCATATCAACCCGCAATATGTGCTTATCACGACCAGCCATCACGCCCATATACCAAAGTTGAAGGAATTAAACATTCCATATGTTCAGCTGGATATAGATTCGCCGGAAAACATCATGAACTCCATACTGACACTCGGTTCCCTGTTCGGCGTACCTGAAAAAGCGGAGGAACAAGTCAGGCTTTTACGCGAAGAAACCGAGCGGTACACGGTTCCCGTCACCGGGCTGGCCGCGCCTAAAGTATTGATTATCATAGGTAATGATGACAAAGCCGGAGATTATAATAAATGGTATGTTGTCGGCGGCGATTCGTTTTATACTCCGTTGCTGAACAGAGCGGGAGGCATTAATGTTGTCGCGGATTCACGGGCGGCATACCCTATCCTCTCGCCGGAAAACATCATTACCCTGAACCCGGACATCATAATAGAACTGATTCCGGGTACACGAACCGCTTTCAACTCACTCGATACGATTGTCGGACGTTTTCCGTCGTTTTCCATGGTCGCCGCGGTAAAAAACAAACGTCTTTACACGCTGGAATCGGATTTCCTGTTGATACCAGGCCCCCGGTTCAATAAAATACTCGCTACGTTCCATGACATCCTACATGACGCAAACACTGGAAACACATTATGACAGAACCAGCCCTGCGGTGCGAATCAATCTCATACAGTATTAAAGACAGCGATCTGCTGAGTAATGTATCGTTCTCGGTTCAACCCGGTGAATTTGTGAGTATTATCGGCCCGAACGGCGCGGGCAAAACCACCCTTCTGCGATGCATAATGCGCATTCTCAAGAATACCGGCGGCTCAATTTATATACATGGTAAAGATACAAAACTCATGTCACAACGGGCGCTTGCCCGGCAGGCGGCATATATACCCCAGTCCGCGCGGTTTGAGTATCCGTATTCCGTAGAAGAATTTGTCGCTATGGGACGGTACCCGTACCTGACCATGTTCGAGTCTACCGATGCAAGGGGCATGGCGGTGGTGGAAGAATCTCTGCATCTGACGGGAACAGCGTCACTGCGTTCTCACTATATACCAACGCTCAGCGGAGGCGAAACGCAAAAAGTCATGCTGGCAGGCGCGCTGGCGCAGTCGCCATCCATACTCCTGCTTGACGAAGTGACATCGCATCTTGACCCAAAATGCGAATTTGAACTGATTTCCACGCTCGACAAGATCAGGGCGGAATCATCGCTTACTATAATCTCAGTTACGCACGACATTAATTTCGCACTCCGGTTTTCAGATAAAATCCTCGCGCTGGTAAACGGAAAAAAACGATTTTTTGACAAACCGGCTTTGCTTGATGAAGACCGGTTACACGACATATACAACGCTGATTTCGATTCGTTCGAGCATCCGCAATCGAAATCAAGAATGCTTTTTTTACGGTGGTGACCATGATGCACAGAAAACAAACCCTCAGAGATATTATCCTTCTGATCCTGCCGTTTATATATGTTGCGGTACTCATATACCTGCCGCTTATCGGCCCGGTACGATATCCCCTTTCGCTCTACACAACAGACGCTGACCAGTCGATAGCCGCTCACATTTTATGGCGCATCCGCCTGCCGCGCTGTGTAATGGCGTACTGCGGCGGCGCTCTGCTGGCTGTCGGCGGCATGGTGTTCCAGTCGCTGTTCAGGAATCCGCTGGCTACACCGTTTACGCTGGGAGTATCAAGCGGGTGCTCGCTTGGCGCGGCGTTATCTATCGCGGCATTACCGTATTTTTCACTGTTCGGGTTTGACAGCACCACGCTGTGCGCTTTCGGCGGCGGTATGCTGGCTACAGGGGTGGTCTATCTTCTCACCAGCCTGCGCAGAGACTTTCACAGCACATATATGCTGTTGGCAGGCATCGCGGTAACGCTCTTCTTTTCAAGCATGGTTCTGCTGATCCAGTATACCGCTCATTTTCATTCCACGTTCCACATTTTCCGATGGCTGATCGGCGGTATAGAAACCGTCTCGGTCACTGCTATGGTGCGCATTATTCCCGTAACACTTGTCATCCCGCTCATCATTTTTCTGTATGGAAAGGAACTCGACCTGCTCCTTGTCGGCGACGAAATCGCGGTGAGCAAAGGCATAGACATACGCACAGTGAAATTCATGTTGTTCCTGCTGGTTTCCATTATGGTCAGCTGTATTGTCGCCATATGCGGGCCTATCGCCTTTGTCGGTATGATTATACCGCACATGTGCAGGCTGATTTTCGGGCCGCGCCATCGTAAACTTACCGTTCTCAGTTTCTTATGGGGCGGTTTATTTCTCCTTTTATGCGATACCATCGCCCGAACAGTCACCGCGCCGACTGAATTGCCGGTAGGTTTAATCACCGCGTTTCTGGGAGGCCCGTTCTTTTTATGGATACTCATTCAGTACGGTAAAACGTATCATCTCTGACCAGTCATTATTTTTTATATTGAGACTATTTTCATTTTCAGGTATAAAAATAGATATTTTTTCGCACCACTATGGGAGTGAAAAAGTCACAAATGAATGTCATTGCGAAGCCCCGAAGGGGCTGTGGCAATCTCAGCTGTGTTCATTTTGAGATCAGCACGCCGCTAATGCTCCTCGTGATGACAGATTAAAAGAACACATGGGAGACTTTTTCACCAACACCAAATATAGAATTAAAGCTATTTTAGGCAAAAAAGGATGCTGTCATGGGATACCACGCATGGTTTCAATGCTTTAATGACGACTGTCAGGAAAAATACCAGCTGAACGAGATTATCTATAACTGCCGGAAATGCGGTTCGCTTCTTGAGGTGAAGCACGATATGAACGCGCTGAAAGACAAATCCCCTCAGGAATGGAAATCGCTTTTCGATTCGCGCCAGCGAACCATAGATTTTCCGTACGGCTCGTCCATCTGGGGAAAAAAGGAATGGGTGCTCCCTGAAATAGAAAACAGGAATATTGTCTCGCTATTCGAAGGGCACACAAACCTGTTCCGCGCGGAACGATTCGGCAATACCATCGGAGTAGAGGATGTCTGGGTCAAGATGTGCGGCAACAGCCACACCGGCTCGTTCAAAGACCTCGGAATGACCGTACTGGTGTCACAGGTAAAACAAATGATTTCAGAAGGCAAACCGATTAAAGCCATCGCCTGCGCTTCAACCGGAGACACCTCGGCGGCATTGTCAGCATATTGCGCCGCGGCGGGCATACCGTCTATAGTGCTGTTGCCGAAAAACAAGGTATCTACCGCCCAGCTTGTACAGCCGCTGGCAAACGGCGCGAAAGTGTTTTCTCTGGAAACCGATTTCGACGGGTGCATGGCGCTGGTGCAGAAACTCTGCGGCGAGGAATCCATTTATCTTGCCAATTCCATGAACTCACTGCGTATTGAAGGGCAGAAAACCATCAGTGTTGAAATATGCCAGCAGTTCGGATGGGACGTGCCGGAATTCGTGATTATTCCCGGCGGAAACCTCGGCAACGTCTCCGCGCTCGGAAGCGGATTCATGATGATGAAAGAGCTCGGGCTGATCAACCGCCTGCCGCGCATAGTGCTGGCGCAGGCGGCGCAGGCAAACCCGCTGTACTTATCGTATATAAAGAGATTTAAGGAATTTCATCCGGTTCAGGCGAAAAAGACGCTCGCAAGCGCTATCCAGATCGGCAATCCGGTCAGTGTATATAAAGCGATCAAAGCGTTACAGCAGTTTGACGGCATCGTGGAACAGGCAACTGAGGAAGAATTAGCCAACGCCGCGGCGTTAGGCGACGTGTGCGGCATGTTCAACTGCCCGCATACCGGCGTCGCTCTCGCGGTACTGCAAAAAATGGTGAATCGCGGCATTATCAAAAAAGCGGACCGTGTTGTGGTGATATCAACCGCCCACGGGCTGAAATTCAGCGGGTTCAAAACCGCGTACCACCAGCAGGCTATCGAAGGGATAGACTGCAAATACGCCAATCTTCCCATTGAAATGCCGCCCGACCTGCACAGCGTTCTTGAGGCACTCAATAAGATCAAATAACAATATTTTTGCGAGAGGTATAGATTTTTTAATTTTTTTTGTAACTTTTTTTAAAGATTCTTGTTTAAATTAGAGAATATTTGTATTTTTTAAACCTGCATTCCGCGAAATGCGGGTGGTTTTCATTTACACTGTACGTTTAAATTGACATCAGCTCTTGACTTTGTTCGCAAAACGTGATATATTGGGTATATAAACGAGTATTCCATAAAAAGAAGAAGAAGAACATGCACACTAAACTGAAGTGGAGGATCATCACAATGAAAAAAATTTTAGCAACACTGGCAGTTATTGCCTGCTGTGCGGCAACTGCATCGTATGGATTTATTCAGGAAGACTGGCAAAGCTATACGGCCGGGTCACAGGCAACATTCGCCACAACACCGGCAAACTGGGGCGCTCTCGGCACTGAAATGGCAGACGCATACATACTGGCAGATGCCTCAAGCCAGGGAAATTTCGTGAGAATATTCATGAAAGACGCCGCTGATCAGGTCGGCGCAATTTTCGCGACAGGTTTGATTCAAAAAACAGAGTTCAACCCGCTGATTGACATTTCTTCATGGCCGCTCGAATTCATGATGAGAAGCAATTACACCAACGCTACAAACAAACTTCTCGCTCTGTCTATTACAGCGGAAACAATTGCTGACAGCGTAGTTCGCGGTTTTCGTACTTCCAACGCCGCGATGCAGTCAATTCCGCTGGATTCGGTAAACTGGACAAAAATGACATTCAACCCGGCCGACCTTTATGTTGACGGTGACACATCTATCGGCTGGGCAGTTCCTGATTTAACAGCGGTTCAGAAAATAGAACTGGTTGTTCTTCAGGTAAACGGCACGCTTCCTCAGGTTGATGACGGATATATTGATGTAGATTCAGTTCCGGAACCGGGTGCGATGATTCTGTTCGGATTCGCGGGTGTACTGGGATATATCAAAAAAAGAATCGGCAAAAACTAAAATTCTAAATATATATCCTTCTATGGCTTGATAGACTTATTGGGGAGGACTTAAAAATGAAACGATTAACAGCAACATTGATTTTCTTCAGCATAGTGTGTCTTGGTTATACCGGTGCGCATGCTTTTTCGTACTTCATGGAGGACTTTGAATCATATACCGCAGGAACAGACATCGCTGATGTTTCGGTTCCGTGGAGTGTTCCAGGTGAAGAACAGGCAGGCAATATATTTGGCGGTAACGGTCATCACTTCATCATTGATGATGGCGGTAATAACATTGCACAAATCCGGTCATGGGGACTTGCTGAGTTATCGGCTCCATCAACGTTCGCCTTTGGATTAATCAAGGTTCCTTTGGCAACTTCCATTGATATATCCGGGGGTGGGGTATTCAGCTTTTCGATTAAGACAAACTACGCGGCATCTTATGCTTCTGTATTAACGCCTGAGGTTATTGACAGTAATAATAACGCGTCACGCCTCGCGGATTCAGAATTGCTTACTTTGCCTTCTCTGACAGACGGCTGGATGACCTTTAACGTAAGTCTGTACGACATGACCGCAGGCAGTGCTGATTTTACTGATATTCGTCAGTTCAATATTCTCATTCTTGAGACAGTGAACACCAATTTTGATGATGGTGACGGACTGGTTGGCATTGACAATATCAACGTGTTTGTTCCTGAACCGTCAAGCATGATACTGCTTGGCAGTGCGGTACTGGGACTGATCAGGATACTGAAAAGACGCTAATCGTTTTTGGTCTTAAAACCTACAACCCGCCTGAAGAATTCTTCAGGCGGGTTTTTTATTGTCCTCAACTCATCCCTTTTTTTCTTGAGATTTCCACCCGCATTGTCTATGATGAACTTAATGAATTTGGTGATTGGTGGAAAAGTCACAAAAAAGTGTCATTGCGAAGCCTCGAAGTGGCTGTGGCAATCTCAGATGTGTTCATTTTGAGATCACCACGTTGCTAAAGCTCCTCATGATGACATCGGCAATTTTTTCATCTATCCAAATATAATTATGAGCGTGAGTTCTGATGAGTCATAATACTATTATCATATTCGGTACAGGCGCTGTCGGGGGCTATTACGGAGCATACCTCTCTAAAGATGAGGAAAATAATGTTACTTTTGTCGCTCGCGGAAATCATTTAAAAGCAATTCAAAATAACGGATTGAAAATTATATCGCGCGGCATAAAGACAGTATACCCGGTACAAGCTGTCGGCTCGCTGAATGAGTATGACGGCACAGCGGATTATATATTCGTTACGGTTAAGTCGTATGATACTGAAACCGCTATTGAGCAGTTTAAACACTGTGTGGGTGAGAATACACAGATAATCACCATACAGAACGGGATAGATAATTATGACCGCTTAACAGAGCGGTTCGGCAGTGATAAAGTAATACGCGGGTACTGCGCCATCGCCGCTGAAATTACTGCGCCCGGTGAGATAACGCATACTGCGTACGGCACAATCGTTATAGGCGAAGATAACGGCGCCGTCACGGAACGGATCAAAAAACTGGAATCAGTTCTGTCAGGAGCGGGTATCCCGGTAAAAATCGCGATAAATATCCTGCATGATGTCTGGAAAAAGTTCGCGTGGAACAGTATTTTCAACATTATCACGGCAATAACCGGAAAAACGGTTAAGTCGGTGTACGCGCATCCTGAAACACTGGATTTATGCAGGAAAATATTTGACGAGGTGCGCTCAGTTGCCCGGTACGCAAACGTAGAACTGACCGATCAGGATATGGAGTGGATCCTGACAGTATCAAGCGATACACCTGATTTCCGCCCGTCTACACTACAGGACAGGCTTAACAATAAACCGCTTGAATACGAGTCGTTTACGGGCTTTATCATTCGCAGGGCGGCGAATCTGAATATCGATGTGCCGGTGCATAAAACATTATACGCGTTATTAAAAGTAATTGATAGTTAACCATAAAGTTAAGGAGCTCATTATGGACATATTTGAATTTGCCATGGAAAAAGAACGGTACGCGGAAAATTATTACAGGGAACTCGCCGACAAAACAGCTGACCACGGATTGAAAAGCATTCTCCTCCTGCTCGCCAATGACGAAGTGAAGCATTGCGAGACAATAAAACGCATCAAGGAAGAGGATTTCGCGTCAATCGGATCTGTTGCAACCGACATTATCCCAAATTCGAAACAGATATTTCAGAAAATGCGCGCGGCTAAGGAAGATTTCAACCTTGACCTGACGGAAATAGCGCTTTTCACAAAAGCACAGAAATTCGAGAAAAACAGTCAGGAATTTTACGCCGCAAAAGCTGAAGAAGTAACTGATAAAACGGTAAAATCTTTTCTTTTAAAACTAGCTGAAGAAGAGAAAAAACATTTTATTCTGCTGGAAAATATTATCACCATGCTTCAGCGCCCGAAACTGTGGCTTGAAAACGCCGAGTTTAATAATCTTGACGCTTATTGATCGTGTGTTCCGGAGCCTGCGATGAATGCCGTCATATCCAACATTCTGCAAAGAAGCAGTATACGCGGTTATACGCAGGACGAGATACCTGAGGACGATATATGTTCCATGATCGAATGCGCCAGATGGGCTCCGAGCGGTTCAAACACCCAGCCGTGGCGGTTCATTGTCATACGGTCAGAAAAAATCAAAAATAAGCTGACATCGATAGTCACGAACGGGTTTGATGCCTTCTGGAATTCTCTTCCTGACGTTGAGGGAAAGGAATCCGTGCTGGGGTATCGAAAATACCTTGAGTTTATGCAGTCCGCTCCGGTTCTTATCGCTGTTCTCGGCAAACCGTACGAGTCATTGCTGACGAAAATGATCTCCTCGCTCAATGTGGAACAACACTGGAACATACATGGCGCCGATCCGGCTACTTTAAGTATTGGCGCCGCTATACAGAACATACTTTTATGCGCGGAATCGCTGGGGTATGGATCCTGCTGGCTGACAGGCCCGTTAATGTTTCAGGAACAGCTGGAATCGTATCTGGAAGTGACCGAGCCGTGGCATCTCGTATCTTTTATAACCGTAGGCAGGCCGCTCCAGCGAAAACCCCGGTCACAGGTACATCGTAAACCCCTTGACGAGATACTGACGTTTATGCCGGAACCGGGTGAACAACAATGAGCAGACAAGGCCAGTTCTTTCAGTGGCAGTCTAAAACAACACTCAGCACGGCGATTCAGATACTTGCAGTGCTCACTCCCCTGTTTCTACTGCTGGGCGCTATCGGGATCACGATTTACGTTATGGGCAAACATACTGCCAAGCCCGCTCCCGCACCAGCGCCGTCATGGACATATCACATTATCGCAGACCGGGTGTACAGCGGCCCGGTGCTGAACAGCGAAGACATGTACCCTCTGCTTGCCAACACTGTACAGTGGGGTGTTCTCAGCGTGCATTATCCTTATCACTGGATTCACTTTTTTGAGGAGCGGCTTGGCGGGCAGACGCTGACCATCCAGTCAGACCGTAATTCACCATCAGGGATACATATTCAGGCAGAAACGGCAGACAACGACACGAACGTTCAGCAAAGCGCGGAGAAATTCCTCAAACGCCTGCGATTTAACACCGGTTCGTTCGAACCTGTCTATATAACAACTGAACAGGGATTTATGTATTCCGTACGGTACCTCTCGCAAACAAATGTCCCCATGATCGGGCATTTCGTGTTTGTCAGGCACAACAATACGCTGTACCGAATTATACAATTCTCACAGGAGAAATACTCAACCGAATACACAGCTTTGTTCAAAGCCATTCTGGAAGCATTGGAATTCAACAGCGATTCTTAGGGAAGACTAATATAACAACGAAAAAAGAACTCTCTTTCGAGAGTTCAGGTATACAAAATAAACTTACTGCCTGAATGTCAAATTTCCATAATCATTACTGGCTTCGTAGCCCATCTTAACATTTTTGCCTAATTCGCCGGGGAGTTTATCGATTTGCGAAACCGAGTTGAACATATACTGAGGTATCTGAAAAATGAAGAATTTTGAAAACGGGTTTTGATTAACTTCTTCAAACACCTTGCTTTCATCTTCGGTTTTTTCAGTTTCCCCGGTTTCGATCCCCGCAGAATAACATGATGCGGCAAAACTTAAGATACCCACAACGGCCCACAGCTTGAAAACAGCGTTCATTATACCCTCCAGACATTGTTCAAGCCAGATACAAATCTCATCTTACTATTAATAATAACACCCGTTACAGCCCTTGTCAAACAGGTTTACTCTTCATGTCCTTGACCGGGCAGACGTTTTCATACAGGCCAAGCTTATTTTGGCGCAAGTCAATCTGCGGCGCCCGAAATACCCCTGCCCATCGTCTGTATATCCTGGCCCATGCCGGCAACAGTATTACATCCGGAAATAAAGGCTATTCCTGCGCATAAAAATAAAATCAAAGAAAGGCTCAAAATAACTTTTTTCATTTGTGTCTCCCTGTGCTAATAAAACCATAGGTTTTAACTTTGCTCAAATTTATCTCATTCGAGCGTATCTGTAAACTAAAATATTGCATACTGTTTTATTCTTAATAATTTAGACCGGCAAAAAAACTGTTTGTTTCATTTCAGAATCAGTAATATAGTAAACGTCGTCCTCAGTGGTTGATACGACTACACATCCGCATATGCATATCGTTATTGCACACAGAATAATCAACAATATTATTGAATTTACCCGCACCATGGTTGTATCCTTTCACTAAATAATAACAATTAAACTATACAGAAAGTTCGCATGAACATGAACATTTTTTTAGCAAAAGGTGTAAGAAATGGAATTATTTGATGTTGTCGATCAAAACGGGAACTTTTTACGGCAGGCGACCCGCAAAGAATGTCACGGCAATCCTGAGCTGATTCATCAGGTGGCGCATATTCTTGTTTTTGACGCCGATAACAGTTTATGGATGCAGAAACGATCTCCTGACAAAGACATTCAACCCGGTAAGTGGGATACGTCCGTCGGGGGGCATCTTATGCCGGGCGAGCACCCCGTAACAGGCGCAGTGCGCGAAACAGCGGAGGAAATCGGCATCACTGTTTCTGAAGATGATCTTACCTTCTGTTACCAATATATCATGTCCAATGAAATAGAAACCGAACTGGTGCATACTTATTATTTCAAATTGCGGGAAGGCGACTCAATTAACTTTGACTCGAAAGAAATATCGGAAGGGCGATTCTGGACTGCGCGAGAGATTCAGAAAGCGGTCGGCACAGACATTTTTACTCCGAACTTTGAAGACGAATGGCGCCGTTTCACTATCTGGAGAAGAGATCATGATATTTAAAGAATCATTCCATTTCATACCGTCAGGAATCGCGCATATTCCCGCTTTTATAGGATTGAACGGCACAAGCAAAAACAGCCCGGTCGTTATAATGTGCCATGGTTTTACCGGAACCAAGACAGAAAAATGCCGCCATTTTTACCGGATCGCCCGTTTGCTCATTCAGGAAAACATTATACCGGTCAGGTTTGATTTCTCCGGGTTCGGCGACAGTACCGCACCGTCAACCATGTTTTCTCTTAGCAACGCAGTAGATGACATACGCGCAGTTCTGGGATTTCTGCGGGATCAGGGTATCGGCAGTCATTCCCGCGTCTCGATACTGGGATACAGCCTCGGAGGGCTTATCGCCGCTCGCGCCGCCGCGGAAGGCATTCCTGTTCGCTCATTGTGCCTAATGTCAGCGGTAGAACATTTTATGTTGTCAAAACAGGAACAGAAACATCTAGAATCAGAAAAAAGCACCACTTTCTGGTATAAAGGGTATGAATTATCCATATCTTTTCTTGAAGAATTACTCAATACGCGCGGCAGAGACTACATCGCTGAGCTAACCATACCGGTACAGCTTATCAACGGCTCAGATGACGACGTGGTCGACAAAAAACATTCCCGAGCGTATGAAGAAGCGCTGAACGATGAGTCGCCGGATCCCGTGGTAATAAAAGGCGCGAATCATTATTTTATGCAGAAAGATCACCAGCAGCAGCTTGATTCTGCAATAATAAATTTCATCAGGGCAACATTGTAACGATATCAGGCTTGCGCGGCGGTTTTGTTTTTCCTGAGTACGTCAAGCAGGCTTTCCAGTTTGCTGACCAAATCGTCCCCACTGCGAAAATCTACCTGAAGCCGGTCGCCGATACGGCTCCGTTTGAGAAGAATTTCTTTTTTCCAGAGCGATGACAGGTTTTTGTCAACCATGCTCGACTCTTCAAGTATCTTGTTTATGCGGGCGAGTTCTTTTTGTTTGCGCGACAGTTCCTCAACCGCTTTCTGACGGGTTACGAGCACTTTTAGTTCATCGACCGTAATGTTTTCATTCACAATCCGTTCAAAGACTTGCACCATTTCTTCCTGTGTCGACAGCCGGAGAAGCACGCGGGCGTGAGCGAACGTAATAACACCGTTAGCGATGGCGTTCACTACTTTTTCAGGCAGTAACTCTATGGTGCGAACGTATTCGGATATGATCGACTGGCTTTTGCCCAGAGCCCGTGCCAGTTCACGTTGGGTAAATTGGAATTCCGCGATCAGTTTCTGAAAGCCGATTGCCTGTTCCATCGGAGTCAATTCACGGCGATTCAGGTTGTCGACCATACCTTTGAGCGCCGCGTCCTTATCGGATATATTATCATACACTACTGCGGGGACAGTATCCAGTCCAAGCTGTTTTGCCGCTTTAAGACGGCGGTGCCCTGCGATAACAAGGTAATCCTTCCCTGTTTTCTTCAGCATCAACGGGTTGAGAATCCCGTTCGCCCGGATGGAATCCATCATTTCATTCATGTCATAGTCTATTTCAAGCCTCATTTGAAACAAACTGCCGGTAATTTTCGAAACCCCAATCTGCTGAATATTTAATGATGATTTAAACATGTATTTCTCCCCGTTTACTCTATTTGCATTAAAGCTCAATAATAGGGTAAACGTTCTTTTTTGTAAAGAGTTTCAAATGCGGTAACGAGAGATAAAGGCGAGAATTATCCGCAGATTCATATATTTTGCATTAGCAGTGAATTCCGATGTAAGCCGGCGTGCTAGATCAGGCTCAGTACATTCTCATAGTACAGGTTTGACTGCGCAAGAAGAGCCAAACTCGCGCTTTGCATTATCTGCAGTTTGGCAAGTTCAAGCTGTACTTCGGCAATATCGGCATCCTCAAGAAGGCTTTTGGTCGACAACTGGTTTATCTGCTCTATTTCGAGCATATCGCGATCATTTTCAATACGTTTTACATACGATCCCAGCCGCGCTTCATCTTTTAAAATAACATCAAGGGCATTATCTATGTTTGTAATAGTCTGATTGATGTCCGATACGCTCCCCGTAACATTAACGTTTGTGCCGTCGAGGGTTAGCCCGGCAAGCGTTGGTTCAGCGGAATCAGTCGCGGTGCCTTCAAGGCTGACATTGTGCAGTCCGCCAATGGAAAACCCCGTATAGAGCTTTTCGGCAACGCCGCTCGACAAAATTCCTTCAATAGATTGGAGTAATTGATTCAAATCTTCCTGAATAGCGACTTTTTCAGCAGTCGTCACACTAACGTCCAACGCCTGATTCGCAAGACTGCTCATTTCGGACAGCGTACTGGATATCTGGCTCAGGTACCCGTCATTCTTTTCCAGATAATTTATGCTTGATTCATAGGCGGATATCTTTGCCCCATTATCGGAAATACCTTTATCCAGGCGGCGTATGGAATAGTAGTCGGAAGGTCCGTCTGAAGCACGGTTTATTCGCTTCAGCGTGCTTGCCCGTTCCTGAGCCGCAACGAGCTGACGGTTTATTATACTGAGTGTTAAAAGCATGCTTTGAGACGGAATCTGTGAATTAATGCGCGTAAACATTGACTGAAACATTTTCTCTCTCCTATCACACTAATACGTTGCCCGCGCATTATAATCAGAATTCATTCCATCTCGAAATAAAGTTATAATATACTAATTATAAGTTTGTTACGATTTTTAAGACAAAATAGCATCTGAAACATTTCGTTACGATTTATGAAGAAATAGAAACATTTCGTTACTTTTTAAAATATAATGCCGATATACCATATGGAGAACGAGAAGATGTTGAAAAGACACCAGTTATTGCAAAACAAGCTTCGCCAATTTGGGTTTATAACTCAGAATGCGGCTCTGCTTAACCAGTTGGAAATGATGGAGAGAATTGTTCCCACTGATATTTCCGTCCTGATTACCGGAGAAAGCGGCACAGGAAAAAATATACTGGCAGAGTATATTCATAAAAACAGCCCCCGGAAAAACAACAATTTTATCACCCTTGATGTGGGTTGTTTATCTCCGCAAATAATAGAATCGGAGCTGTTCGGGCATGTAAAAGGTTCGTTCACCAGCGCTGTCAGCGACCATAAAGGGGCATTTGAACGCGCGCAGAACGGTACTATTTTCCTCGACGAGATTACAGAACTTGACTTGAACCTGCAAAAAAAGTTGTTGCGGGTACTTGAAGACAAGGTTATCCGGCGCCTCGGCGGTGAAAGGGAAATTCGTCTTGATTTACGAATCATAACCGCTACCAACAAAGATATACGGCAGTTGGTAAAATCCGGCAAATTCCGTCAGGATCTCTATTACCGGCTAAACGAAACGACCGTGCATTTGCCTCCTTTACGGGAACGTCCTGAAGATATCGGGCCGATATGCCAGTTTTTTCTGGATATATACAATAAGCAGTACGCCAAAAAGATATCGTCAGTCTCAACTGCGGCGATGAGCCTAATGCAGGATTACTCATGGCCCGGAAATATACGCGAACTTCGCAATGTAATCAAATCAGCCACTGCTCTCTCAAAACGAGAGGTGCTGTGGATAGAAGATCTGAATATATTCAGCAAATCAACAGCGGATACCAATCCGCAGTTTAACGGCATCAAACCGCTTGATACTCTGGAAAAAGAGTACCTCTTATATGCCCTGAAAATTTTTGACGGGAACAAAACAAAAACAGCGCAGGCATTGGATATAAGCCGCCCGCGATTACAAAGAATCCTCGAACGGCACAAAATAGCTGAATAATACCAATTCTCTGACATCAGCGGATTACTGGCAATATGTGAACAAGTTACAGAAAAAGCGGATGCAGTTATTCTTTCAGGGGTAAGCAATGCGCTCTTTCAGCGCATAGCGACCTGATATGATTCGCCGACAGCCTGAGCAACAAGATTTTTATCCAGAGCGCGCCTGACATGCTTTGCGCTCAGATAGCGGCTATCATTCCGTTTTTGCGAAATGTACTGGATAATGGATCGAATCTGCCGTTGCGACAGTCCCGGATTCTTTTCCAGTATTAATGATATGTACCCTGAAATACGGGCGGTGGATATGGATGTGCCATGCTCAAAACGCCATTTTCCGTCAGCGGATATTTCGCCTTCATCACGGGCGAAATCAGCGCGTGTGCCCCACACATTCAATGCGCCGACACTGATGACGCTAGCCATGTTCGCCGGAAAACCGACTCCGCCAAAGCGTGTACCTGCCCGGTATACCAGTTTATCGGGCCCGACAACAAACCCGTTGCCAAGGGCGCAGTTGCCCACAGCCGCAACAACAGTTATGCCGGCTGATACGAGGCGGTCAATGGAATTTTTCACGCTATTGTCTTCGTTGATGGTAAACGAGAGGTTCACCACATCAACATTATTGTTCAAACACCATTCCAGCCCGCGGCTGATTACATCGGCGTCATATTCCGTTTTGTTATCCGCGATTTTCACCATGATTATTTCAGCGTTTGGGTTTTCTTCCCGAATAACCTTGACCATCAGTGTCCCATGCCCGCACGTATCCACAAACGGCGACGTACGAGTAAAGCTCACACCGCGCACATTCTGTACTGATGTGCCGGTATCAAGAACCGCTATTACTGGCCGGGAATACAGATTTGACTGGAAACCAAGAAGAGCACACAATAAGCTGGTCAGGAAAAACATCCGTGTCATAAGCATCGTCCTTAACAATCCGTGTTTAAGTGTCTTCTCAGATTGTCGGCACCACTATGACATGGCTTTAGATTTTATTAGATCAATTTAACAATTATTCATAACACACTGTTAAGGAGTACTATACCTACTACAAAGCATCCTCGTTGATGTTATAGCTGGATGAAGCAAGCCGCTGAAATTTTTCTACGGTTGAAAGCGCCTGTTTCAGCCTGTTCTGCTCGCGTTTTTCCAGTTTGAAAGGGTTGATATAATAGGTAAGCGAGGTCGTTTTGCCTTTGAGGAAATCTATCTGCGCCATAAGCTTGTAACCGGTCAGAATATTATAGCTAGCCATAAGCCCTTCAGCAAAATCCGGTTCAAAAACCTTCAGTTTTTCCAGCGCTTTGATACGTTTTATCGTGTTGGTTTCCCAGATATCGTTTTCCAGGCTGAACAACAGGGTCAGCATGATAAGCGGAAGCCAGCCTTTATATTTCACGTTGAGCATATCTTTATACTCGCCTTTTTTCTCGGTCTTGAACCCTTTAAAAATAGTAAGGGCGATCGGCATAAGCAGAGTCGCCTTGGCTATTGCCTTGAATGATGCCTGATACATTTTCATTACCGTATGTGTTTCTTCCAGAAACTGTTTTGCCAGAGCGGCGTTTCCGCCGGAATATTTGGCGTCCGATAACACGATCAGGTCGATCAGGTTATCGGAACCGACGATATAATCGTGCAGTTTCACTTTCCATTCATCCAGAGTGCCGAACCATTTATCATTTGTCGGCATAATATTGCCGCGGCACCGGGCAAACCCGATCGTAGCCAGATTGGTAACCATGCGCGCCGCAAATGCCCGGTAATACGGTTCATCCCGCTTATTCTTATACACAAGAAGATTGTCCTGATCCGTGTATAATGTCTGTTCGTCTCTTCCGGTGCTTCCCATGCGTATCCACGCAAACGCTCCTCGCGGATTGCCGTGTTCCGCCCGCATCTGCTGGGAGGTCAGCGCGATAATTCTGAACGTAAGTTTATCGCGGTAAGAAGTGCATCGCTGATGCACTTCCGCAATCGAGCCGGAACGGAGGAATATATCCGCGGTAACCTCGTTCAGGTCAGCGTGGATACGAGCAAGGTCTCCCACACTTGCCGCCCGTGACACTGATTGAAGCAGGCGATTGTAGTTTTTATTAAGCGCCTTCAGTTCCCTGTACTCTTTCTCGTACATTTTTGATAATGACAACAGGTATTCTATGCGGAACCGTGTCGGAATCTCGTCAAACTCCTCCACGTATCGGAGAAAACTTTTCGTCGACATTGTATGAATAATGGACTCATCCATTATCTCATCAAAATAAAATTTGAGCGACCTCATTTACGCCCCTTTCAATACGTTTCTACTGCCTGCAGTTCATTCATAGCCGATTTTTTGTTTGCTTGCCGAACAAAACAGTCTATATTAGATGGCTTATACACCGAAAAGATTATCCTTATCTTCCGGTAGACAGATTTCATATACTATCATAACGCATTTATAAAGAAAAGAGGAATGAATACACAACCTGTTCAAATACATACATCGCCGGGACTAAAGGAACTTGCCGCCACGGCTGGCGGACAAATGTTTCCCTCCGCTTCAGGCATTTCATATACGATTTCTACTATACAGGATCTGGATGATACACATATCGCTCAGACTGAAAAACAAGCGCCGTCTTTTTACGTGAGGCTGGCAAACGATGTGTCATGCCATTCCCGCATTATTGCATTTATATCCCGTTTATCTCCATATGATGTACTGCTCACCACCGGGCAACGGACATTCGACGAACTGCGACAGGGCTCTGTAATAGGTGTACACGGCTCATTCCGTGAACGACAGATCAGGCACCTTGCTTTGCACGCCGATGTCATCATGGTGAAACCGCCTGTCAGCGAAGCAGTAAAGCAACTCAGTAACGGTACCATCGACGGGCTGGTAATCTCCGACGCCGAAAGGATACTTACAATACCCGATGGCTTTACCATAGAAACGTTCAGCCCGCAATTCTTTATTCCCGAACCGTTTCAGGGTATAGTTTGCGTACAGGCTGGCAAAGGGACTGAACAATATCATTCATATGCCCGCTCAGTTTCATCGCCGATTTTAGAAATTGTTCATGACGCGGAAGCAGGATTCAAAAATGCCTGCATTCAGCAAAAACGGTCACTGACCGGAGCGTTATGCATCGCATTTCAGGACAAATTCACTCTGTATGGATCCATTTTTTCTCCTGACGGAACAGGGTTTGTGCAAGGCACTGCTTCATTCACATCGGAAACGCTGAGCAAAGAAGTATCCCGTCTTGCAGAAACACTCTTGTTTCATTCTAAAGGAATGCCGATTGAGTAACGGGTTATCGCTCAGAATCAGGCAGTATGCCGGTCATACCAAGAAGAACCAGACCGAACAGTACAAGATAAGCCCCTACGCCCATCGGTGAAGCAGGATTCAAAAACCGCATTAAAACAGGAATTTCTGACGCCTGAAACAGCCCTACCGGAATAAAAATCATACCGCAGGCAAGAATAAGAATACTCATCATTCGAATCTTCTCTTTCAGATCCATTCCCGCACGATCTCCTTTTATTCTGGTTTAAGAATAACAGCCCCCAACGGAGGTACGTCAAGCTGCACAGAATGGGACCTCCACTGCCACGGCGCCTCATCAGACCACACGCCGCCGCGATTACCAAGATTGCTTCCGCCAAACACTTCGGCATCGCTGTTCAGTATCTCACGGTAATACGCGCCGCGCGGCACACCGATCCGATAGTTATAACGAGGTACCGGCGTAAAATTAAATACGAATACAAGAAAATCATTGCGGTCGGCGGCATAACGCACAAACGAAATTATATTGTTATCCGTATCATGGAAATCGATCCATTCAAAACCGGAACTGTCAAGATCGCGTTCGTAAAACGCAGGGTATTGTTTATATAATATGTTGAGTTCCCTCACAAATGACTGGAGTTTTCTGTGCGGTTCATAATCAAGCAGATGCCAGTCTAAACTGTGATGATGTTTCCATTCATCCCACTGCCCAATTTCACCGCCCATGAACAGCAATTTTTTACCCGGCTGACCGTACATATAGGTGTACAGCAGGCGAAGGTTGGCGAATTTCTGCCACAGATCGCCGGGCATCTTGTCGAGCATGGAATTTTTGCCATGCACAACTTTATCATGCGACAGCACTAATATAAAATTTTCATGAAACGCGTACAGCATGGCGAACGTCAGCAGGTCATGATGATATTTACGGTGCACAGGATCCTTGCTGAACACGCTCAGGATGTCGTTCATCCAGCCCATGTTCCACTTATATGAAAACCCGAGCCCGCCCAGATATGTGGGGCGCGATACACCCGGCCACGAGGTTGACTCCTCAGCAATTGTCAAAACTCCGGGATAATAGCTGAATATCACTTCATTCATCTCTTTTAAAAACGATATGGCGTCAAGATTCTCACGACCGCCAAACCGGTTCGGCACCCACTCGCCGGACTGGCGCGAATAATCCAGATAAAGCATAGACGCAACGGCATCGACACGAACACCGTCGATATGGTATCGGTCAAACCAGAAGATGGCATTCGATAAAAGGAAATTGCGTACTTCGTTCCTGCCGTAATTAAATATCAGCGTGCCCCAGTCAGCGTGTTCGCCCTGACGGGGGTCAGCGTGTTCGTAAAGACAGGTACCGTCAAACCACGCCAGCCCAAAAGCGTCTTTCGGGAAATGGCCGGGCACCCAGTCGATAATAACGCCAATATCATTGCGGTGGCACATATCCACAAAATATTTCAAGTCTTCCGGTGTGCCGTACCGGCTGGTAACGGCAAAATACCCTGTAACCTGATATCCCCACGACCCGTCAAACGGATGTTCCGCTACGGGCAAAAGCTCAATGTGAGTATATCCCAGATCTTTAACATACGGGATCAGTTTGTCCGCCAGTTCACGGTAATTCAGCCAGCGGTTATTGTCTTCCGGGACACGCATCCATGATCCGGGATGCACTTCATATATAGCAACCGGCTTATTGAATTCAGGGCCTCTGTCGCGTTGTTCCATCCAGTTTTTATCAGCCCATTTATATGAGTCATCATGCACCACGGAAGCGGTGTTGGGGCGCATTTCGGAATAAAACGCGTACGGGTCTGATTTAACCAGCACATCGCCGTTCTGCGCTTTGATCTCAAACTTATACAGGTCTCCTTTTTTGACATCAGGGATAAACAGTTCCCATATACCTGACGACCCGCGGGAACGCATTTGATTTACTCTTCCGTCCCAGTTGTTAAAAGACCCGACCACGCTCACCCTGCGGGCATTAGGCGCCCACACGGCAAAAAAAGTTCCCTGAACACCGGCGATTGACATCGGGTGCGCGCCCATTTTGTCATACACACGATGGTTTTTGCCCTCTGAAAAAAGGTATAAATCATAATCTGTCAGTACCGGGCCGTAGGAATACGCGTCATGCCTCGTCACGGTGACATCATCCGGGTATGTAATTTTAAGCTTGTACGGAAAAGCGGTCTTCCGGCGCGGAAACGCCAGTTCGAATATACCGCAGTCATGTACTTTTTCCATGACGTGCGACTTATCTTTATCGACAACGACAACCTCTCGGGCATCAGGCACGAAAGCCCTGACGACCAGATGTTGTTTCCCATTAGTTCCAAGTGACTGCGGCCCAAGGACACTAAACGGATCATGGTGATCCGCGTATATCAGCCGTTGAACGTCATCAGTATGCATTGGGCAACCCCTTTCGTAACAAAATGATTAAATCAGTACCGCAATTTGTGAGGAAATAATAGTATACTTTCCCGCCAAAATCAAGTTTAAAACCCCTTTTAAAAACGCCTAGCCTGTAAAAAATAAAAAAATTTTTCATTTTTTCGCAACTATCTTGTAAATCATAAATTGTCAACGATTAAGATTTACTTAAACGGCGTTTTTCCCCTCTAACTGCCTCATCTTTTGGATACAGGCGCTCAACAATATTCAGCAGATGCCGATCTAAAAAAATAACAAAGAATAAAAAGGGGGATGATCCGGTATGTCTGATAAACTTGAATCCTACATTCAACAGCTGGAAGACTTGATCCAGAAGAAACTGCTCGATTCTGAAGAATTTCATGAAATCTGCCACAAAATGAAAGATGAAGAATACCACGTTGATATGGGTGTCCTAGCCCTTCTGATGGATCATGACAAAGAAAAAGGGTTTGTGTCGTTCCCGTTTTACCTTGAGTTCTCTGAAAAAAAGGAGAACAGCGGGAATGGTGATGAACAGAATTTGAACTTGAGCAAAAAAGACGTGCAATTTCTGAAAGACCTTGGTATCTCGTTTTAAAACAACAGCCGATTTTGTCGCCCTGTAACGCTCCCTGCTCACAGGGCGATTTTTTTATCCGCCCATTTTTCTCACTTATTTTACCCTTACTTGAATTTTGCTCAGCGCCCACAGCGAATTCTATTTGAATATAGCGGCATTTTTTGTATTATATTTTGTAATCATACTATGGAGATTATAGTTTATGGAATACTCATGCGGCTCTATCGGACGATGTTTTTTTGTAAGACTGGATCATAACGAAGATATTCTTGAGGAACTGAAAAAGCTGGCGGCACGCGAAAATATCCGGCAGGCGTGGATCTGCTGTCTTGGCGCGGTAAAAAAAGCGGAAATTGTCACAGGTCCTCAGGAAACACGCATACCCCCCGACCCGATGTGGCACTCGGTGTTCGAGGGGCATGAACTGGTCGGTATCGGTAACATTACGTTCAAAGACGACGAACCAGCGATTCATCTGCACGGATCGTTCGGCAGAGCTGACAAAACACGCATCGGTTGTCTTCGCAAAGACGCTGAAGTATTTCTTACCGTCGAATGCATGGTCATTGAGTTTTCCGGACCTGAAATAAAAAGAGCGCACAATAGCGATCTGGATATCGATACACTGCGCTTTATATAATCCGAATTAACATTATTTCACGACAAACAAGGCCCAGAGAGGAGTCGTTGTGCCGACGAGCAAACTTGAGACACAGATAGAACTTCTGCATGACATATCCAAAGCTCTGACACAAAACCTGAACGTTAAAGAATCTCTTCAGGAAGTGCTTGCCCTGCTGGAACAGCACATGAAAATGAAACGGGGCGCCATTTCGCTTCTTGACCTTGAGGAAAACATTCTGTCCACTGAAGTCGCTCACGGAATATCGCCTGAAGACATTAAAAAAGGGCGGTACCGTGTCGGTGAAGGAATCACCGGCAAAGTGGTAAAAACCGGGGAAACGGAAATCGTACCCCGTGTAAGCCAGGATCCGCGTTTCCTCAACCGGATGGGAATACGGAGCAATCAGGACATATCGTTTATCTGCGTACCGCTCAAAAGCGAGGGAAAAGCCATCGGAGCGCTCAGCGTGGATATCGAGTACCAGTCGGAAGTAACATTCAGGGAAGAAGTCCGGCTTCTCAATATTGTGGCGTCCATGCTCGGACAGCACCTTCATCTGTATAACCTGCATGAAGAAGCGCAGGAACAACTGCTTCGCGAGAACGTACAGCTCCGCAACGAACTCAGGCACCGTTACAGTGTAAGCAATCTGGTGGGAAGCAGTAAATCAATGAAAGAAGTTTTTGATCTGGTTATGCAGGTTGCCCCGACAAACACCAATGTGCTCATCAGGGGTGAAACAGGTACCGGAAAAGAGCTGGTGGCGCACGCTATTCATTATAACAGCCACCGCGCTGACCAGCCGTTTGTAAAGGTCAACTGCGCCGCGTTTCCTGAAACTTTGCTGGAAAGCGAACTGTTCGGGCATGAAAAAGGCGCGTTCACCGGCGCTTCCGCCCAAAAACAAGGGCGGTTTGAATGGGCGCATAACGGCACATTGTTCCTCGACGAAATCGGGGAAATCCCCCTGTCGATACAGATAAAACTGCTCAGAGCAATCCAGTTTAAAGAGTTTGAGCGGGTCGGCGGCAAAGAAACCATCAAAGTAAACGTACGGATTATCGCGGCAACAAATAAAAACCTTGAACAAGCGCTGAAAGACGGATCTTTACGGGAAGACATGTATTACCGCATCAACGTATTTCCGATATTTTTGCCGCCATTGCGGGAACGAAAAACTGATATTATCACTCTTGCTGACCATTTTCTTCTGAAATACAGCGAGGAAAACAACAAAACTATACGCCGCATTTCCACTCCGGCAATCGACCTGCTGATGAGTTATCACTGGCCGGGAAATGTACGCGAACTGGAAAACTGCATTGAACGCGCAGTAGTGCTGTGTAATGAGTCAGTTATACGGGTCAACCATCTTCCTCCGTCATTGCAGATGGCGTCACAAGGACAGGAACAGCCTGCCCCGGCGCGGCTGACCATGCCGGTTGCGGTTGAAAATCTTGAACGGGAAATGATTATCGAAACACTTAAAAAACATCAGGGGCATCAGGGGCACGCGGCGGCGGATCTGGGAATCACAGAACGTATACTTGGATATAAAATCAAAAAATATTCTATTGTGCCGAAAATATATTCATCGACAATGCAGAAATATACGAATTTATAACGTACTCTTTAACCATTCAAAAATGGTGGACAGACAATAATGACTAAAATTTTCGTATTGGATACCAATGTTCTATTGCACAACCCTGCCGCGCTGACCGCATTCTCGGACAATACCGTAGTGCTCCCTATTGAAGTGCTTGAAGAACTCGACAAGTTTAAAAAAGCCCATGACGAAAAAGGGCGCAACGCGCGTATCACTATCCGCAACCTTGACAAACTGCGAGAATCCGGAAGCCTGAAATCCGGTGTTAAACTTGAAAACGGCGGAAAACTGATGATCGGTTTCCTTTCGACTCAGGACATATTCAAAGATAAGGGACTGCCGCTCGACGAGGTTGACAACCGGTTGCTGGCAACAGCATATGAACTCGCCCAAACGCACAAAAAAGTCATTTTTGTCTCCAAAGACATTAACGCGCGCATTAAAGCGGATTCACTCGGCATAATGTCGGAAGATTTCGAACAGCAGAAGGTCAATATTCAGGAACTGTACAGCGGGTGGCGCGAAATTGAGGTGAACCGTATACCGCGCAACATTGGCGAACTGCCGCCTGAGACAAAAGACGATCCGCCCAGCCCCAACGAATTTTTCATGTATGTGGAAACACATAACAGGTCGAATTACCTGATTACACGCCATGATTACCGGTCGAATTCGCTCTATCCGGTTCATAATACTATAGATTCGTTATGGGGTGTCGTGCCTCGCAACCCCCAGCAGGTCATGGCGCAGGAACTCCTTACGGATACCCGTGTGGAGCTGGTATCGCTGGTCGGGCAGGCGGGCACGGGCAAAACGCTGTTAGCCATCGCCGCCGGATTATATATGGTTATAGAGAAAAAAGTGTACAACAGGTTATTGATATCACGCCCCATCATGCCGCTTGGCAAGGATCTGGGATATCTTCCCGGCACAAAAGAAGAAAAACTGGAAAACTGGATGGAACCGATCTTCGATAACCTTGAGTATATACTTACGTCACTGCGCAAAAACGCGAACCACCGTTTACTGACTGTAAAAGAGCTGATCGCCAGCGAAGTCATTCAGCTTGAGGCATTGACCTATATGCGCGGGCGCAGTATACCGCGCCAGTTTATTATTGTCGACGAAGCGCAGAACCTGACCCCGCACGAAATAAAAACTGTGGTGACCCGGCTTGGCAATAACGCCAAAATGGTACTCACCGGCGATCCGTACCAGATCGACAGTCCGTATCTCGATTCCGACAGCAACGGGCTGACATACTGCGTGGACAGGATGAAAGACCAGGATCTTTTCGGGCATGTCCTTTTCACCAAAAGTGAACGCGGACGGCTGGCGTCAATCGCGGCACAACTGCTCTAGTCGCATATTTCCATTGTCAAAATGCGTCGATTAGTGTATAAACCCCTTTTATATTCAAAGGTATGTATTCCAAGAGGGTAAGCATGAAGCTGTCTGTTGTTATTCCGGTATTTAATGAAAAAAATACGCTTATAGAAATTATCCGCCGGCTTAAAGCGGTAAAAGGTATCAGCATGGAAATTATTCTGGTGGACGATTTTTCCACGGATGGTACCCGCGACTTGTATCCTGACCTGAAGGAACACGTAGCACAAATTGTCCTGCATCCTGAGAATATGGGTAAAGGAGCGGCTCTGCGCACCGGGTTCCAGCACGCAACCGGAGATTATGTTATCGTGCAGGACGCTGATCTGGAATACGACCCACAGGAATTTCACCTATTATTAAAACCTGCACTGGACGGGAAAGCGGATGTGGTCTACGGTTCCCGCTTTATGGGCGGCGGGCCGCACCGGGTACTCTTTTTCTGGCATTATGTTGGCAACAAGATGCTGACCCTTCTGTCCAATATGTTTACCAACCTGAACCTTACCGATATGGAAACCTGTTATAAACTTTTCAAGCGCAATGTTATACAGAGTATAACGATTGAAGAGAACCGGTTTGGGTTCGAGCCTGAGATCACCGCGAAAGTCGCAAAGAAAAAAGTACGTATCTACGAAGTGGGCATATCGTACGCAGGGCGAGACTATTCCGAGGGTAAAAAGATCGGGCTCAAAGACGCTTTCCGTGCCTTCTACTGTATTCTTAAATACAATCTTCTCAGATAATTATGCGGTTTAACTGTACTTACCCTGCACAGCATTAAACATTGTCTGTTATACCAATGTCGCTAGAATTAATCTTTGGCAGCACTCGCGAATACCACACTAAGTTAATCACATTAAATTCCGATATTAAATATGATACCTGTGCATACAACAAAAATTAATCTCAGCTTTTTACGTCTCGTGCATCCAACCATGCTTGAAGCTATTGATTCAGTCGGTTTTTAGATTTTTAAATTTATCGTGGCGATTCGGATGGCTTTGTTATATGTTATACACAACTTATTGATTGCAGTGCAGTATTTCGCTAATTCAAATTTTAGATATTAATCTCAGAAATAATACAGAACAAACTTACACAGATGAAACGACTTTTATTAACCTTTATATTAACTTTTTCCGGAATTTTCGGTTCATTCAAGTACCCCTTGTATGGAATATGCATTTATATCTGGTTCGCCTACTGGCGTCCCCTTGAATATGCATGGGGTGTACCGGGATGGTTTATGGCTATGAGGCCATCCCTGCTTCTTGCATTATCTGTGATTCTGGGTTCATTGATGAATAAAGAAAGGGTTTTTGTTGCCAGCAAATTTACTATTCTGCTCACTTTTTTGTGGATACAAATCACAATCAGCTCTTTTCATGCAGTGACCCATGAACGCGGGATGTTCTGGCTTGATTACTTTTCTAAACAGATGATTATCATTTATGTTATCAGCGGCGTTATCAATAACAAAAAACGTTTAACTGCGGTTATTATAGCGCTTATACTTACAATCGGCTATTTCAGCGGCAAGTGCGGTTTGTTTGGACTGATGAATCCCGGCGGCAAAATATTTGGCGGGCATGGAGGAATGTTTCTCGATAATAATTGCTTTGCGTTAGCTTTTAATATGTTGCTTCCTTTTATTTTTTTCGCAGGGCATCTGCTCCCCAAAGGAATAAAATACAGTAAGCATCGAATTGGATTAAAAATTTTATTTTTCCTGTCAATTCTTGGTGTCGTTTTTACTTATTCCCGAGGCGGCTTTCTTGGTTTATGTGTTGTACTTCTTATGATTAATCTACGTTCAAAAAGAAAAGTTTTATCTTTAATTATTGTAGGAGCAATGATTGCCATCATTGGTGCGTTCTTCTTACCGGAAGAATATAAAGAACGTCTCGGGACTATCGTTGTTGATGAAGAACAGGGCGAGGAACGCGAAGCTTCATCAGCAAGCCGTATTCATTTCTGGAAAGTAGCTATGATTATCGCGAATAATTACCCGATAATCGGAATCGGTCCAGGCTGTTATCCTGATGTGTACGATTACTATGATTTTTCGAACGGGTTATATGGTACCACCCGTGCCGTACATAATACATATTTTCAGATGCTAACGAATAACGGCTATCCCGGCCTCGTACTGATGCTCCTGCTCATGTTTTTTGGTTTCACAACATGCATGAAAATCAGGAGAAGAGTCAAAAGGCGGGAAGACCTGCAATGGATTTTCGCCTGCGCGAACATGATGGAAATTTCTCTGGCGGCCTATTGCGTATGCGGAATGTTTCTCTCCGCCGCCTATGCCGACTTGTTTTATCATTTAATTATCCTGATCGCCTGCCTCGACAAAATGACACCCTATTACCTTAATGCGCCGCCGGAACAGGAACAGGCGACTGAAACGGCCCCGGCAGTAATGCCGTCGCGATAAAATATCTTTTCTCCAGAATAAAACCTGCTTTATAATCGGATATTCTAACCCGAACGGAAGTGCGTGCAGTCTTACGTAATAATTAAATCGGTTTTGCCGATGAATACAATTATACACATTATGGCAAACATATACTAATACAGGAACATCATCATGAAACGAACGCAAATTAAAGACGCTTTGCAATCAACCAATTACAACAACCCAATTACCATCGCGGGATGGGTACGCACAAAACGCGACTCGAAAGGCGGATTTTCGTTCATCGAGCTGAATGACGGGTCATCGTTTCAGAATATTCAGGTTATCGCTGACGAATCTATCCCCAACTACACCAGCGATATCCTAAAGCTGACCGCAGGATGTTCCATAGCGGTACAGGGAACACTGGTTGAGTCGCCGGCACAGGGACAAAGCGTTGAGGTTAAGGCAAATAGTGTCTCGGTTATCGGGCTTGCAGATCCCGAATCGTACCCGCTCCAGAAAAAAAGGCATTCATTCGAGTTCCTGCGCCAAATCGCCCACCTGCGCCCGCGCACAAACACATTCGGGGCTATTGCCCGGGTGCGTAACGCGCTCAGTTTCGCCATCCACCAGTTTTTTCAGGATAACGGATTCTTCTACCTCCACAGCCCCATTATTACAGGAAGCGACTGCGAAGGCGCCGGAGAAATGTTCCGGGTAACCACTTTCGATCTGAACAATATACCCCGAGTTGACGGAGCCATAGATTTCTCTCAGGACTTTTTCGGCAAATCAACCAACCTCACGGTCAGCGGACAACTTGAAGCAGAAATATACGCCCTCGCACTGGGCAATGTCTATACCTTCGGCCCGACTTTCAGAGCAGAAAACTCAAACACCTCACGACATCTGTCGGAATTCTGGATGGTAGAACCGGAAATGGCGTTCTGTGACCTTCAGCAAGACTGTGAAACCGCGGAAAAATTCCTGAAATTCATTATCCGGGAAACCATGGAAAAATGCCCCGATGAAATGGCGTTCTTCAATAAATTCATCGACAACCAGATCGTAGAAACCCTTGGACATATTCTCAATTCGCCTTTTGAAATCATCCCGTATAAAGAAGCTCTGGCTATGCTTCAGAAAGCAAATGTTACCTTTGAGTACCCGCTCGGATGGGAACACGGTTTTCAGGCGGAACATGAACGGTACCTTACTGAAGAGCTAGTCAAAAAGCCGGTCATTATCATTGATTTTCCCAAGGAAATCAAGGCGTTCTACATGCGCCGGAATGACGACGGGCAAACCGTCGCGGCGATGGACATCCTCTTTCCTCATATCGGTGAAATCGTCGGCGGCAGTCAGCGTGAAGAACGCTATGATGTACTGAAAAACCGCATCTTGGAACTGGGACTGCACATTGAAGACTACTGGTGGTATCTGGAACTGCGCCAGTTCGGGTCTGTTGAACATGCGGGGTTCGGACTGGGATTTGACCGTCTGGTGCAATTCATCAGCGGCATGAAAAATATCAGGGACATAATTCCGTTTCCCAGAACGCCTCAAAATGCAGACTTTTAACATTCTCAGGCAAATGTAAATGAATATTGCGATAGTATTGACCATCATAAGTATGTTAGTATAGTATAACTGTAATGCTGATATAAAAAATTATGGGAGCACAATTATGAAAAAACTTATCCTGCGTTCCATCACGGTAATCATTATCCTGATGGCGGTATCCGTACCATTCTTTGTACAGGCACAATCCAAACCGCTGATCGTAGCGTCTACCACGGATATCGCTTCTATAGCGCAGGCTATTGCCGGCGATAACCTTGAGGTCATATCAATGCTTCAGGGCGGAGACAACCCGACTTATCTTGCTCCCGACCTCGCATCTCAACTGAGAGCGCAACATGCCGTGCTGTACCTGAAAAACGGGTTCGGACTGGAAGACAACTGGGAAAAAACATGGTGGGACGGCGTAAACAACCCTCTGATAACGCCTGACTCAGAAGCTGTTCAACTGGTAACTGCAGGAATAACGCCTAAACCATCAAAAGTTGATGACCCGGAGGCAACACCGATTCATTACAAAGATGCAAATCCCTTCGTCTGGCTTGATCCTGCCAACAGCATAAAAATCATAAACAATATCTACGAAATACTCGGAAATAAGTTTCCTGATTTTAAAGAGGATATGAACACTAACCGCAAACGGTATATAAAGGAATTCCAGAACGATATCGATATCTGGAAAAAACGGTGTGAAGCATACAAAGGAGTACGTATAGTCGCCTATAATCACAATCTCGATTATTTTACCGATTCGTTCGGACTGAATGTCGTTGAATACGTTGAACCAGCGGCTGGTGTTGCCCCGGGGCGCAAACGCATCGCCTCATTGATGGATTCCATTAAAAACAATGGCATCAAACTGATGCTGGTTCCTGATTATGTCAGTCTGAGGCTTCCGAAACAATTTCAGGAAGAAACCGGCATTAAGCTGGTTATCGTGCCTACGTCCTGCGGGGGTAGCTGGGCTAAAGAGTATAACCAGCTGTTTCCCTGCATTGTGAGCGAAATTCACAAGACAATTCAGGTTCAGGACAACCAGTAATACTGGCGGCTGGAACATAACTATATGTCTCATTCATTATTTCTCCCTGTCTCTCAGGATGATGTACGTTCTCGCGGATGGGATTGCCTTGATATTATTATTATCAGCGGCGATGCCTACGTTGACCATCATTCATTCGGTACTGCAGTCATCGGGCGGTATCTTGAAAAACACGGGTTCAAAGTAGGCGTTATTCCTCAGCCTGACTGGCGTGACCCCGCACAATTTCTGAAGCTTGGCAAACCGCGCCTTTTTTTCGCTGTTACCTCAGGAAACATGGACTCGCTAGTCTGTAACCGGACCAGCGCGAACAAACCGCGCCGCACTGACATGTTTTCTCCCGGCGGCAAAGCGGGAATGCGCCCTGACCGTTCAATCATCGTATATACCAGCATGATAAAGAATATTGCCAAAGGCGTACCTGTTGTCATAGGCGGTATAGAAGCCAGCCTGCGCAGGCTGGCGCATTATGATTACTGGAGCAACTCCGTACGGAGGTCTATCCTGCTCGACAGCAAAGCTGACATTCTTGTGTACGGCATGGGCGAAAAACCGGTTCTGGAAATTGCCCGACGGCTTAACAGCGGAGAACCGGATCTCAGCGGAATCGAAGGTACCTGCATCATGAGCAAAGAAGCGCCTTCCGATGCGGTTTCTCTTCCTGATTTCGAAATAGTCCGGGACGACAAAAAAGCATACATGAAAGCGCACAAACAGTTCGTCGATTACTTTCTGCAGCGTCCTGATTACCCTATATTCCAGAAATACCAGAACAGGTGGCTGGTACATGCCCCCCCCGGACCTCCTCTTACTACTCAGGAGATGGACGAGATATACGCACTGCCGTTTAAAAGGCGCCCGCACCCGATGTACGACAGTTTAGGCGGCATACCCGCTTTCGAGGCAGTAAAATTTTCTGTTACGGCGCACCGGGGCTGTTTCGGAGGATGTTCGTTCTGCGCTCTGTTTTTTCATCAGGGGCACATCATTCAGTCACGAAGCAAGGAATCCATACTCGCTGAACTCAGGCAATACGTTAATGACCCTGACTTCAAAGGCACGGTTTCGGATATCGGCGGGCCTACCGCCAATATGTACGGGCTGGGATGTAAGTATCACGAGAAAGGGACACATTGCGGAAAAAGCACATGTCTCGGCGATTCCCCCTGCCCCGCGTTGAACAGAGACCACAGCAAATACATGGATATCCTCGCCAGCGCGAGATCAATTAAAGGAATCTCCCACGTCTTTGTTTCCAGCGGACTTCGGTATGACATTATTCCGGAATCAGACGCCTATAAAATTCTGACCGAATTATGCACACACCATATCAGCGGCCAGTTGAAAGTCGCGCCGGAACACATCAGTCCGAATGTCTTACGGCTTATGAACAAACCGGGCAAAAGCAAATTCGTCCAGTTTCAAAACCTGTTCAGCCAGATCAACAAAAAACTGAAAAAGAAGCAGTATATCATACCCTATTTCATCGTTTCTCATCCGGGATGCACGGAAGAAGATATGCTTCAGTTACAGCGTTTCCTGACAGGACAGGGATTTATTCCCGATCAGATACAGGATTTCCTGCCAACCCCCATGACAACGTCAACATGCATGTATTATACTGAACTCGACCTTTTTACCGAAACAACCATATTCGTCCCGAAATCAGTGCATGACAGGACACGACAGCGCACCATCCTGCACGGGTACAAGAAAAGCATACGTCACGCACCGGATAAGCAAAAAGAACCTGCTGGAAAACGGCATCGTTCATCCCGCAAAAGGTAAACTGGTTTTATCTCATTATTGTACAGCGACGATAGACTCTTCCGTATACTGGCATATACAGTCACGGCCCATGGATTTTGCTCCGTACAGTGCGTTATCCGCGGAAAGGATAAATTCGTCTTCTTCCATGATGTTGTTATCAGGAAACGAAGATATTCCGAAAGATATGCTGATTTTCACAATCTGATCGCCAACGATAAACTCCGCTCGATCAATCTGAGTTCGGATACGGCGCACAGCGGTTAAAGCGCCGGCGTGATTCGTGTACGGCAGAAGCATGACAAACTCTTCCCCGCCATACCGTGCGACAACATCTATTTTGCGCAGGCTATCCGCGATAATCTGAGACGTTCTGACCAGTATCGCGTCACCTGCCAGATGCCCATACGCGGAGACGGTCAGGCTTGTCAGGGAAAGGTGCGGCAAATGACGGACCCCGGCAGGAGTTTATTTGAGAAGGCAGAGTGGTTCAGAAGATCAGCCG
>QZJZ01000065.1 GCA_003599815.1 Candidatus Auribacter fodinae
CCGTCGAGCCGAACGCGTCATAGCGGTACGAGAACACCGGGTTGCCAATTAATTATCTGTCATTACGAGAATTTCGAAGAAATTCGTGGTAATCTCCTCTGCTGATTTTTATAAGGAGGGGATTACTTTGTCACTTCGTTCCGCGCAATGACATTAATTTCTTGGTATTGCACAAACAGCAAAATCAATCAGGCGTTTCGCCTGTCGCCGCGTATCAAAGATCAGTCATTATCCCTTACAATACATAAATATTATATACAAAACAAGCGTAAGTTTAGTTTGCTGGACATTTTTATGGATTCATCTCATGGCATATTTATTGCTGATATAAGATCCAATAAATATATCAAACACGAAATGAGGAGCATATGAGATGCGAAATGTTTTTTCATGTATGGTAATCATTCTGCTGGTGTGGGTTTTTTATACTCCATATACCGTAATCGCACAGAACAATGAAACACCCACAGTTCAAAGTGAGCAGGTGTCCGAAGAAGGCTCGTTTCTGGCGGACTCCGATTACTCTCCAGTTCAGCCGATACCCACTCCCAATTTGAAACATCTCCTTGCGCGGGTAATATTGAGTCTTGGTTTGATTATAGCCTGCATTATAGGAATTATCTATTTATTGCGTTATGTGCTCAGAGATAAACAGAGCCTTTTCAGCAAGCGGGAACGTTATTTTGAGGTTATCGACAGACTGCATCTCGATCAGAAGAAATCGGTGTATCTTATAAAACTGATAGATGAGGTGCTTGTTCTTGGCGGTACTCCCGAATCGCTCTCTCTGCTTGATAAAATCACCGATCAGGAAAAGGTAGTGGCTCTTGCCAGCAGGGATTTCATGCCTTTGCTTGATCTCTTCCACAAACAGGTTGAGAAAACCGAACATCAGGCGGTTCGCTCATGATAAAGAAGTTTATTGTTTTCCTGATACTGTGCGCATTTGTCTTTGTTCATTATTCAGCGTACGCACAACAGCCGGTACAGCAAACGTTTCCGATTCAGATATCGGTTAATGCCGATCCGGGAAAAACGTCGGTTCCGCTCACCTCAACAATGAAGATAGTTATCCTGATTACTATCCTGAGCCTTGCTCCAAGCATTCTGACCATGATGACCGCCTTTACACGGATCATAATAATTCTGTCGTTTATGAAAAAAGCGATTTCAACAGGGTCTCAGCCTTCAAATCAGATTATGGTCAGCATGGCGTTGTTTCTGACTATATATATTATGGCGCCGGTTTGGACTGAAATAAACACCAAAGCCGTTCAGCCGTTAATGCGGCAGGAGATTACTGAGCAGGAAGCGTTCAAAGAGGCGATAGAGCCGATACGCTCGTTTATGATTAAATATACCCGCAAAAAAGACCTTGCTCTATTTGTTCAGCTGAGCAAACAGGAAAAGCCCGCGACAATAAACGACGTTCCGACAACCACGCTGGTGCCGGCGTTTATTATCAGTGAACTGAAAACAGCGTTTCAGATGGGTTTTGTACTGTTTATCCCATTCCTGATTATAGACATGGTGACAGCCAGCGTGCTCCTCGCAATGGGGATGATCGTCTTGCCGCCGATGGTTATATCCCTGCCATTCAAGATCCTTATGTTCGTTATGGTGGATGGCTGGTACCTGATAGTGCGCTCAATCACCTTAGGGTTTGAATAGGAGGATTCCGATGACGACAGAGTGGGTTATGAGTATGGCTCGTCAGACAATAGTTATTACACTCTCGATAGCTATGCCGATGCTTGGCGTCGGTATGGTGCTGGGATTGGTAATGAGCATTTTGCAGTCTGTGACGGCATTAAAAGACCAGTCTATGATGACAGTGGTTAAAATTGTCGGCGTATTCGGAGCGTTGATGTTCAGCCTGCCGTGGATCATTAATACCTTGGTATCGTTCATTACAAACCTATTTTTGTCGTTGCCGGCACTCGTGGCGCGGTAAAGGGACGGCAGACTATGAATGGCTCTTTCGAACTAGTTGATTTATTGACAAACAACCTTGTAGCCATGCTGTTGATCTTTGCGCGAGTCGGATCAATGCTTTTTTTTATGCCTGTTTTCAGCCATGAAAGCATACCGCCGCTGGCGAGGGTATTTTTTTCTGTGGTGGTAATGATAGTGTTATACCCGGTTGTTCCGGTGCCGGATACCTTTCCCGCAAGCATACCGTTATTAGAGCTGTCTCTGTATATCCTGAAGGAATTTCTGCTTGGTTTTACGCTTGGTTTTGCGGCTAACGCATTACTTTCGGTTGTGCAGTTCGCCGGGTCGTTTATGGGCAGGAATATGGGGTTCAGTGAAGGAAGCCTGATAGATCCATTGTTTGACGAGCCGATTGATCCTATCGGGCAATACCAGTTTATTATATTTATGCTGATTTTTCTTATGCTGAATGGGCATCATTTCCTGATCAAACTGATCTCGCAAAGTTTTGAAGTAGCTCCGATAGGCGGTTTTCAGATGACAGGGCCTTTACTGAAAAAGCTGGTCATGACTGTAGGAAAAATTTTTGTGCTGGGACTGCAATATGCCGCTCCGATCATGGCGTTCATCCTGATAACGTCGTTCGCATTCGGTATCATCGGCCGTGCGGTTCCTGACATGAACCTTCTGATCCTGCTCCTGCCGATAAAGATTTTTATCGGTTTGGTCGGCATGGTCATTATTTTTCCTGTGCTGATGTATTTTTTACATTTGCTCATGCGCACTTTTTATGCTGATTTAACCACAATTCTTTCTCTGGTGTAGCCGATGGCAGATCAATATAAAGAAGATAAGACAGAGAAAGCCACACCCAAACGGCGAAACGAAGCCCGGAATAAAGGGAATATCCCGCAAAGCCAGGAGATATCTCTGGTGGTGCTTGTTATGGGGGTTATTATCTCGTTGCGCTGGCTCGGCCCTTATATGCGAAACACCATCATGGCTGAATTTAGGAAAATTATCGGGCTGATGAATGATCTGGAACCTGAAAACATACCTGATTTCGCGCTGGACATGGTAGTTGACCTGACTAAAATTCTGGCGCCGATTTTAACAGTGATTCTTCTCCTTTCTTTTTTGTCAACATGGGCGCAGGTGGGCAATTTGTGGACGCTTAAGCCGTTAAAACCGCAGTTAAGCAAAATAAAACCGAAATTTTCAGAACTGCAATTTTTTAAAAAAGACAAGATGGTAAAACTCGGTATGAGTGTCGCTAAATTAGCAATTATTCTCCCAGTGGCATATACAACAGTTGTCGGAGAACTCCACAACTTTATGATTCTGATGAATAAAACAATACCGGATCTTTTTAATTTTATTTGCATGATGGTGTATAAAGTGGTCTTTCGTGTAGGCATGATACTGGTCATTCTTGCAATAATCGATTACCTGTACCAGCGGTACCGTCATGAAGAAAACCTGAAAATGACCAAACAGGAAGTCAAGGACGAACAGAAAAACATGGATCAGGATCCTAAAATCAAAGGGCGTATACGGTCTATGGGACGTGAAATTATGCGGCAACTGATGTATCAGGAAGTGCCTAAGGCGGATGTTGTCATAACCAACCCGACTCATATTGCTGTTGCTATAAAATATGATCCAGCAAATATGTCCGCACCGCGTGTTGTCGCTAAGGGAGCGCGGCTTATAGCTGAAAAAATCAAAAAAATTGCGAAAGAAAACAATGTTCCAGTGGTAGAAAACAAACCGTTGGCAAGAATCTTGTTTAAGACAGTTGACATTGGGATGGAAATCCCCCCTGAACTGTATAAGGCTGTTGCTGAAGTTTTGGCATATGTATATAGAATCAACAACAAACGGATGGCGGGTTCAGCTCGTTAACAGGTAAATAATAAGGACAAAAAATGCCAGAAAAGAAACCGTTTTCAATTGAGACACTTACCCGGCACGGCGATATCGGGCTCGCGATCGGTATCGTCGGTATTCTGATTGCCCTTATCATACCTCTTCCTTCCGCGATACTTGATGTTCTTCTGACATTAAATATAACTATTGGTATTTTAATCCTTCTGACATCCACGTTGACTCCAAGGCCGCTGGATTTTTCCGTATTTCCTTCATTATTATTGTTTACCACGTTGTTCCGGTTGTCGCTCAACGTAGCCACTACCCGTCAGATTTTGCTGACCGGGTATGCCGGTAAAGTCATTGAGATATTCGGATCTTTCGTGGTTGGGGGTAATTATATTGTCGGAACCGTAATCTTCCTTATTCTCGTTGTCATTCAGTTTACCGTTATTACCAAAGGTGCAACCCGTATTGCTGAAGTAGCCGCGCGTTTTACCCTTGATTCAATGCCTGGTAAACAGCTCAGTATAGATGCCGATTTAAACGCGGGCCTTATCACTGAAGACGAAGCCAAAAAGAAACGTAAAGAGCTTGCTCGTGAAGGCGACTTTTACGGGGCGATGGACGGCGCCAGTAAATTTGTTCGTGGTGACGCTATGGCCGGTATTATTATTACCTTTATCAATATTCTCGGCGGAATCGGAATCGGCTTTTTCCAAATGGGCATACCTATCGTAGAAGCACTGCAAAAGTATACTCTTTTGACCATCGGTGACGGGTTGATTGCCCAGATACCATCTCTGATTATCGCAACAGCATCAGGTATAATTGTAACACGCGCAGGCGATTCTGAAGAGAGTCTTGGATCGAATATGACACGCCAGATATTTGCCAATCCTCGCGCATCTTTAATTGCCGCAGGGATTTTGTTTCTGTTCGGCATGGTTCCCGGTTTTCCCAAAATACCATTTTTCTCTATAGCTCTTGGGGTAGGGGTCATTGGTTATTTGTCTCGCAGTCTGAAAGAGGTCAAGGAAACACCTGTGATTGAGGAAGTCGATGAAGAAGAAGACCGCCGCAATAAGCTCGAGCAGTTGCTGCAGGTTGATACTATGGAAATAGAAATAGGGTACGGCTTGATACCGCTGGTTGATGTTAATCAGGGCGGAACACTTCTTGACCGTATAAATGTTATCCGAAAACAGTTTGCCAGCGATTACGGGATGATAATACCGTCGATCAGGATACGTGATAACATTCAAATTCAGCCGAATGAATATGTGATAAAAGTAAGAGATGTAAAAGTTGCTCAGGGCGAAGTAGAACCTGAATATTATCTGGCAATGAACCCGGGAACAGCTATGGTTGAACTGGATGGGCATAGGACAACAGAGCCTGCTTTCGGGCTCCCTGCTGTGTGGGTTGACAACAGCCGCCGCGATTACGCTGAATCCATGGGGTATACCGTTGTTGACGATGTATCCGTGCTGGCAACACATCTGACGGAAATTATCCGGTCACATCTTAGCGAGTTGCTCAGCCGTCAGGACGTGTCCAACTTGCTCGATAACCTGAAAGAAACCAATAAAGCTGTTGTTGAAGAAGTTGTGCCTAACCAGCTTACTCTGGGCACAGTCCATCGTGTACTGCAAAACCTTCTCAGGGAATCTGTCACCATTAAAAATCTTAGTGTGATAATTGAAACGCTTTCCGATTATGGACAGAAAATAAAAGACCCGGATATTCTCTCTGAATTTGTGCGTCATAATCTTGGCCGATCAATAATCGCGCCTTTACTGGATAAATCCGGTCAATTGAATGTACTCAGCCTTGACCCGCAGTTGGAAAAAATGCTGGCAGATTGCGTGCAGGGGTCTGACCGTGGTTCGCAAATAGCTCTTGATCCTTCAGTTATGCAGGTCATTATAAATAATATCGCTCATAAAGTTGATCGCCTTAATGCGCGTGGCGAACAGCCTGTACTTATATGTTCGCCTAGTATACGCCAGCATATTAAACGGATGTGTGAGTCTCGAATGCCGCACCTGACAGTTATTTCATATGCGGAAGTGGATCCGAAAATAGTTTTACGTCCATTGGATGTGGTCTCGTTAAATCATCAGGAAGCTGACGCTCCTGCTTCATTAACTATTTAGCTTGATTGTGTAGAGGGGTACTATGCAAATTCGAAAATTTAAAGCAAAAACTGTGAAAGAAGCCATGGACATGGTCCGGCTTGAATTAGGGGAGGATGCAATCATCCTGAAAACTAAAAAGGTGCGGGAAACCGAAGGTGTCGGAGCGATCCTTAACTCAGAACATATTGAGATTTTTGCGGCTTTGGATACGGAACGGTCGGAGGCAAATGAGCCGAAGCCGCCTGCGCAAGGCGGTTTTGTCGCGTATAATCGGCGAGGCCGTTCTTTTTACAGTCACCCTGAAGAAAATGGGACACCTGAATCAGGAACACCGGATAACCGATCTGGGCTTTCAATCGACAGGTCTGTTCTGGAGAGTATGGTGGAATTAAAAAACCGTATGGACTTCTTCTTTGATGGACTTGACAGAAAAATTGAAACGACATTCAAAGGGCATTCCGAACACTATACCCAGTTAATACCCCAACTGGAAGAAGTTCAGAATGAGCTTAAAAAAATGAAACAGTCGTTCCAGCCTATTGATGATTCGCCGAAGTCTGTTCACCGTGATGATGTTAATCGTGCTCCCATAGGACTGCATCTGCTTTATCATGAAGTTGAACAGGAAATTGTGGAATCAATTTGCCGCAATCTTGATCCTAAACTGAAAAATGCTGATCCTGAGCAATCAGACGAGCTTCATTCTTATATGGCAAAACTTGTATCACGAATTACCCGATATTCCGGGGGGCTTGAACTGGAAGGAAGCGTTCCTAAAGTTATAGCGCTGGTTGGGCCTACCGGAGTGGGCAAAACAACGACAATAGCCAAACTTGCCGCTGATGTTGCTCTGGTGGGTAAAAAGAATGTCGCTTTGTTTACTCTTGATACATTCCGAATAGCGGCGACAGAGCAGTTGCGAACATATACAGATATCCTGCATCTTCCTTTTGAGATTATCCGATCTAAAGACGAACTGAATCAGAAACTGATGGAGCATGCGCAGATGGACTTGATCCTGATAGACACTGTTGGGCGCGGCGCGTATGATACCGCAAATATTCACACTATGGCAGAGATGTTTCAGGATTCAGTGTACCCTATTGAAAACCATCTGGTGCTCAGTGCAACAACGAAATGGCGCGACCTTGTTGACAGCTTGAGTAATTTCAGGGCGTTTACTATATCTAACTTGCTATTTACCAAACTGGATGAGACCAAGATGTTCGGTCCATTATTCAGCCTTGCTGTCCGAACTCAATTGCCTGTCTCATACATGACATATGGGCAAAATGTTCCTGAGGATATAGAAATTATGTCTGCAAAAATGATGGCTGACCTTCTTTTGCGTGGATTACTCAATGCCGCATCCAGAGAAAAAATTGTTTCTCTTGCGTAGTAACGGAGGAAAACTAATTGAATGATCAGGCTTCACAATTAAGAAATTTGGTAAAAGGGACGAGGCACGCAAAAAAAGTCCGTACTATTGCTTTAAGCAGTGGAAAAGGTGGTGTCGGAAAAACAAGCATCTGTGTTAATCTCGCATTCACTTTAGCATCCATGCGCAAACGTGTTTTGATATTTGATGCGGATATGGGGCTGGCTAATATTGATGTTCTCCTCGGCATTCATCCTGCGTTCAATCTGAGTCATGTTATACAAGGAAGTAAACCATTGCACGAAATTATCGCCAGCCTGCACGGTGGCGTGAAACTCATCCCTGGGGCTTCTGGTGCGCAATTTATGTCTGAATTAAGTATGGAAGAGCGCAAATCAATTATACAGGCATTTGCAGAGTTCAATGATTCTGTGGATTACCTTCTTATAGACACTGCGGCAGGAATAACTAAAAATGTAACTGATTTTATAATCGCCGCAGGCGAACTGATTGTGGTTGCCACACCTGACCCAACATCCATTACAGACGCATATGCATTAATGAAGGTTGTTCTTCGTTCAACACCAGATCTTAAGGTGTCAGTTTTTATTAATCAGGTCACTTCATTGCGGGAAGCTCAGGAAGTTGACGAAAAATTACAGCTTGTGACACAGCGATTTCTGGGGAAAACTGTAAAAAGCATCGGTTTTATGCAAAAAGATTCGATTGTAGTGCATGCAATCCGCAAACAGGAACCGTTTGTGCTATATGATGAGAGGTGTCAACCGTCGGCAAGCATGAGGCTCTTGGCTAGCAGATTATGTCAGTCGACTGTCGAAGAAGGCAACACATTGGTTGAGTTTGCTGAAAAACTAACTGGGGCTGAACTGGAATGAACGCAATTCTCAATAAAATTCTATTTTATTTGTCCGTTGTTGCTTTTTCGTTGACATTTTATGCCTCCTTTCGTGCTGGGGCGTCTGTACTGCATTGTTTATTAAGGGGAAGTATTGCATTAGTTGCTGTTGGCGCTTTTGGTGCGCTTGCGTTGAGAGGAATGTTTCGTCAGATAGCATTTGAGCTGGCTGAATATGAGAAGCGCATGAAAGAAGGGGAGCGTCGGGAAAAACAGGCTGAAAATGACCGGGCTGATGAGCTGGAACACGAAATGCAAGATGAAACTCAGGATCAAATGCGGGATTTTCAGGAAGAACTGGATGCGTTTAATAATCTTAAGAGTTAATTTTATATTCAGGGGAATAGTTGCTATTTGTAGAGGAGACGGAAATGAACACTAAAAAAACTGCGCGGAAAAAGAATCCTGAAAAGGAAAAAATCCTGCAGGAGCTGTGGCGAGAGTACAAAGATAATGGAGATAGGAAGGCAAAAGAGAAATTAATTCTCAATTATCTTCCGCTGGTAAAATATATTGCCGGAAGAATGGCTGTCAATATGCCGTCACATATTGATTCCGACGATCTTATCAGTTCAGGTGTGATTGGTCTTGTCAAAGCTATTGAACGGTATGATCTCGAATGCGGGACACAGTTCGAAACGTACGCTACTACACGTGTAAAAGGATCTATCCTTGATGAGCTCAGGTCTCTTGACTGGGTGCCTCGTTCTGTACGCGGAAAAGCAAAAACCCTTCAGAAGGTTTATGCCGCTCTTGAAGAAGAATTAGGCCGGCCGGCGACGGATGAGGAAGTCGCGGCGCATCTGCAAATTAGTGAGTCGGAACTGCAGGAATGGATCGCATACGCGACGCCGACAACGCTGGTATCGCTGAACGCTGTGCTTAACTCAGGTGATGATGACAAGCCGTTACAGGTTATTGATACGCTCGAAGATTCAAAGAACAAATCTCCTCTCTCCAATACGGAACAAAAAGAATTGCAGGGATTTCTGGCGGACAGCATCAATGATCTGAGCACACAGGAAAAAATGGTCGTTGTGTTGTATTATTATGAAGGTTTGATGCTGAAAGAAATAGGCGAAATTCTCGGCGTATCGGAGTCACGGGTTTCACAGGTGCATACAAAAGCGATGCTCCGGTTAAAAGGAAAATTAAGCCAGCGCACGAAAGATTATATAGAAGATTACATAGAAGTTTCTCAATAAGAGGATGATGTCTAATATGAGCATTGAAGATCGCAGAGAATTTTTCAGGATGCCAGTTGATATTGCAGTTCGCATTGATAATCAGGACGATGATTATAGCGAACCAAAACGCTATTATGGCTGTATCAGGAATATCAGCGGCGGCGGTTTAAAGTTTCAGGCGCCTGCGGCGTTCCCGTCGACAAGGCCCCTTTCAATGCGATTTTCACTTCCATTAAATGATGATCATGAACAACCTGAGAGAGCATTTTCTTTGACAGGAATTGTTACCCGATCAGAATATGACGAAATTGAAAATATTTTTACCTATGGAGTAAAGTTTATAGATATAATGCCGCATATACAAGATATGATTGTCAAGTTTCTCTTTGGATTGCAAATTCTTGCGAAAAAGCACAAATCACGGTTTTTTTCGGAAGCAGAAACAAAGGTGTAGTGATTCTCATGATCAAAGATATACGAGCGGCACTTATCAATCCATTTATAACTTCAGCCGTTAATGCCTTTACCACCATGTGTTTTATCCGTTGTGAACGTCGATCCCTTAAGTTGAAAGAAAGGTCAGACCAGACGCCCGGCGATATTTCCGGTACTGTCGGAATTGTAGGGGATATCAACGGCATTGTTGCTGTTACCCTCTCGAAGGAAATCGCCTGCTGTGTGGTGTCTAACATGATAGGCGAAACCGTGTCGACAGTTAACTCGGTTGTTGAAGATGCGATTGGCGAATTGACTAACATTATTGCCGGCAATGCGAAAAACATTCTGAGAAGCGAGGGGCATAATGTGTCAATATCACTGCCGTCAGTTCTTGTTGGTTCTTATCATGTAATCAGCACTCCCGCTAATATTCCTTCTGTTGTAGTGGGTTTTAATACGGAAATATCACCTTTCTGGCTTGAAATATGTCTTAAAGCAGATTAAGACGTTGGATAGTGTTATAAAGTTTTCATTTAATTAAGACACAGTTTCAAAATATAATATCTGCTTAATCCATAAGAGCTTTTAAACATTCACTTTCTGTTGATTAATTTTTTTGTATTGCTTTTAACCTCAATTCATGCTATCATTACGCACAGTTTCACACGTTGTGCGAGTTCAAAATGTACTGTTCAGTTTTGTATCCCAACAATATTTTCAAAATTTGATTCTTTTTTACAACTTTTTATATTTTATTGAATCTACACTTTTTGAATGTACGATAATAAATGTTAAAAAACAGTACAAATAAGATAAGATGGTGAATTGCGGTTAATTCTTATAGGTTTACATATACAAACTTAAAATCAGAGCACAGCTAAACAATAAAAAGGAGTCGTAAAATGTTTCGGAAAAGAGTTCTAGTAGTCGATGATTCGAAAGAGATGTGTGATCTTATATATCATACGCTCGTTCCTCGCAAGTATGAAGTAATTACTTGTAGTGAACCTAAAAAGGCCATAGGAATTGCTATTGAAGAAGAACCATGCATTGTTCTGCTGGATTATATGATGCCTGGCGTTGACGGCATTACGGTTCTGAAGCAGTTGCGGTCTGAAATGCCTGAACTGAAAATCGTTATTATTACCGGAGCTGGGTCGGAACAGATTGCAGTTGATGCTATGAAAGCAGGCGCCGATGATTATGTGACTAAGCCATTAGTCCCTCAGAAGATTGTTGAAATCTGCGACGAATACCTCGCTAAATTCCGTTCGCAATTTATTAATCTTAACGGAAAATACTTTTATCCCCTTGATGATGAGGTTATCAGCCGGTATGAGTTTCTGCGCGCAGGGTATGAAAATCCGACTGTGAGCATCAATAAATTAAAACGATTTTTTACTTTCAGCAGGCAGGATTTTTATATTTTTGATAAAAAGAAAAAAGAATATGGCGTACTCGGTTTGTTTGACCGCACCATCAGCGAGTTGGAAGACGAATTAGGCCCGGATGTTGACCTGAGCCCGAAAAAAAGGCTGTCTAATTTTGTCGAGGAAGATTTGCAGGAGTTTAATCGCCGAAAAGATTGCAACATAGATAGTTTTGTCAACAGGGAAGACCCTGTTCAGATCAGGCTTGAGATTATTCGCGAAGCCGCCGCCGGTGATAAGCCGAACGTAAGCGACATATGCAAAAAGTACAATTTAACAAGGGAAGTCTTTTACCAGAATTACCGTCGATTCCAGAAACATGGTGTGCTTGGCCTCCTTGATAAGAAGAAAGGGCGCCCCATGCTCTCAAAAACAGTCTAGCAAAAGACTGTAACTTGTGATATATTTAGCACCTGTTAAATACTATCCTGACTCACCGCCATAATAATGATTGGCGGTGAGTCAGTTAATAAAACAACAGGTGTTTTTTTTATGATTAAAAAACTCATTGTATCTTCCGTGCTGTTTTCGTGTATCAGCATTGCTAATGGCGAATTTTTTTCGATTCAGGAAATTGAACAGAAACAAACACAGAAGCTTACCCTGCACCAATGCTTGGTAATGGCGTTAAAAAATAATGTGGGTATCTCTATCAGCGAGAATAATCCCCTAGTCGCCAGATGGACAGTGTACACTGAAAAAAGTATATTTGATCCTGACTACATATTCTCAGTACAGCATGGTGATTCAAAACAGCCGTTGCCGTCTATTACCCGATTGTCAACCGGGCTGAGCGCCATTGAAACCGAGACTCTTAATTTCAAATCCGGCTTAACAGGCCTTGTGCCCTTTGGTACCCGATATGAACTTCTCTATGAGGATTCCAAAACGGAAGGGACGACAACTTTTTTTGAGTCGGAATATCAAGGGTCACTCGGTTTTAATATTACACAACCGTTGTTAAAGAATCTGGGTGTTCCTGTCAATACGGCACGCATCAGAATATCCAGAATCGACAAGAATATTTCAATCGAGGAATTGCGCCGCGTAGTTATAGACACCCTTGTTGAGGTACAGAATAGGTACTGGGATCTTGTTCTTGCGCGAAAGGATCTGGCTGTATTGCAAGAACGTCTGGATCTTGCTAAAACCTTATTAAAAGATAATACAAAAAAAGTAGATGTTGGAATATTACCTCCTATAGAAATTACGACAGCTAAAGCGGCTGTCGCATCTCGTGAAGAAGCTGTTATTGTTGGAGAACAAACTATTCTTGACAGGGAGAATGAACTGAAGGTTCTGATTTATGCTGATTCTCAAAGTATTATAAAAAACACGATTGTTCCTACTGATGACCCCAATTTGACTGAACCGGAGTTGTCGTTTCAAAAAAGTCTTACGCTGGCCTTTGCCAACAGGCCGGAATATCTTATCGCAAAGAAGCGTGTGGAGGCTCAGAATATAAATGCCCAGTTTTACAGAAATCAGGAGTTGCCTGACGTGAATTTTGTGGGTGAGTACAGTTTTAATGGGTTGAACGGCAACTACGGGAATGCTCTGGATAAAACTTTTTCTGAGGAAACCCGTGACTGGTTTGTTGGTGTTGAAGTCGACATTCCATTGGGCAATCGTTTGCAAAGGAGTAAATATCAGACCGCGAGACTGGAAGCTAAAAAACAGGCTCTTGAACTCAAACGGATCGAGCTTGAACTTGTAAAGCAGGTTGATAATGCCATAGCCCAGATAAAAACTAACCTGAAAAGAGTAAACGCAACGGTTGCCGCCACTATTCTTGGACAGGAAGCCCTTGATGCGGAAAACCGCCGTTTTGAGTCTGGCGCTTCAACAAGTCTTGATGTCCTGCAGGTGCAAAACAATTTATCTCTGAACAAAATTCAGGAAACTAAAGCGACTATTGACCTGATGAAATCACTGTTCGAGCTTTCGCGTGTCGAAGGCGACCTTCTCAGCGAATTATCGATTGATTTTGAGGGGTATTACGAAAAACTGGAAGCTGACTCTACAAAGTAACCTCTTCGCATTCTTATAAATCAAAAGTCCCGTGCTACTATTGCGGTAACACGGGACCAACGCATAACGCGATTGTGCGGATGCGTACAAAGATACATCAGTCCATCAGTATATAACCTGACTTCGTTAAGCGGAAAACCGCTACGACATATCAACCTTTATTTTAACCAAATCTTCCTATGTTGACTATCTTTTTTTTACGTGGTTGCGCATCTAGATGTAACTAATTGATATTTAATTGGATATGATAATTAAATAGACTCATAAAAAACGGAAAAATGGTCGAAGTATAATGATGGATAATTGTGTTTTCTGTCGCTTGCCGCATATGGAATTTTGAATAATCAACAATAGACGATAAAAAGGTATCAAAAATAGATGGAAAACAGTCATTTTATTGTCATTAGTTGTGTTTTTATAAGTAATTGGTTTGTGCACAGATTTGACCACTATTTAATCTAAAAATAATTTATAAAACCAGTTGAATTGTGGTATAATATCTATATAGAAATGAACTCTATTTTTATTTACATATTTCACAATTGTTCAAGGGGGAACAAATTTATGAATCCAACGGAAAACGCCATGAAAATCTGGTTTGAGTCCAGATTCCGATTACGGAACAGGCAGTTTAAGCGGCTGGTCAGTTTGCTGGTAACGGAAGCTATGTTGTTCAGTTCACTTGTCTGGGCAGACCAGGGCCGCGAGCTAAACGCGGAAAACGTAGAGATTCCACGCAATTATGGAGTTATACGTGAGAGATTTGAGGGTACCCAACAGAAATTAGTTATCCACATACAGGATACGCACACCAGTTCATCCGCTCAGCAGTACATGTCACAGATTCTTCAGCACCTCAACGCGTCCTATGGCACCAATGTTATTGGTATCGAGGGTGCATCGGGCAAAATCGATACATCAGAGTTTTCACGTTTTCCCGATAAAGCGGTCAAGAAGAAAGTTGCTGAATATTTCCTTAATGAAGGTAAAATTGACGGTGCAGAATATTTATGTATTGTTGAAAATAATGGTGAAGAAAAATTGGATTTCACAATCGAGGGTATTGAGGTAGCCCCCCTCTACCGCAGTAACCTTGATGCGTTTCTCCGTTCTTTGCCATATCAAAAGGAATTAACATATTTTTGCGATGTCATGCAGGATAACCTTCGTAAAATCAAACGGCATGTATTCCCCCAGTCACTTCGTGAGTTTGATGACGTTGTGCAGGATTTTCGAGGCAATGAAATTAATTTTATATTTTATTGCCAACAGCTTCAGAAATATGCTGATGACCTGCTCGTTGACTACGAGAGTTTCCCCAGTCTGAAATCTCTTTTTGCTATCATTGAAATCGAATCGCAGATAAATTTCCCCCGTGTTGATGTGGAACGCTATGTCGCCGTTCGCCGTATCAGCAATCAGCTTTCTCAGGAAGAATCAACGGAATTGCTTGCAAAGGAATTCAATTTCCGTACTAAGAAGATTTCTACAGAAGAATACCATTTTTATCTCAATGAAATATTCAAAAAACATAATTTCAAAATTGACGAATTCCCAAATTTGAGCCGCTATATCCAGTACCTTGATGCGTTTTCCGGCATGGAACAGACCAAGACGCTTAGGGAAAGCGCTCAGCTTGAGGAAAAAATTTATTACGCACTGATTCAGGATGAAAATCAGACCTTGTTGTATGAAATGTCCCGCCAGATACAGCTTATCAGCAATTTCAGTAACCTCAAGATGACCAGAGGCGACCTCCAGTTATATCATGGATATGCCTCGAAATACAGCCTGTCCGCAATTGTTTCCTATCTTGAAGAAAAAGGAAAAGAATTTGACGAAAGCATGATCTTGAATTTCGATATTAACTCCATTGCCGCTAACCTTGGGAATTTCGAGGAATTTTATCGAGTCGCCCATGTCCGTGAACGTGAGATGGTGAAAAATTCGCTCGGTTTAATGAATAAAAGCGAACAGTCGGTGATGGTGCTGATCGCTGGTGGGTTTCATACGAAAGGAATAACAGAGATACTGAAAGAAGAGGATGTATCGTATGTTGTTGTTACTCCGAATATAGATCACGATTCACAACAAATCCCTTATATTTCACTCTTGAAAAATTATCGTACTCCGCTGGAACAAATGATTGCTACCTATATCAGCACTCTGAAGATAGCGACGTGGTTGACACAGGAACCGCTGGTATATCCTGAACGGAAGGAAGTATTGTCTACAAAAATGCGGACGTTGCTGACCACGACCAAACTCTATGATATGTATATGGATGTGCTGGTCAAATACTCTACAGAAGAGCAGATGCTTATTAAAGAACAGCTTCAGGAACAGCTCAAAGAAGCGATCAACAAAGTTATCACTATTGCTCAGTACTCTGAGAGTATTTCCGTTCAGTCAGTAGAGTTAACTGTTGACGGTACAATTGTTGCTCAGATCAGGCTAAGCAACAGCCCTGAACCTATTTATGTGAAGTACCGGACAGACCGTACTGACGATCTGGAAACAGAGCGGCTTGACCCTGAAGTTGAGAAAAGCCTGCTTGAAATGGTACGGCTTGGAGACGGGGTGACTGAAGAATTCATGAGTTCGCTCGGATATATCCATGCTACCACCAATTACCGGACGGTGCGCACGAATATCCTGAAGAGCATTTTTGATACTGCCAAGACACAGAAAGAAATTTTTACTCAGCTTCAAACCCTTGATCCCGCGACTACTTTGACGGAAAATAACCTCGCGGTATATCTTGATATGTTTATTCGCATGGGCATCGTGGAAAAAGTCGGGGATCTTTACGGTATCAATACTACACAGCCGGTGTACCGCAATACCGCGTTTCTCATTGCATCACTGTTCTCAGGCTCAACCGTTCCGCAACTTGGCGCTGAGCTGGGAATTGTCCATGTTGCTCAGATGCCTGAAGAGTTCAGGGGGCTTTATGACAATCTTAATATTGGAACGGTTATAGCCGAACCCACGCTTCCGCTTGAGGCGATAAATATTTTTATGCAAACAATTTCTCAGGAATCCGCACATCAGGTTTTTGCTGAGAATTCATTGATTAACCTTACAGATACTGCCGTAGCACATATTTTCAAACCTGTTGGCGCTGAACGTGTAATAGTACACATTATGTCCAAGCCGACAGAGACAGCAGATACTGCTCAGGATTTACGTACGCGCGTCGGCCAGTCAATAGTCGATCAGCTCAATCTGGAGACAGTTGGCTCTGCACAGCGAACTACTTCGGAAGATCCTCTTTTAAAACGCTATATTGATGCCATACAGAAAATTTCGTCGAAACTGGACGGTGACATAAGCGGTTTTATTTTGACTGATGGAGAAAAAGCCGCTCTTCTTGACTACGTATACCTTACTGTCGGTATTATGCCGATACCCGGGTCTGATCTGGAGTACGCTTTGCATAAGTACATTGGACTGAAAGAAACTACTAAACCGACATACTCAGAAAAAATCGGACGGCTGATTTTTGATACTAATTTTGACGCCGCTTACAGCAGGGTGATTATTCTGCTGATGAATCTCAACCCCGATTTCGATGTGACAATTGAAAATAAGGTTTTGAAACTGCCCTCACTTGAAATGCAAAATGCTGTAATTTCATCTATGTCCGCGGTTAATGCGGCACAGCATTATGAGGGGGAAACCAGCCAGTTGTTTGACAGATGGTACAGCATGCTGGAACAGACCTTAAACTCCGCGCCGCGTGAGTATCGTAAATCAAAACTCTACAAAGCATTGGCAGAGGCGTTAAGCGAGGCGCAGGATCGCAGTAAGGAATTGAACCGGATGCTGACTCTGGAAGAATTTGGACAGATTGTCAACACCCAATTGCTGTCTGTTGAAGTTTGGAAAACCACATCCGAACGTCCGTTGTTATCGAACGCGCAGCGACGTCATAGTCTGCTGGATGAAGCTATTTCGCATCAGCAGCCGATCGCTTTTGCGTCCCGTGACGGTGTCGCATCAGTCAATCTGGTTATTAAAGAACGGCTCGCCGACGGCGCTTATCTTGCGTTATCAGAAAGCAGTGCGGATGTATACAAAATTACTTTACTGCCATATTCCGCGGCTAATAATGAATTTAGCTTTAAGGAACAGGCTGATACTGCAGACCAGTTCAATGACCCGGCAGGTTTTTTTGTCGATAGGTTCATTGATATTGATATTAGCACAATGACTCTTGATTCACAGCTTGCCCGGATCACCGCATATCAGCAACTGCGCCAGAAATGGAACGGTGTTCTGTCGGGTACTCCGACGACAGCATTAAATGAACGTCTGGATACAGTGCTTGGTGAAGCCCCTGATACGCAGGAAGATGTCCTTGCGGCACTCAATAGGGTCAGTGAACAAGCTAAACAAAACACTGATTCACGGATAGCGCAATTAAATGCTCAGATATCAGGAATTAAAAACACTTCTGCCGAGCTTGATCTTTTGAGACAGGAACGAACTGAAGCTCTTGAGAAACTAAAAGAGCTTCGTTCTGCAATACAGGGTCAATCGGAAGAATTTGAACAGCGTACAAAGGAGAGAGAAGCGCTAAGGAAGACTGTTAAAGCTCAGCGTGAGGCGGCCCGTACGGTTCTCCGGAACTATTTTGAAAGCTTTGTTCTCAATGTCATAGCGCGTAAAGTGATCAATACTGAAGCGGCGGCGGCTCTTGAAGGTAAGAATTCTATCCTCGCAGTCGACCAGATGCTTTCTACATGGTGGGACGGCAGGGAGTTAAAAGGTTTAACTGAGACACTCGCACAGCAGCCCGGTGTCATTAAAGGCGCTAATCTTGGTAAAATTATTGATGCTGAAACAGTTGGAAAATTACGTGCCCGTTTGGGCGAATTTATAGATCAGGATGTAATTGATAGCGTTATACCAGCTCAACTTGATGGTGAGTTGGTTATGGCTGTCAGCCCTGAGATATCCCGGCGGATGGGAGATATATTTACCCGAATAACGATTATGGCAAATATACGTTCTTTTTCCGGTGATCAGGCTGAAAATCTTGAAAAGGCGAAAACCGCTATTCTTGAGAACGTCCACAAGCCATTGGTTGTTTCAACACAACTTTTGCGCCAGAACGCGGCTGAATACACCAAGCGCATTGATCAGCGCGATGCTCTTGAGGCGGCAATTTCCACATTGCGAGCTGACTTTGTCGCTAATAACCGTACAATTGCCGGATTGGAAGCACGGGTTAAAAGTATAGACGCGCGTCTGGCTGATACACAGGTTGATGAAGTTCTTCTTGCAGGTACTGAAAAAGAACTCCTTGTTGCAGAACAGCTCTATGCCGCGCTGAATGATGCGGTTTCGTTTATGCATGAGCAAATATCAAATAATGTTTCGCGTGTAACAATCAGTAAAGATACTCCGCCGATTGCAATTACAATCCAGAATATAGAAGCTATTATTTATCGCCGCGCAGTTTCTACTGCTCGTAAAAATCTTGATACGATCAAGGGACTGTACATGTCGGACAGGCAGAATGCTACTTTTATTCAAGCGTATGAAACTGCAAACGAAGTACACAATAGGTTGCTGAGCCAGTTTTATAACATGCGGGATAATCTTCGTCAGGCTGAAGTTCGTTTTGATTCTGAAGCACTCACGGAAGCGGTGAGTGAAACTGTCAAACAGCGTGCCACACAGTACGATGCTGATATGGCGAAACGACAGCAGGTATTGGATTCCTTAAAAGATACCGTTACAGAATATTCTCAGCAGGAGTCTCGGCTTGCGGAAATGCAGTCTGAAATTGAAACATTGCGAGAGACTATACGGGCGCAGAACGAGCGCAGTAAAGGACTAGCCAGCCAGTTGAATGCCGGCGAAGCTGTTCTGAAAGATGCGGAGTATTCAATTCAGTCAATTGTAAAAGCCTATCTGGATAAATATGTGCTGACAATCTTATCGGAACGAATGCTGTCAGTAATACAGGAAGCTAAAGATGAAGGGCGTTCGCCACGCAAAGCGTTAAACACTGCTCTGGCGCAGTGGTGGGGATGGCCGGAGGACACAAAAGTTAAAGTTGAACTCGACACACTGTATCCTGAAACGAAGGATAAAGATGTTATTGATATTCTGAGAGATTACCCGGTTAAGTTTCATGGGGTCAATTTTGGTTTTATAATCAGCCCTGAAGATATTGAGATTCTCCGTGATCAATTGGCGGAACTTATCGGGAATGAACTGCTTGATGAGATGATTCCTTCGGATGTCAATGTCTACAATCATCGGGTTTTTAACAGCGTGAAAGACCGTATAGCCGGTTCTGAAGATTTTTCGCGTCTTTTAAGCCTTGTAGCCAATCTTGGTGAGACAACCGCGACTGAACAAGTAACCGCGATCGAATCGCATATTACTGAGTTGACTCAGTATAACGTTATTGAACGGCGAATGAAAGAGCTTGCGGCGACAATTGAACTTACAACACGCCAGATAGCTCAAAATCAGCGCGATTCAGTCAGCATTAATTCATCGATGCAGGCTAATGTCGCTCGTCTGAACAATCTTGAACGTTCTGCTGATTCGCTTAAAGTTTCAATAGCGCGCCGTACCGATACCGCTACTGAACAGGGCATGCTGAATACCGCCAATCAGAGTATCTCGCAAGTGCAAGCCTACCAGTCTGCGTTTAATGAAGCCGCGGCTGTGGTAACTCAGGCGATTGCGCAGGGAAGACAATCAATAACAATTGCGAAAAACGAAATACCTCTTATTCCTGCGAATATTCCTGCGCTTATATATGGTGTGGCGTACGTGATTTCTCACAGAAAACATGCTGATGCAGTGAAAGAGAGTGAGGATGCTTCAATTCAAACCATGGCTGTATATCAGATGGCGCGCCGCCAGTTTGCCTCTCATTATAATAATATAGTGTATGAATATGAACAGTTTAGAGATTTTGGTGCGGATGTCAACGCCGAATACCTGTTATTTGGCGAAAACACTGATAACCAGTTTTCGCAGTTCAGCGATCGTACTGATAATTATCGTGTTGCGAATATGTTACAGAAAGCCGTCGAATATCTTGCTTCTGTTGACCCGGCGCTTGCCAGCAGGATTAACAGCGGGACACGGGTTGTTGTTTCAAAAGACCTTTTCCTTCCGGTAACTGGAAAAGCGCTTGAGGCATTACAACAGAAATCGCAGGAAACCAATACAATATATATTGAAAAAGCGGCGTTCAATCAGATTGTTCAACTGCTGAAGTCCGAAGATCCAAAAAGCAATCGTGCCGCCGTTAAAGCAATGGCCGCGGTTATTGCGGTACAGGGGGCACCCTTTATCCCTGTGCTTAATCTGAACAGCCCGAATTTAAAGAAAGGCGATGCGTCCCTGTTTGTAAGACAAATTTTTGAAATGATTATGCCTGATGTGATTGCTCAGGATCAGGCGCTTGCTCAGCTTGTTGAACAGTCTGCTGTATCTTTTGAAAAGGCGGTGTCTAGTATACGAGCCGCAGATGGTACAATCCGTAAAACAAAAAAGAACATAGAAGCGTTGCAGACTGCGTTTGCCAATCAGGAATTGTGGGCGGCGGTTCAACCATATCTGTCGCTTGGAGCAATGACACCGGCCGCGGTTGCCAAAATTGGTAAAAACAGGGCGTCAGTCTTAATGGGAGACGATTACGCAGAATGGCATGGTATGCTTCGCATGGAAGAACAAATCTATCGTGAAGGCGTTTCTCAGGAAGCGGTACCTGAACTGTTTCAAGGCGATTCTCTGACATACTGGACCGGTCCGTTCCACAATAAGTCGTTACCTGTTTCAGAACAGTATAAGATCTTTTTTGAAAGGGCTACCGGTACAGATTTTATTTTTGATCAGATTCAGGCAATGGTAAACGCATTTGATCCAGCTTCACCCGCTGATGCGTATTTCAGTTTTTCTAATGAACTCAATCAAAGGGTTACGGATTTATTTGATATATCGAAATACACTTTTGAACAGACACTTGATGCTGAGCGCAATCCGGTCATTCTGGTGACAGCTCCTACTGGAATTCAGGTTCAGATGACTCCTGCACAGAGGGAAACGTTTGAGACGAGAATGACTGAATTGAAAAACAACGTGCGCGTTTACTTCAAACCCGGAGAAGGTATAGGAATCATATACAACATTGAGGATAACAAGAACCGAATTCTGCCGCTGTTGGTCAGCAGGAACGATATAGCTCAGGTTCATAATCAGATCGTTGAACAGGCTCGAGTACGAAGCAATAGTGACGTGGTTGTTCAATCCAGTATTAAACCTGTTCTCAGCGCTGTTGCTCAGGCAGGCCAGCTTTTAGCAACCGGCACAATTTCAGACATTCAGGCGGCAACCTCAGTTGTAGAGGACAGAGATGTAGCGCGTGCAATGCGTGAAAGATTTAATGATCTTGTTGACCTTATAAAAGATGAAAGGGGATTAACTCTTTCGCATTCGGAACGCAAAGCGCTTGCGGCGCAGTTAATATCTGAGGAAGAAGCGGGCTTTGAGTGGCTGGCATTCGTAAGCGGTATTTATAATAGTGATGTACCTGTGGTAATGACCGACCGGTTACAAAGAGTACTTGATTCTCTTGAAGAAACTGATGAACGTTCTAATTTTGTTGAGGCGAAAAGAGAATTGGTTGAGCTTGTCGGCAGAAACGGGTGGGATACTCTTGACCCATCGGTGCGCAAAGCGATCTATTTTAATGTACTTCAGCGTAACGAAATTACAGCCGAAGCGCTTGTTACTATCAATGGTAAAACACTCAACCAGCAGGCGGCATTATTAAATTATTTTAGGAAACTGGACAGCAAAGCCGCTTCTGCTGAACCTTCACGCATAACCGCGAGTGCCTTGTCATTGTTGTGGGAAATGGAAAAGGAACAGCTTGCCGCATCACTGGACATTGTTTTCATTCAGGATCGGATGAACATATTCCTTGACATGGTACGTCAGGGGCAGGCTGAACTTGACAAACAGGAAGGACTTGATCCTGAAATGATGAAACAGGAAAAAGCGTTCTTTGAGTCCATGTCTCGCAATATTCAGTATGGATTGTTCATTAACGCTATTCAGGCTGTCCGTGATTTTAACCAACAGCATCAGGGTGTCATTAAAATCGATACGACGACAGACTTTATTATTAAAAACAGCGACAAAATAGTTGAACTGATCTCACGCTTTAATCGTGACCTTGACATTGATGAAGAACAGTTTGCGGATGATGCACGGCGCATAGAGGTAGTACAGAATTATATTAAAGTCAGGGAGCTGTGGGATTCGGGACGCCGGGACGATGCGTTTGCTCTTATGAAAAATATTGCCCAAATGGTTAGTTCTGCTGATCTTTACAGGGTTAGAGGTTCAAATACCGATGTTGAAAGTAATGTTTCTTTTATGGAAGACATTCTCAACGGTGAAATATCAGATTACAGCGATTCCGAAGTTACTTTCGGACTGGAAAGCGTTCTTAAAGAAACTATCAATCGAATACCTGATTACTGGTATCCTGCGGCAACAACCTTGCGCGCTGATGCTTACAGGGCTCGCTCTATTCAGCTTGCTGAGGGGGTCAGCGATGTGGTCATACGCCTGACCGATGACGTTACAGATCAGGATATACCCGATCCTTACAGCAGAGAAATTTTCACTAAACAGGGTATTGGCGCTTCGGGGCGAAAACTCTTCCTTGATGTGAATTCCTTTGATTTTGAGTCACCAAATACTGATGAGGTCTTTGCGGAATTGTATCGTGAAGCGGATCAGAATAGAGTTGCCATGATAGAAGAACATATCAAAAGTTTAACCGCCCGGGGATTGCCATCTGATTTGCGGCTTCTTACATTAGGCGAAACGGCCTTTAGCAATGGATATGAACCCTTCGAATTTGAAGATGGATTTGCTTCTCAGGAACTCGTGCTGACCACTGCGGATGTGGGGAACGCTATTCCAATTGCCATCAATCCTGCGAAGTATAATGAAATGATTGAGGCTGAAAAGACTGCTGTCAGGGTACTACATGTCTCTCTGAAAGAAGCGATGTACGCTATTATTAAAGAAGGTAATTATGACAAAGCCCGTATGCTTCTTGAGAGTTCTAAAGCGTTTATTGCAGGGTTGCCTCATATCTCTGTACCTTTACGTCAGAATCTTATCGCCGCGATTGACCGAGATCTTACCGACATTGAGAAAGATGCACAGGTTGCTGACCATAAATTTGAGCCAACCATACTTTTATCCGGCAAAAATCCGGGCACTTATATTGACCTCAGGCAAAATGGAGAAGTACAGAATTTACTGAGGCTGACTTTTGAGGAACTGGAAAGCATCAATCCCGAACTGCTTGCTGAGATAAAAACCAATATGACGGTGGTTGTTGGCAAAAGACCGCGTGAAAATGTTCCGCTTGGTACGATTTATATCAGCTCCGCGAAATTCGATTTTCTCAGTAAATTATCTAAAATGGGCGCTACTCGGGAAGCGGCGATCATGTTAGCGAAGGATATAGCCGCGCTGAACAGTAACTCACGCCAGTTGTTATCCTTCATGTTTCTTGACAACCTGTTAAACTCTGAAAGAGGCATTGAGCCGTATATCCATCACACACAACTGGTGGGTGAAGACGGACAGGTGATTATACCTGCGGATGTTAAGTATGACAAAGCTGGGCATCCCATACCAAACCTGAATGGGCCTCTGGCAGTGACCTATTTTGAAAACGGACGTCCGGTCAGAGTATATGACAGCGTCAGTGATCAGGATTACTTTGTCCCTTCCTCTGATATGGATACTGAAATGGATGGTTACCGCGTTATTCGCAACAAAGATGGTAATGCTGTACAGATCCTTTCCTTATCCAATCTTGAAAAGTGGGTCGGATATATAAACGAAAATGAAGAACTTCATATGATATCCAAAGACGGGAAGCCGCTTGCTGTCGCAAAGATTGGACCTGAAACTGCGGTTATCCATCCTATCGTATCGGATTATGCGCTAATGCAGGCGCTGGATGCGGATACAAAAGAAATCGCTATGGAACGGTTATTAAGTTTAACCGAAGGGATTCGTCCTTTGAGTCTTGAGCGTAAACAAGCGGAAGCTGAAGAATTTCAAGCCGCTCAGGCTGAACCGCCGCAACCACGAAGGCTCGGATGGAAGTCAAGAACCTTACTGGTGGCTATGCTCGGTATCATCGCCGCGACAACGCTAGTTAGTGATTTTTCTAAAATTGGGGGGACGAGTTCATTATTCGCGCAAGATACAGGAACGGGGCAAAACAATCCTACTCAATTCAGCGATAATCCGCTGATATCTCCTGATAATCCATACCAGCTCTATTCAAGTTTGTATGGAGAAAATGCCGCGCAGATGCAGAACAGTGCGCAGGAGATGCTTTATATTTTACAAAATTCCGTCAATCAGGAACGTGTAAACCTTGAAAATTTGCGCCAGCAGGGAACCCTTGATACTGATCAGGAACAAGTAATTCTACAACGTATTAACCAGCTGGAAGCGGCGATTTCTTCTTTACAGCAAACACCCTTTCAGCCGACAACTACTTCAGTTGTTCCCGGCTCACAGTCTTTATTACAGCGTGAGGTTGTTATTCCTGAAGATGTTCGGCAGTTTCTGAATGGAACAGTTAATGATGCGACAACCCAGTCGGCATATAGAAAAGTAAGCGAGTTTGCTCAAAACCAGGTCGTTACGGGCGATGGACGTTTTGCTGGATTGCCTGAAAGTTATGAAGGCACAAGCGGTAATGCCGATTATGGGACATTGGTCAGATACGGGCGTGTAGTACCATACGATGTTGCAGTCAGTGTTTTTGCTGATATCGCAAATGGTGAGAGCAGTTCTGCGCGCAATAAGGTTCAGGGGTTGATACGCTTGATTCAATACGAACAGTCTCAGGGGTTTAATGGGGTAGTTCATTTTGGATATAACACACAAGGTGACGCATATGTATCTCCGATTGCTCCTCTTGGTAACACGGCATGGGTATTGAAGGCGATTTTTGCTTACGTTGACGCTACAGGAGACCGTTCGATATTTAATGATAATCAGGCTTTGATTCTTAACTCCATGGACTTTGTCCTTTCTCAGCAGGTAACTGACCGAGATGATCCCCGATACGGTCTTTTCAGGGCAGGAGTGTTCAGTAATAAACAGGATGGATACGATGTCAGCGGCACTCCGCACCAGCAGTATCAGATTGTAGTAAGTGAACATCAGTTTGATGTGCATGACCTTCTCAACCTTGCTTATCGCGTCACAGGAAACGAGTTGTATAAACAGCGCCGCGAGTTGATGGATCAGCAGTTGCTTCAGCGTCTCTATAATCAGGATGCCGGCTATTTCTGGGCAAATATTGATCAGAATGGCAAACCGGGCCCAGGCGTCGCTATCGATAACCTGACATGGGCAGGAAGTACCGTATTAACGATGGACACGCTTCCGGTTGACCAACGGCTTGAAATCACTCGCAGGCTTATACGTTATGTTGACCAGAATTTTATTGTGATGCATAACCCTACTCAGGCATCAGGCACAGCGGTTTCTCCGCAGGATCTGGAGAAGATGATTTCCGGTGAAATGGCCGTGCCGCAAGGGGCTGTTGTGGGCACCAAGTTTTTTGACGGATATTTTGAAGACGCATTTATACCCCGCGCAAACTGGGATGACGCGAATATACGGTCTGTGCAGATTGAGGCGACTCTCGGTTACGTAAACCTTCTTTACCAGACAGCTCTGATTACCTCAGATCAGGCTGAACGTAACGTGCTGATTCAAAAAGCAGACTTTTTTATGCGTACTATCGAGCAGTTCCATACTACCTATTCGAAGCATGGCGGTATTCCGTATTCCACGCGATCTATATCAGGAGTACAGACCACTCTTGAATCTATTGTTGCTTCAGACACCTATCGCGCTGTGCATGGTATAATGAAGAATCCTGCGCTGGCATGGACATTTATCGGCGCTTCACAGGATCCAGTAGTCGCTGGTACTTCAACCATTTCCACTCCGCAAGGCGATACCCTTACCGGACAGACATCTACCGGAGAGCTTTCTCCCAACTCTACTTACGTGTTTGATCGCTCTACTGGAACAGTTATTTCACCTGAAGGACGTATGGGTGTTCAGCCGTATTTTCAGGAACCTCCGCCTTCTTTTATCCAGCAGGTCAAGGATGATTATTATGCGTTTATGTTGAAAGTAGATCAACTGATTTCAAGAATTAAAGATGACGTAAAAGCGTCACTCAATTACGCTCCATCCGACGTAATGAGCTGGCAAGGCAATTTCGTTGATGCGCCGCAGTGGATATTGCCTGCGAATGTGCAGCAGTTGCCGGAGCTGTCTACGCTTGATATCGGTGTTGATTATCGGGCAGAAATTAAGGATGGCAGGTTGTATGTATATGTACATAAGCCAATCAATCTCACCCGTATTCCCGAACTGCCCATTAAGTGGACGGGGCAGGAATATAATATGGTCGTATTAAACAATCAGGTTATAATTACTCCTTCCTTAACCGGCCTAGAAGCGGATAAGTACCAGGGTTTTTCATATCTCACACAGCGTATTTTCCATGAGACCCAAGCGCCGCCAATCATTCGTAACCTTTCTGATTTCCCTGAATTGAGCGGAGCTCAGCAAGGACAAGTTTTTACGGGACGGATTAACAACGACCAAAGTAAGTTACTGGTTTATCAGCAACAGCCTGACGGTGCCGATCAGTCTGTCTCTTTCAGGGTCAGTGATGTATTGGGTCAGGATTTTCATGCGCCGGCGAATACTCAATTCACCATTTCAGTGAATGAACAGGGCCAGCTTGTTGTAAATGAACAGGTTCAACTGGCATCTATTTTCCAGAATCCATGGTCGCCAAACATACCTCTTGCTCAGTTGCCGCAATTTCTTGCGGGTCTTCAGCGTACAGGACATACTCAACTGTATGTGAGTACGAATCACCTTGTTCAGGGCATGAAGATTCAGGATGTTGATTCACGCACATATTTTACTACGCTGGTTCGCCTTGCCAGCCAGTACGGCATTGAAGTATATGCATATCAGGGCTCACCGGACTGGATTACTGCCGATGGTAAATCGCGGGCACGGTTATATATGAAAACACTGGGATATGCCGGTATCGACTTTGCAGGTTATGTTCTTGACATACAGCCTCAGCTGTCTGTGAACTGGAGCCAAGCTTCAGAGCAGAACCGTAACCGCATAGCGGCTCGTTTTTCAGAAACGGTCAGCGAACTTGAGGAAATTATGCATTATTATGCCGGAAATGACCGGGATATTCAAATTGTTGTTCCGTCTGAAATGCGTAATTTAACCGGGTATCAACCTGTCGCAAATGTAAATGATATCCTTGTTATTGACGAGACAGATGTTGATGCAATGATGCAGCGTATTGAGGAATTTAATCCAACACGGCCTTTCAGGATAAAACTTGAAACTTCCGTAATGACTTCAGCTCAACATACTTTTGCCATGAATGAAGGACAGATGGCGTCCGCTATACAGGAGATTACCGAACGATTACGGCAGGATGAACGCTATGGACAGAACTTCCAGGGCGTTGTCATAAATCATGATACGGGTGAGGATATTCTGCATGTCATGCGTGACGGTGAAGGCCGTAACGTTTCTGAACGTATGCAGGATGGCATTTATCAGAGTCCCGATAATGTCCTTATGCTGACACGCGGCGCTTACGAAATGATTGTTTCAGGAGAGAAACCACGCATTATTCATGTTGGCGAGGATTTGCCTGAAGCCAGTCAAATCGGGCTTGAATTTTTCCAGTCACGTGTTGAAGCTATGATGCGTGGTATTACTGGCGCCGCTAACGTGCATGAAATGTTTATGTCATTGGTCGAGACAATTAAACGGAATCAGCTTACTATCAGCCATGAAGCCATTCCTCTCGGAGCTGAGCTGGGCACTCTTGTCGCCGGCGGTAATATTGCATGGGGCTTCCAGTATTCAGATGTCGCCAATATAAATAATGTGGAGATTATAGGCGTTAACGCTAATCAGTTGGACGCTAATGGACAACCCACAGTAGTTGCGCGCTGGGATAATGTCATTAATTCAAGCGATGTCGTTGAAATAGGTAAAAACAGCAGTATTACGCATCTTCAGGTGAGAGTGCGTATCGCGGCAGGAACGGAATTGTTGCCCGGACAGACATTCACCGGTTATGTGATGTTCCTTACTCATCATCCTGATAATGCAGGCATTGTAACAGAACAATCTTCCGAGCCGTTTGATATGGTTGGCGGCGCTGCGACAGATGTAACATTCAGTGTTCCTGTTAGCAGGGAAGGTTTTAATGATTTCTCGTTTATGTTAATGAGCGGTAAAAAACTGGCAAAAGAAGAAGTAGTCATCGACCATGTCGGATTCGGGCATCGGTTCGAATATATAGCTGAATGGGTTCAGAACCATTCGGGAGATTTTCAGACATATTATACGAACAATACAGCTAATGCCCCTCAGTTATCGATTAATCAGATGGGGCTGTGGTCAGGTGTCCTTGACAGCCGTGTTGTTCTTCGTGATTTTGACCAGCGTTCCATTGATGTTACCACACCGGCAGGCCAGCAGACAGTCAGGCTTCTTGCCCAATCAGGAGTTAATGAATTGACTCTTGATGCCAATACCTTGATTGGTATTATGGATAACACTACAAATCCTGAAATGACCGTGAAAGTTCTTGTCGATTTTATGAGCGCATTGCGCAGTAACAATATTCGTGTGTCGTTAATGGTGGGAAATCCTTCCGGCGCAATTGACGATGTGAAAGTCCGAGCCAATTTGCTGGAACTTTTCAGGATGAAATTGCCTATCAATGGATTTGTCCTGACTGCCGGAACTGTTGACAGCAGTATGCAGGAATACGCCAGAACACTTTCTGATTATGTTATTGAAGCCGGATATGGACAGATAGTCCTTGTTAATGGGGCAGACCTCAGAGGGTATACCAGCCAGCAGAGTGTAATGACTGCTGTGAACAGTGCGGTCAATGCCGGCAGGACTTCAGTTATTGTTCCATTCCAGAATATTGGAGATTTGAATTCTGTAATGTCAGTAATTCCTGCTCCGACGGAAGATCAGATGAACCGCAGGGCGGCTATGCTGCAGGTTGATGACCTTGAGCGTTTTGTTCTTTATGGACGGGATAATTTGTCTCGTGTGGAACAGTTGCTGATGGATTTCTCACGGCTTAAACGGTTACCGCGCGTTCAGCTTGGCGAAACTGCCGCACAGGTAGAGCTGGTTACGCCGCAGAATATTTATGTAAATGCCGGCGGGACGCCGTACATCTCTTTACATCTTACTGACGCGGGCGATATGGATGTAGGACGCCTTACTGCAATTATTGAATTGCAGAATATTAATACCGGTGAACGCATCGAAGGTTCTTTCCCATTGATTCTTCCCCGGAATTTTGATGAACGGATCAATATTCCAATTGAAAATCTTGAACCAGGGCAATGGCGGTATCGTGTCAGTGTAATTCCAGAGTACTTTGAACGCGACAGGGCATTCGTTCCCGCCACCCCCGTTCTTAGTAATGGGTCTACTATTCCTCTCGGCAACCAGCAGGTTACAGTTATGCCAGGGGATCGTGACACCGGCCGCAGAATTGTTAAGGTTAATGATCTTGAATTGACGCTGATAGATCGTACCGATGGTCGCTCGTCAGTTATTTATGACGGGCAGGAATACATTATGGAAGATGTCCTTAAGGGTGTTGACATTGAAATCGGGCCGACCAAACTTCAGGTTCATGTAAGCCGTGATTCTTTCAACCAGTGGGCACTTGAAACAGGCGGAGAAGAAGTGTCCATCCGGCGGTTTGAAAACTTTGAGGAAGTCTTGACCGTCGGTGTTCCGCACCAGTCTAAAGTGCTTGGCCATATTCAGGTTGGATTGCCTGATATTGAAGTATCAAATACAACCGTGGAAATTGATGACCGCTTTATTGAAGATCAGGCATCGAGAATCCATTATGTCACATTTGAGGAACCTTTTGATGTAGATGGACATAAAGTTACCATTACCATTCAGAAGGATGGAATGGTACTGGCTGTTGTAGAGGACCCGACTGGTAAAGTTCAGTGGCATGCATTTCATAGTACATCCTCTGACCGTGCGCTGAGAATTGGGAAATCGCTGGTTATGCTTGGCTCTGATGGTAACAACCGAACTGTGGCGGCAATATCCAGATATACCACTGCGCGGGTATCGTTTGATGTTTCCAATACCATGGAGGCAACCAGCCCGATTACATATATGCCTGAAATCACATTTTATCATCCGTTGATCGGTGAAGTATCTATTCCGTCTGAAGAAAAACGAACCATTAATGTTGGCGATACCCAGCATATTACAATGGAAGTTCCTGTACCCTCGGATTTTCTTGCGCAAGATAAACTGAAGTTATACAGAATAATGGGCGATGTCCTTGAATTACGTACCGGCTATCAGCAGTATCTGCGTGATAAGGATCGTGATCGTGATGCTGGTATTGCTGCCACCACTATACAGCAGGATTTACACAAACGTTTCATTCAGACCCAGCGTGAGACCCTTGCGGCTATTCGTGCCGCCCAACAGATTATAGGCGACGTGCAGGGAAAACATCTTATGTCCGCTGTTCATTATCGTGATGTCGCCAACCTTGACGCCCGCATCACTGAACTTAATAACATATATCGCCAGATTGAACGCCTGCAAGTATCTAAATTTGAAAGAGCTGAATTGGAACGTTTGACGGACATTCTCGCGGAAGCGGAATACCGCCTTAATAACCTTATGGCAGATCTTGGCTCTCTCTCTACGCAACGAATGGGGTATAAAGTTTCTGTTCACGACGTAGCCAACCTCATGGGAGAACATGTGTATATCCGTGGTTCCGCTATCGGCGCGGGTGGTATTCCTCAGGGCGAAATTATTGCCCGCAGGCCTGTTCTTGTCGACCCGATCTTCGGCTTTTCCGTGGTGCAGGATATTTTGCGTATTGGAAAAGATCCGTATTCACAGGTTATGACAGGGGTAATTACTCCGGCTGTCATTGAAGGCCGCCACATAGGGTATATGTCACAGGCCAGCAATCACCATTTTTCTGTTGTCCAGTGGGCAGACCTTATGCGGGATTATTTCCGCATAAAGAATTATAACCTGCCTGCTTCGAGGTTGGCTGTTGATAAAGCCCAGCAGGATTTATCCGCTGAAACAACCAATGAACAGCGTGCTCTTACTCGCGATGTCACTTCCATGTTTTTTGAAGTTTCCAATATGATGAAAACCGCTGATATCCGTGCAGGCAGGCCGTTTGTTGTGGGTTACGCGGAAACAGTCGTGGAAGGTGAAAAATTAATATACGATGCTTCAACTGATATTATAGTGCAGTTGCTCGGCGATCTGCAAAAAGATGATTCGCTTGCGCTGAAATCAGACTTAATGCGGTTCCTTACCGATCTCGGCCAGTTGTTTAGGCTTATTGAGCAGGACGGCGTTACTGCAAATGAAGCAATGATTATTGTAGGAAAATTTCTTGAAAACGCGCCGACGGCTGAACGCCAGCACGCCATGGCTGTTATCGAGTCTATTCTGAAAGATAATGATCGTACTAACCGCCAGAAAGCGGGATTTATTGTTCTTGAAATTCTGGAAACAAAAGGGATGCGCCAGCACCTGACTGATTTGTCGTTCCAGCGCATGCGGGAAAATCTTGCGAGGGAAAATGCTCAGGTTCTGGATAACTTCACACGCGGCAAAATTACTGCTTCTGAACGCAACCAGCAGTTATCACGTATTCGCGGAATGCTTGCGTATATGAGCCTTGCCGAAAATCATCGTGAACTGAACAGGCTGGTTGAGGAAGCGAACCATGTGTCCCAAATGGGAGGCGATCCTGTAAGCCAGGCGGCAGAAGCTCGCCTGACATATCAGAAAGCGCTTGGAGATTTTCTTGTTCTGATTGGACTGGAAACGGAATCCGCTCCGGTTACCGATGATATTTCATCTGTCATAACCCGTGTCCAGCGTTCAAATATACCTGCTGTTCAGCGTGATCATGCTCTGACTGTTCTGCGTGACATGAAGCAGCGAATGGATCGTTACTCAACATTCCTTGCTGATAGAAGAAATGCTATGGACGATGCCCAGAATTCTTTGTCTGACCGGCGGACGGATGTGACATCTGCTTCGCAGTTGCTGGAAAGGACAGAAGGCAACATCACCAGTCATAAATCATATATGGAACGGATTACAGCGGACTATGAGCGCCAATTTATCGAGTGGCAGTCTGCTATACGGCGCGCTCCGTCGAACGAAGCTGTTCCCCGTATCAATGAAGTGCTGACGAGCGAACTCGGCCATTTACAGTTCTTTATTTCCGAACTACGGCGTACGGAACTGGAACGCTATGCAAAAGAGCAGTTGATTTCCAATAATAATTCCGAGATAGCGTCTCTTCGGCTAGAACATCAGCAATCTGCTTCGGATGTTGAAAAACTGCGCATTACTCAACAGATACGACTACTCGAAGAGGCGAACCTTGAGGCTTCATCAGTGGTTGATTTTGCGAAATGGTATCTGCCGTTCCTGACACAGCAGATGGACCGGGTCTCTGAGCATATAACGGAGATGCAAGGTGCCTTACTGGCTCTCGGACAGACGCCGGATGTTAATTTCTTCCAGCGTCAGATTGACAGCGTACGCGCCGAATTCCAGAAATATGCCGGTGAGGAATCATCCTTGAGCAAGTCAATAGCTTCACTTGAATCGGCAAAACAGCAATGGGAAACTCAACGCGACAGTATCCTTGCCAAATATAACTACCATCAGCGGATGAAAACTGTCGGATCCAAAGTTCAGCTTAGTACTGTTTTAACCGATGCTCTCACGTACATTCGAAACCCGGACAGTTACTTCGAATACCTCTCGATGTATGGATTTAATGAGGTCTATGTTGAACATCAGGAATTGCTTGATGCGAAAGGTAATGTGGATGTTCAAAAACTTGCGGCAATGGGTCGTGTTATTCAGTCCGCCCGTCAGCATGGGTTACAGGTCAAAATATTGATCAGAGGCGATTCTTCATGGGCGAGAAGCAGAAATATATTTTTCCATATTGGACGTGTTTTTGGCATTACCGAACGTGAAGGAACTGCCGCCGCGCGCAATTTGACTGAAAACCTGACGCTGCTGCAACAGAAAATGTTTGATTATGATGTGTATGTTGACGGTTTTGCATTGGATATGCAGCCGGTTATGAGCAGTGATGGAAGATATAATATCAGCGCTTATCAAAGTGCTCGTGAGGTCATTGCTGATGTTATAGACGATGCTGGCGAAGATTTTGTCGATAAGATGCGTGATGAAATTAAAAAAGTGCGCCAGGCAGGCGATTATGACCGTGCGCTTCAAATGGAACAGTATCTTTCACGTATGATCGGCGAGGATGGCAAATTCCATTATGCATTTGATGTCTTCGAAGATGAAAGAGTTGCTCAGCAAATTGACAGCTATCTTAAAACCAGATATGACGATCCTGCTTCACATCGTATATCCGATTTCAGCGGCAGAAGCGTTGTCGTTAATTCTTCTCTTAATACAGATGCGATCCGTTCCACTACAGGCCTTCTGCAGTCGCAGAATCACGGAATCAGTATTAACTGGGGCGAACGCACATATACCGGACGTGAGGAAATGTTGCCGCTGGTACTTGAAAACATTGTATCGCAGGTGCAGTCTCAGGATTCAGGGCTTCAAACTGTTTTTGTCAATACGGAGAATGTCATTACATTACAACGGTCGTTGAATGCTTTGGGAGCGGTGCCTTTGAGTGCTCTTGATCTTCTTCAGACGCAGGAAGACCTTGATTCTGCGTACAACCAACGTGTTGTCCGTTACATTATAGCGTTAAAAGATCAGTTATCAAACCTGAAAAAAGTACTTGATGAAGAAAGGGAATTCAGATCAAGTACGCGTAATGTTATTCAGAATGTTATTGACAATGGAGTCGGGGTTCAGATGCCTGAATCGTGGCTAGCCGCTGATCGCCAGTTTAGCGCGTTGGAAACACGAATTGCGGATATAGAACGGCGTTTAAAACTTGACCTGACCACAAAGCAGGCTGACCAATTACGTTCCGATATTGATGAATTATACAAAGATGTGAGCGCGAATGTTAGACGGTTGCGTCTTTCTCTGTCCGGTATGTTGAGCGCTGAAGGATTTACGATGGATCTGTTGCCGGATGTCACCAGACCGGGTAGTAACCTGTTAGGAGGACGGTCGGTATTGTCATTTAATTTGGGACAGCTTGTTCAGAATGCACCTGTCGGATTTATGGTATCATACCAGACTCAGGATGGAAAACAGGAACAGCGTGATCTGCTTCGCGAGATTCCATCGTTGCGCCAGCAGGTTGAAAGAATGCGTGACGCGGCTATTCAGTTTGCCCAGATGCGCGAACAGATCGAATCACTCGACCTTAACCTGCAGCAGAATCATTATGATGTCAGTATGTTGCGAAGAGGTATTGATATAGCGAGCCGCACAGATGCTCAGATCAAGCCTGTCACTGTCTCTATTGACGGGCGCAAGGTGACGATTCAGGGCAATGTCTTTCAGGGTCTTGATCAGGTTGATGATTTGTTAGAACAGCTTAATGACCGAAGGGAAGACGTGCGTTTGAACAAAAAGGCGTTTGAACAAACGCTAACCCTTCTCCGCGCACGAATTGACGCGATGCGCCCTGACGCGAAGGATAATTTTATCACCCGGCAGGATGAGCAGGAACCTGCGGCGGTTCATTCCCTTGATTATGCCCGCAACAACCAGAGTCTGGCTCAGACATATTTTGATCAGGCGCAAAATGCCAAGAAGGTTGCTGATCAGGAACGTGAAAATGCTCGTATAGGACTTGCTCAGGCAGAAGATAATCAGGTGAATGCGACACGTAACGTGACGATATCAGATAGGAATGTGGCGCAACACCGTCAGTATACGGAAGCGGCTTTTATAGATCTTCTGGAAGCTTTGACAGGTAAACGAGTGTCACGTAACGCGCTGTTCCAGACAGAAGTGGGCGATGTCGGTGTCAGAATTCAGCTGGATCAGGCATCTGATGATTTGCGAAAAGCCTATTTTAATTTTGATACCATTTTCCATCGTTTATACCGTATATTCGCATCACGCTCTACACAAGCTGATTTTAATCAGGTCATGACTGGTTATACCCGTGACCGTGTTATGCCTGGTTGGGGATTGGATGCAGTCCTTGGACCGGGTTCTCCTTATGTTGGTATTGACGAGAATGAAGCATCATCTGTTGGCGCTGAACTGGTACGTGCTGGAATTGACGCGCCTGCCTCTATATCGTTATACGGCGGATTATTCAAAATTTCATGGCATTGGGCAAATCCTGAAATGGCGACGTTCTCTGTGAATCTTCGTCCTGCTGAGGATAGCGTTGTAGGTAAGGCGCAGTTCAATGTGCTTCAGCGGCAATCACAGTATATACTTACTCAAATGGTTATGCAGGATCGTCGGGAAAACGTCAGGAACGCCGCACAGCATTTTGAGAAGATGATGAACGCCTATCATGAACATCAGAAAATGCTCGAACTGCATAAGGAAGCGCTGGAAAACGCCCGCGAATCTCTTACAAAAGCTCAACAGGATTATGTTTCCGCACAACAGTTTTTTGACCGCAGTCAGAATCTGGTTGATCTTGCGCAGAGAAACCTCAGCAACAGAACCGGTGACCTTGCTGTTGCCAATAAAACTCTGGATCAGATAATTGAGGAAGGAGAGGATGATGTCACTGTTGAGGAAATGAAAAACAACCTGTCTGAGGAGGGTACTCCGCAGATCACATCCGAACAGCGCGACAGCACTATTAAAGCTACTCCTCCTGATATGGGAGAGGAATTTGAGCGGACAAAAATTGTAACTCGTTTTCTCGCGTTGTTTGTATACGGATTGGTGGGATTTATCGGATTTGCAGTCGGGGGCGAAAAACTGCGTAATATGATGCGGGGGATTTTGCTCGCACGCGCAAAACGGAGAGCGGCCGAGGTAGAAAAAGGTACTGGCAGGTCTGGTTTCCTCGGAGGTGTACTTGATGAACTGCATCCTGACCGGATTTCTGCGGTTCAGATGCGTCCGCTTAGCGGTAAAAGGGCTCTTGACCCATTACGTGGTAAACCGCAATTCAGCCGTCTGCTCAGAGCAATGGATGCGACAGGTGTTAATACTATCTCCATTATAGGTAAAACGCTGAGAGAAATGTCTAACCTGATTCTTTATGAAGAACTTGGCGTTCAGGGACCGCAGGAAGTCGGGCGTGAGAGAATACAGAATTTGCCGAGGATGCAGAAAGCCGTTTACTTTTCACGGTTGTATCTGCGCCTTGCTCGAGAAAAATATCATAAGTATGTTTTGAACACGCTTTCCGTAAGGATGTTACTGCATGTTTCTGCTATATTGCTTGGTCTTTTTATACTGCCGTCGGTAGGGATACCTCCTTTGCCGTTTGAACTGATTAACACGATTACCTCCGCGTTATTCGGCACAAACCTGTTCAACCCGATATTATTCGGGACAACAGTCCAGCTCCCGTGGTTTTTCTGGGTGCCATTCCTGATGATATTGCCGAACCTTCTGTATTTTATACCTGTTATGATTAGTGTAGTATGGGGTATTGCCAAACTGTCATCTCTTGTTACTTTTTTCGTAGGGAAATGGGTGTTTGGAAAGGTATTTTTCGTCTTGATGCTTCCTGTGCATTTTGCCGCGACTGCGGGTAAAGTGCTGTTTAATGGTTTTGCCAGCGGATTAAACAAGGTCATGGGGGCGGCTAAGATTAAGACATCCATACCGACTATCGAATCGAAGAAAAAAGACGAAGTTGAAAAATGGAAGGATAAAACCTATCAGGTTTCCTACGATTTCGGTCAGCGGGCTATTGAGAAAGCTCGTGAATTCGCTACGGAAAACGGGCTTGGTACTCTTGAGGAAATGCCAAAAGCAGAAGCACAGAAACTGATTGACAGCTTTATTCTTGATGAAGCGGCTAAAAACGCGCGTTTTATGCTTCTGCAGGACGAAGGCAATTTCCTGCGGGTTAATGTTCAGAAGGCAGTCGATACTATTGAGACGTCTCCGGGTATCTATGGATTTCTTCCTGCTATTTACGTGCCGTTCTATGTTCCTGATCCGAGATTTTTTAATAAATGGTTTTGGGGCATTATGATACAGAACCTTACTCAGTCTATTCAGTATACGGCTTCAATGGCTATGCGTACATTGCGCGGGACTGAACTGGGCGCCAACGTGGCTCATCCTGTTTTCTCTCACGTTATTTCCAAGTCGGAACTTGATATCGCGTCGTTTGTGTTTCATGTACAAGGGCGTTGGCTTGTCGGACATATTCATGTGGTACGTCCTGAGTTGACAGGTCAGCGAATTGCGCTGAATGTCACATTTGAACCGCTTGAACTTGAAAAGAAAACACGGCCTGATGGTACGTTATACCGCAGTGTTGAGGAATTTGTTAATGACTTAACAAATCGTGGTGTTGAATTGCCTCCGCTTGATGCCAACATATTTGCCGCTGATGGCGGTGTATCTGAAATTACTGTTGAAGGGCTTGAAAATATACCTGGTGTTGATGCGCAGGCTATTCAGCAGAACATATCAGACACGATTAGTCGAGTAATCGGGATTACAGCCGGTTATTTCCGTTCATTCCCTGATGAACGAAACCCATATTACGGTACAGGGCACAACGCGACGCATCATAATAAATTTCCTGAGCAAAAAGATCTTCAACCATCAGACCTGGAAGGGCTTGGTACATTTGAACCAACCGAAAATTTCTTTTACAGCAGGTCATATTATTTCGGGACATTAACGTATTTACCCGGCGGCGTTTCGATTACAGGTGAAGACGGCAGCCTTTCTATTGCGCCTACAGGACGTATTGCGAAATATGATTTCAACTTGGGTTCCCCGGGTACCAAAGCTCGTAACTTAAATGCTCTGCTTCTTGTTTTGCAAGGATATACATACATGAAACGCGAAGTGATTGAAGATGCGGACGGCAAGAAGCACCTGAAAGTTCATTTTCAGGATATAGATAAAGAGTATTTCCCTGAAATTGACGCCGCGAAAAAAGCGTCAAAAGAGGACCAGCCTGAAAGGGTTAGTGCATTACGCAGAGCGTATTATGATATCGCGAAACCTTTTGTAAAAAAACTCTATGATAATGCTACCGGCTCTGTTGTACCGGTAAATCTTGGAACCCGGTTGGGATTTGAACCGTATGCAGGTATGAAGGGTGCTTTGGCCCGCTGGAAAGCGAAGACTCTCGGTATGTTAATCGGTATTGTCCCTGTATCCCTCTTTGGACTGATACAGGATCCTATTAATGCCGCATTACAGGGTTATTATGACCCGGCGTTTGTCGCTAAAACTGCGGAAGCTCAAAGTTATCTTAATTCTCAGGCATATAGTGTATTAAAAAGCCGGTATGAAAAGGAAACAGACGCTTTGAGCGGGGCAACTATTTCTTTACAGGGATATGAATACACGGTGCCCGGGGCGGTTGAACTTGTCAACCAGAACGTTCAGCGTGAATTCGCAGACAATCTGTACCAGATTGCCGACATGATCGGTATTCATATTCCGCGTGATATTTTTATGCAGTATGAGCATTTGTTAACCAATTCTCATGAATCGCTCCTTCCGTTTTTTATGGCGGTTGAAAAAGACCGCATTGCACGACGCAGAGAAGCTGTTGGCGGTACTGTAGAAACATGGGAAAAAGGACTTGCTGAAGCAGGTACTGTACTGGTCAATGTTCAGCAATATCTGATGGATTTGAGCAAGGTGTTCGTTACTCGGAATGCGCAAAACGCTGTGAAGTACCTTGCTACACAAATAGGCGCTGAACCTGCACGGAATATCCGTGTTGATATCATTGAAAATTCGATCCCTCAGTCACGTGATTTTGATGAACGCACCGCATATATGGTCGGGTTATATAACCGGCAGTCAGGTATATATTCCGCCGCGTACAACCGCGTTGCAGGACTGACGTACCATGGTTCTCATGAGACGGACGTACAACGTTCTGGAGCGCTGGAACGCCAGCTTGGCGATCTTGAAGCTGAAGAGCGCAGGCCTATCATGAATGTCGCTGAGGATAAGAGCGACCTTCAGTCTGGACGATCGTGGTGTAAAATTTCGCTACAAGGGCCTGAGCGCATATATCATCTGACTTCACAGGCGAAATCTGTATCTAACTGGCAAATTAACGAGCAGATGGCTGATGCTTTAATGTACCTTATTGAAGTTTCGAGTTCCAAAGGCACACCTATCGACCGTATCGTTGTGTACGACCAAAATGGCGGAGTCCCGTTTGAGAACCCAGATACATGGCGGATAGCTATTGTCAGTGATAGTGGTAAGTTGACCACTCCACAGCAGGTTGGCGGATTACTTAAGGAAGTATTAAAACAGCCTCGGTATCAGGGATTGTCAATACCTGTAGACCGTTTAACTGTTATAAACACCAATGATTTTGCCGTGCTTGACCAGTTTAAGCTTTTAAGTGCCAATGGGCAACCTCTTGACAACTTTGATGCGCGCATGGCGCGTTTTAACAAGAAACTTTTACAGCGCATACTGAGCAATCTATCCGTATTGCATATGCCTTTGGGCAATTCTTTGTTTGTGTTGTTCAGGCGGTTGTTTTTTGCATCCAATCCGAGTAAGAAGCTTCCTACTTGGGTTGAGCGTATGGAACAGATGGCTGATAAAATGAATACCGCCGGATTATTGACTGAGCCAAAACAGCAAAAACGATATCAGCGCGTTAAGAATATCATTGCAACGAAGAAACGCTTTGATTCCTTCATGAACAGCCTTGTGTATGAGAATAAACAGAACATGTTCCATTATCTTATAAGTTGGCCTATTCAGATGATGCTTCGCTCAGGCTTTGTACCGGCAATCGGACTTGGTTTGGGGCTATTTTTCGGACTGATCCCGCCATTGTTGGGACTCCCGCTGATCCTGTTTGGTGCGATCAGCCTTTATAACGTTATTTATGCTCTTTCTCTTGCTGTTACAGGATTGAGCCTCCGGGGCGTTGACCTTTCGCACTTGTCAACGCGAGATAAAGTCGCGTTATTGGATGGAGATGAATATGTTGCTTTGAAAGAAAGTTTAGGGCTTGTTAAGGCTGATAAATTAACTTTCCGACCACTCGGTGTTATTCTTGATGCCATCCGGGGCAAGTCACCTCTATTTGCGGATAACCTTGCGGGAATGATCAGCCTTTCCGAACAGGTTAAATCCGGTGTTGTGAATGGCATATCAATAACTCCGTCAACAGTGGATGAGGAATATGTTACATCCGCACAAACCGCTGAAGATGCGGCGCGAGGGTTTCAGTGGTACAATTACTCGCAAACCGAGCTTGAGCCTGCGATTGAAGATTGGAATCAGGAATTCGCTGACCGCGGGACAGCAATGATTAACAATATGATAAGAATGTCTGAGGAGAACCCGGAAAAATTAATGAATGCGGTCAATAAGTACATCGAATACAGGAAGATGGTTGAAGCGCCGCTGGGTTCCGGCAAAGTATTCGAATATGTTACGTTGAAAGATATTAAAAATTTACAGTCGCTGAGCGCGGAAATCAGGGAAAAGGGATTCCTGTATGTTACGAGCGACGACCTTGCCATTCTGGGACGCGTGTTTGGTATGAATAAAGAAATGACATTGGATGCGCTGAGCGGTTTCTGGAGTGAAGCGAAGTGGCCTGTAGTTGCAGGTATTCCTATGTTTCCTGGTACCACTAAAGGAAGAATCCGGTTGGCGACACGTGGCGGCACCAAAGAAGATGCACGCGCCATACCGGTAATGGCGGCGCTGATGACATTAGCTGAACCGCCATGGCTCGGACCGTTATCAGCCTTCAACCTGATGGAAACCAATGCTGATGAGCCTGCGGAAGCTCTTGCTGAAGACACCCTGTTTGGTATTAAGGGCATGTATAATCCTGAAGACCAGCCTGAAACACCTGCTATCGCAGTGCATCTGCGTGATTTTATAGAGTATCAGTATGAGCGCCGTATGACTGGAGAGGAAAGCGTGAAACGCGCCGCCGCTTTTGGCAAGGGTATGAGCATGATGTATGGTGTGAATGCTATCATGGAGCACCCGTTCTTCCAGTATGGCATTAGTATGGAAGACCGCGTATCATGGCGGCAGTTGATGGATAATCTCTTTGATGCCAAGGCATTCAACAGAGATGAAGTGAGTTATGCCGGTGTCGGCAGGGGAACAGGCTGGATCAATTATATTATTTTCGGGTATACACTGTATGGACATTTGCCGAAGCGCGTCGGTCCGTTCCCGCCGGGATTATCTCAGGCATACAGGACTATGCGTACATTGTTTGAATTGGATAAACAGCTTGACGGCAGATTATTCAAGATTATCAGATGGATTCAGCTTACTCGTCCTGACCAACCCATTGCTAATGGCCAGTCAATGGTTGATTATCGCGTTGCCGCTTCTATTGCTAAGGCATTTGGTGATGTTCCTAACGGCAATGGAATTGTAGATGAGTTACTTCAAAACGCTGTGGGTGAGTTTGTTAAGAATTATCCTGCTGACAAACGTCATCTGGCAATTAAGGCATTGCGTGACGGCGACCGCTTATTCGGTCACACCACCGTGACTGACGAAGTTCTCAATCAGGCGGCGGATCAGACTGAAGTTCCTGCTGTTGAAGAACCTGTCTCTCAGCCTGATTTCGAAGAGATAGATACTAATCTATCAGGATTTTATACTGCTGATGAGATTAGAACACTGAAAGATACAATCAGGAATATTCCTGTTAGTGAACAGCCTGCGGCATTACGCCGGATTCTCGATATCACTCAAAAACCGGTGCCGGGATATTTCAGCGTGCTGAAACAGTTGTGGAAATATAAATATACAAAGACAGTTCCAAGCAAAGTGCTCCGCAGGACAAAAACTGTGAAGGCGGTCGGAAAAGCAATTAAACTCGCTTTGCCGATACTTGCTGTTTCTCTCTGGGGATGGTGGGCTTCGCTGGTACCATTGTTCTTCCTTGCGACTGAAATGCTGGGATTATACCGCGGTTCATTTATGAAACGGTTAATGCGATTTGTGCTTGGCTTTGGAGGCGTAGTTTTTTATCTCTTCATGGTGCCTCATCTTGCTATAATGCTCACTATACCTTCAGCACTATTCCTTATCGGTACTTTGATTGGCGGGAGAAATGCCGCGCAGATCGTGTTATATATCGCTGATCTGTTCCCGAGAAGCTATATTTTTATGTCTAATATCCTTAAACGTAACAGTTATCGAACTTTTTACCGTGCCTATAAGTTACATCAGGATATCAAAGAACACCAAGATATACATAAGGATGTTATCTTGAGCATATTGAGTGAAGTCAGCGGGGATGCCACATCTTTGCAGGATTTTAATCTCATGCTGGAAAAACGTATTATTTTACAGCAGGAAAAAATGCGCCTTACCAAGAAACTTATGGGGTATTACAACGAAGCTGAAACCAGAGATATACTCGAAGCATTAGAAAAATTTGACATTGGCGAACAGGTTAAAATATTGCAGAGGGTATCTACGAAAGCACGGTTAAGGTTGCCGGGCATGGGGTATATGGCGCGCTATCTGCTTAAACCGAAAGCCGGAGAAGAGCTGGACTACAGCCAACGAGGAATAAACTTTATCAACAGATTATTTACCGAAGGCGGACTGCATCGTATAAATACTGTTTTAGGATTGGGCACTATCGCGGGTGTGTATGTCGCTCTTTTTGGCACACCGGTTGGCATCTTGCAAATTCTGACGTTAGCCGGCGGTATGGTTACCGCATTAATCTTGGGCACGAAGACGTTTCGTGGAATGCTGGCGTCTATAAGCGCCGTAATAGCGCCTTTAGTTTTTGTATCCGTGTATGGACTTTCAGCACGCTTTATGCCCATACTGATCGTTGGTTTATTTACTGGAATCGGGTATCTATCCGGCGGTACCTTGGGGATGTTTCTTGAGAATTTGCCGGAAATGATGCATAACTCTTTGCTCCGATTAGCCAAGGTCGTGCTTTCACCGTTCAGAATTCCGAAACTGCTTTCCTCAAACTATAATGAGCGCAAACAACTAATTGCTTCACTGGTACGTTCGGTTGCTTCTGAAACGGAATCAGCTAAAGAATTTATCAGCGTTTTTGAGACAGAATATGTTGCCGCTCTCGAACGCCTCAGGCCTCTTGATCAAACCGATGATGGCGCCAATGACGATGGAACCGGAGTGGATAGAACACCTCCGCCGACGCCGACAGGTGGCGGAACACCTGGCATTCTGCCAACAGAAACACCGCAGGATACTGCCCCTGCGGCACCGTCTCTATTTCCGTCTCAATATTATTTCGATGCATTGCGCAGAATGACTTTTGCGTTGCAAGCTGGACAAGTACGCGGCGCGGTTGCGATTTTCGAGGAGGAAATCCGCGATGATTTGCAGGAAGCCGTTCTGTCTATAATAAAAGAAAAGAATATTGACCTTACCAATCCGTTGAATATGGTAGAACTTGATAAGGAACTTACGAATCGCGGTTTTATTAATGGTATTATAGCAAGTCAGGGTATTGTTTCTACCTCGTCAGATCAGGCGAAACTGATTTTTTATCTGAATAACCGGCAGTGGTCTGATCTTGGCACTCAGGAAAAATTTAAGATAGCGCTGTTGAAATATATTGTTGGGCCTGACGCTGTGCCTCAGCCTGTTGATCAGGATACACTTGAAAGAGATGAATATTTCTCTATTCAGGAAGATGTATTAATGCCAATGCGCGAAGGTATTTTGCATCCGCATCTTGACAGTGTCTGGAGTACTTATCCGCTGGTGAGAACCCTGAGAGAACTGCGTGCCCAGCTTATAAAAGAACGTAATGAAACAGAAGATCCGTCCGTATTGGAACGTATAAATAATGATATTACCGCTCTTGAAATACAATTAAGTGATATGCGGAATGAATTGCTTGATTTTCTGCGGAATACGCGGTCGCCATTATTCCTTGGCGATTATATTCCTCAATATGGAACAATGTTTGAGGAAATGATTAAAGAAACAGGTAAAACGCCTGCCTCAGTCACTTTTACCGACCTGCAGAGGTGGTATAATAAAAAATATAATAGTGGTCGTCAGGAGTCTGAATTCCTCACTGCTGTTTCGATTATCCGTAAACTGGATGAGAAACATTTCCATGCGAAAGACAGCGAACTCAATGATTATACCGTTCGTATACTGACCACTGCGGAATTGACTGCGTTACGCGGTCTGGATGGCACATGGCATGACAATCCTCAGCTTGCGGCCGAATTTATCTTAATAGACAATTCGGGTATTGCAGTGCGGAGAGGAATAGTTGGACCAGAGGAAGCGGCACGTATGGATTCCGCACTGGAAAGTTTGGTCTCCGGCGGAGCGGTTGCCGGCAATGCGCAATCAGAACTCATTCCGATTGATGAATCACCTGATGTAACACCGGAAACAAACATTATATCTCCGGCATTCAAAGCGGACCGTGACAACCTTACTTCCGCATTTCAGACCCGGTTTCTCGGTGTTTTACCCAATGTAGTTCTTACCAGCGAGGCGGGAGAACTTGTTACATTATTGGAACAATTGCGTGATAATGAACTGAACGCCTTCTCCGAAATTGGCAATAAGATTGATGTGGTTGGGAGTCTTAAATTTAATGAGTTTAAAGCTCTTGGATCGATTATACTTGATCTTATTAATGGTTGGAATGCTGATATCGCATCAGGCAACGTTACAGATTCATTGGTTCTCAGGCAGAACGTCGTTTTACGAACCTTACTGGTTAAAATTGAGCAGGCAGAGCAAGCGGCTAACGCGGCTGTTACGATTGGTAAGAAAACCGTATGGGCTGATCTGGTGAACGGAAATGAAGTGGTCATAGCACATACGGATTTGAAATATCCTGCTTTGGCTCAGCAGAAATTGAATGGATACCAGATTTCTGCACGGAAAATTGAAGATAAGCCGGTATTCAATCTCACGATTCAAGTGCCTGACGCAACAGTCGGAGGGATGCCTAAACCTGCGCTGAGCGCGACACTCCAGTTGCCTCTGGATCAGGTGATGAGAATGTTTGAACAGTTTGTATTAAGCGCTAATAACGCATTGGTTGACGCTATGCGCCTTGGCAACAATACCAGCATCGAACATTTCGACACAATAACTCGTCAGATGATTCAGGCGGCTAATGAACTGGCTCAGTTCAGCATACCTAATGCCCAGATATCCGGTAGAACCGGTTCAGCGTTGAAAAATATTGGTGATGAAGATAACACTCAGATACCGGAAGCAACTATGCAGTCGTTTCGCGAACAGCTTGCTCAAATGCGCCATGACCGATTTGATGCTGTGAAATCATTTGTTATCAATGAGACCCCCATCTCATCAATACTTATGGTTAGTGACGTGTTGCCGTCAAACATGAATGCATATCATTTCCATGACACTGATGGCGCGTTGGTTATTGTAATGAGGCCGGAAATCCTTATTAACCGGGAAACTGATGAAGCTATTTTTCATGAACATGTTGAGGCATCGTGGATTAAGCGCCTCTCAAAATCCATGGAGTCAACATGGGCTAATCGGCCTGATGAAGTAAAGAGGATAGCTCACATTCTCGCCTCAGCGGAGCAGGTTACTGCTTTCGGCTCCGGAAAACTCACCAACTATCATCTCCGTCAGCTTAACACCTTATCTGCTGAGCAGTTAAACCGATTGCTTTCCGAAGACAGGTCAATGCATCATCATTTTATACAGTCCTATCTCGGGAATAGTGTTAGCGAAGCGGTCAAACGGTATGAATCATTGATTCAGTCAGAGACGCGTCGTTTGCTGGAAGACTACAACATGATAAACGCTTTGGTTTTAGCGATGAACGGCAAAATGGCAGACGGAGCCGCGTTACTGCGTGGAGATGTTGCACCTATGGATGTTACGTATGAAACATTGTATGCGTTCCTTGGAGCATATAATGACTTTATTTCAAAAACCGATCCTGCAGAGATCAGGTCAACACCCCTGTTCAGAGCGATATCATCGCTTACGGTCGAATTGCAGAATTCTCAACAGGTAGCGTCGTACTATCTTGGAACTATGGCGTCTTCCGTCATAAACCGGATAGCGAAGACTGACACAATAGCAATGTTGAAAGAGCGCTACTATAACGAATATATAAGTGATATGAGAGCCTATGTCAATTATTTGACTGGAAAGGTTCGTTCGTTATATCCTTCAGTTCCTGCCCGGCTTTCAAAAGAATTTGCTGATATTTTCGCCCATCTGCGGTATAACTGGCGCAATGGCGAAATAAATAATGATGTAGCAGATGAATTATTCTCTATGGTCGATTTTACGGATATCAATCAGGTAAATGCTGTTGGTTTTGCTCTGGCGAATTCCTTTGGGTATCGCTGGGCAGAACGGAATTCGCCGGCATCTCTCGAATCGACTGCTAATATTCTTGAGAAATTTATGGATCGAGCTGAATTAGTTGGTCTTGCGAATGTGATGGGCGGGTATGAATCATTGAATGGAGCATTGCTTAAGAGTATTGATAAAGCTCGTGTTGAAAACTATATAACACCAGAAACCTATCAGCGCATCACTGATTTGTTGCTGATACAGGGTAATGAAGATCTGATCGCTTTGATGGCTTTGATCATGCTCGGACATACGGAAGTAAATGATACAAACCGGGTTGAAGTGGCGAGGATGCAAAATCGTATTCAGCAGGAAATAGCGGATTATTTTGCGTCGCCGGATGCACTGAAACAAGTACCTGTTACGTTTATTGAAGAACCAGCTGTTGAGATAAAAGTCAATAAAGCTTCGGTTGTTTACTCGCAGGCTGAGGTTGATGCCATATTCAGGAATTTCTCTCCGTCTGACCCGTCTGCTTTGTCCATATATTTAACTGAGCTAGGAACTAAAAATCTGCCACTGCCGAGTCCGATGGAACTGTATAAAAACAAGCATTTTCAGCCAATGCGTTCCAACGGGCAGGCTCCTAAACATGTTCTGTCTATTATTGAGAGCATAGCTCGCGAAGCTGGCTTAAACACAGCTCAGATGGTGCGGCTGCTTGATGTGATGGAAAGGACACAGTTTGTGCGCGGCGTTACTGCTGATAAAGATGTTGTTATGCTGGACCTTGACAGTTTTGGCCTTTCGTTGACTGAAAATGCGGGCAATGTGACAACTCGGAGAACTCTTACTAATTATATCCGAGGATTGATGGATTATTATGACAAAGCCGGCCGTCATGTAAACTTGGTCGTTTATTCGGAGAAAATCGGTAAAGTCTCTGAAATAAATACCTTGCTTGGCGATGAGTTATTACGTCTGCTGAATCTTAATGGAAACCGTATCATCAGCCGTGATCTGATTTCTGAAATGTTTGGACAATACAATACTCCTGAAGAGCGATATATGGCGTTCCTGCTTACGCTTGCAAAAGATTATGATATTAACCGGGTAAACCTTAAAGTCTTTTCCAATCAGAACGCGATTATGGATGTTGCCGGTAACATCGGTGCGGTGTTGGCAAGCAGGGAAGGCACAGTTTTCGAAGCTATAAAGGTTTTCGCGAATTTGCATCCGAATAAATTCGCAGACCTTAAAGTGCGCGGTACTACGATTTCTGTTCGTGACCTGATCTTGAAACGCGGGTTGAATTATCTTTCCATCGCAGGAGAAGAAATCGCGTTGGAATCGCCTGGCAACCGTCCTGTTCCAATGCATTTACGAACTATTGGAAATAAGGGCGCTATTGATAACGCCGCATAATCGCACTAACTCATAAAATATGAATATTAACCCTGTGATCTTGGATGTTTGATCACGGGGTTTTTATTTTTGATATGACGATATTGCATTAACCAATAAAATGGTTTATTATTTCTTGAAGTTAAATTTACCATGGAGATTCTGAGATGAGATTTATTTCGTTATTCTTGCATCTGCCGGCATGCCTTGTCATAACTATCTGCATATCTTCGTGTTATACTGCACAGTCTCAGTCATCGGTTCGTTCTTACGATACGATTAAACCCTTTTATAACCCTCAGGAAATGGTTACTGTCTGGGGAAATTATAGCCTCGATGAACGCCGGAGCCTTGATGAAGCTATCCGGTCGGTTTATTCACGTCTGGATTATGAAGAACCCTCTGCCGCGATTTATGGAGACCTGGGGTTGCTGTGCTATCAGCGATGCAGATTGGACGAATCCATTGATATGTACAGCAAGGCATTGTCTTTACAGCCGAGCAACCCTGATTATAACTATATTATCAGTTGTGCGTATTATTTCGCGAAAAAATATGATAAGGCGAAAAACTATTTGAATCTGGCTAAACAGCTGGGAGTCCGCATTGATCCGGATTCCGCTGTGTTTTTTCGTAAAACATCTCCAGATGTTGTGGAGTTATACAGGGCGAGAATTACCTTTAACCTTGAGAAACCTTACGAGAAAAAGGGCTTATACGTAAACAGCGTTGAGGAAATGCTTGCTCTGCCGGACGACGAGATTGATCTTGCGACCACAGCTTTGCTCTTGTCACGTGAAGCATCCGCAAAGCTGTTTAATAAGACTTTTGACATTGTTGCCTATAGAAACAAAATTGATCGGATGGTTGACGATGTACTGACGGAAATAGGTACAGAAACGCGTCCGTCATGGATTGTAAACGAACTGAATAAATATATATACGGCAAACAAAAATTTTCTGTGCCCGAAGGCGATGCGGCAGAACTTCAGCAACCCCGTTACCATCTTATGAATACCATGCTTGATTACAATAAAGGCGTATGCATGAGTTTATCGCTCCTGTACCTTAGTCTTGCGGAAAGAATGAGACTGCCTGTTTTCGGAGTTGTTGTCCCCGGACATTTTTTTGTCAGATACGATGATTTGGTGCATACCATAAATATCGAGACAACAATTCTCGGCAGAGAATTCAATGACGCGCATTATCAGAAGGAATACCCAAATATATATACCTCTGAGACCATGTATTATAAAAATTTGACAAAACGAGAAACCATAGGATGCTATCTGAATAATTTTGGGTCTTTTTATCTGGCGCAGAACCGCCTTGATGACGCTATACGGGTATTGACGATGGCTATACAGGTAACGCCTTATTTTACTGAACCGTACATCAATCTCGGACATGTTTATCAGGTAAAAGATGAACTCGATCTTGCCGCTAAGGCGTATAAGGAGGGTTTAAAGTTTAATTCCGTTCACCAGAAACTATTGCTGGGGTTGGGAAGGGTCTACTTCTTGAAGGGTGATATAGATATGGCGCTTGAAGAGTTTAAAATGGCTCGCGCTTCGGCGGGCAATGATCCTGAAATCGGTTATCATATGGGGGTTGCATATAGCGCGAAAGGAATGCATACCGAAGCGATTCGAGAACTGAAAACATCTATTGCTAATGAACCGGATTCCATTAAAATCCATCAGTTGCTGGCACATGAATATTATTATACCCAGAACTATACTGAGGCATGGAAAGAGGTCAAAACGTTAAGGAGCCTCGGACATCGTATTGATGCCAATTTCCTTAAAATTCTTCGTGAAGCATGTCCTGAGCCGGAAGGCTGATTACGAGCCTAGATCATTCGGGTCAAGGTTCATGGTAGAAAATCTGCCTTTTTTAATCCATCCGGCATGCCCGTCACAGAAACCGACAGAGAGTCCGTCAATGTGATTGAACTCGGCTCTATCCATAGTGTAGTCAGCATCAATTTTTTCAGCATCCTGCATGTCTCTGATTTTCTGAGAATTGACATAGATATGCGAGCCGTCACAGATAAGAATGGTAGCGGATGGTGAACGTTTCATTTTTGTTAAATCGCCTCCGATGCGCCCGCCATACGTGCTGGTGCCGGGACCGCTTGCGCGATATGTGTTCCACTGGTTGTCGATGCCCACAACATCCTCATTCGCAGAATAGGAACATGAGGTGAATTTGGTGCGTTTATCCACGGGATAGGAGTACCACCCATCATTATTAAAAGATCCGCTAGGTCCATGACAAAAAAAGTTGAAGTCATCCGGGTCGTCATCACACGGGCATATGAAAATATTCTTATTATTGTTTACATAGGGGAGCAGGGTATCCATCCATGGCTTCCCAATACCATGGTTTCCAGCGGTTTTGCCTACCGGGTTATTAACTTTATGTGAATACCATCCGCATAACGGAAGGCGTCCATTGTTCATTTCCGTGGCATATATCATAAACGCGTTGGTAATGTTTTTCACGTTGTTCATACAGAGAATACTTTTGCTTTTATCGCGCATATTCTTAAAAATCGGGGAAACCATAGCAAACAATACCGCGATTGTGCCCATCACCAGTATCATCTCTATTAGTGTAAATCCGTTTTTTCTTTTATGCATAATGTAACTCTCCTTTTAAAGAATAAAAAGCATAAAGAATGCCATGGCACAGTTAAAAATAAATATGATGTAAACATGTTGCGTAACCACAACGAAATTTGAGCCTAATGATCTTAATCCTGTTATCGGTAAACCTTGATTAAATGTTATAGAGATAAATAAATTTCGGCTTATTACGATAATAACTGATGGGTATAATTTATGCATTTATTGACGTATGAGCTATTTTGTGTAGAAAGGGTAACACGCCATGCCATATATGAAACAGAAAAGAAAAGAATCAGGAATGACCCTAAACGAGTTGCTTGTTGTGGTATCTCTAGTTATCGTGTTAATGTATCTTGCCACTGCCGGGCTGAAAATGGCATATGTGAAGGTTGAAAAAGTACAGTGCGCGAATAACCTGCATCAGATCGGCATGGCGATTCAGTTGTATGCCGGTGACCATGATATGTTTCTGCCCACTCCCGGTCGTCTTGGCGGGAACACCTGGCGTCGTAAACTCATAGAGGGTGCATACATTGATGATGAAAAACTATTTTCCTGTCCTGCATTGCCTGCGGAATGTAACTACCGGCTTAATTCAGGACACAATGATGGTACCGGATGGGAACATGCCGATGGTGGAGATGGAGGTGCGTCAGATATGTCAGCCATTGAAAAACCGGGAGAAACTCTTTTATTATCCGAGTATCAGAATACCTTGATGACAACGGATGTGGATTCAAACGGTTCCGAAACGTATACTGATACCACCATGTGGAGCGGTAATTATCCAACACAAAGCACGCACTCGTTGTTACAGGTGCATAATGGCGGCAGTAATTATCTGTTTGCTGATTTTCATGTGGAATGGATCTCAAAAGAGGATATGCAAAATGACCCGAATAACTATTCGTACTATAAAAAACCATAATCATATTCTATCCTGCAAGGGATTCAGTATGATTGAACTGCTGACCGTGCTGGCAATAATACTGCTTGTCGTGACATTGTCGGTCGGCACATACCAGCGCATTCGTCTCAAGTCGTATCAGATGACATGCCTGTCAAACCTGAAGGCTATATCATATAGCATGGGGATGTATGTGAATGATCATAAAGGAGCAATGGTACCGTATATCAATTCCGAGGGTGATCGATGGCCAACAATTCTTGTTGAAAACCAGTACCTGCACGAAGGTACATATTATGAACCTGCAGGTATATTGGAAGGAAGTGCGCGTGACGTTGGACAGGAACCGCTGTTGTGTTATACCGATCAGAGCGATAATAACCTCTTCTTTGTCGATAAATATGCGGCTGGCGGGAGTTACGCTATTAACAGGGATATCAGTTCAGGCCCGGGCGTGGAACGAAAATGGTCTCATATTCAAAACGCTCAATATAAAATTTTGGTAAGCGATTATAATCATCAGGGTATTGAGAGTTCACAGAACTTCGCAATGAGTGCCCTGACCAATTCCAATAACTGGCAGGATGGCGGTACCGCTAATGAAGGGACAATCGGAACACCGCACTTCGGCAACGCTAACTGCTTATACGCTGACTGGCATGCCGGTGTACAGAAGACATTTTCAGACGAGAATTTTTCCCTTGAAATGAATTATAACTAAAGAAGCATCATCTCTTCGCATTCTTTCATCATCAAAAACAAAAGAGATTTAACCCGCTCAGATGTATCATTATTATCTGAAACATTGATCTCTACTTTTATAAAAATATTTTTTAACATGATAACTCTTTGTATACAAACATATTAAATACTAACTATAAAAAAATAAGTAGTAGCTGATTTGACAAATGCTTTGGAATATGATATAGTATTTTATAAGAAGCGGCTTTTATTACGGGATGAAATAAAAATAAATCTTAAAAATAATGTTGTTTTTCTCGCTCGTTTTGTATAGTATCTACACCTTAAAAACAGCGGCTGTTTGTTTTTATAGATCTATTAAGTCGTAACCTGATGTAATAAAGTTGTTTACGCAAACCATTCGATGTGCTGTTCCTATCCCATAAATTTTTTCATTTTTTTGTAAAGTTAAAACAGCTCCAGCCGATAATGGGTGATGTTGCGCAGTTTTCACCCGCAAAATGGAGGACAGCAAATGAAAAGATTAAAACTACCAACAACGATGCGGTTCGTTTGTGCTGTAATCGTGTCTCTTGCAGTATGTCTTATTTATAATACTCAGGGAACCGCAGGAAACGATCGTTTCTCGTTAGAATCATGTGATAGTCTCGCAGCAATTCAGGCTTCTGACTCAAACTTAGGACATGCAATACGTTCGCTTCACAGCCCTGATCAGGCGACTCGTATGCACGCGATCGATGTACTGGCAGAACTCAAGGATCCGCGTGCGGTGCCATTTCTTATCAACATTATTGAGTATGATCAGGGAGAGTTACGCTGTAAAGCGGCGTTCGCGCTTGGAGAAATTCGTGATCCGCGCGGAATTGATCCGCTCATCAGGGCATTGAACGATGATTACTGGGTATTACAGGATGACGCCGCGCTTGCGCTGGGAAAAATTAAAAGCAAGCGTGCTGTACCAGCTCTTATTCAGAAGATTACTGATATTGATCCATCTCTGAAGCGGGAAATTGCCTGGGCGCTCGGTGAAATTAAGGACCCTTCGTCGATTGATACCCTCATAAACGCTTTGGCTGACCCGGATGTGCATAATGAGGCCGCTCTCGCTTTAATTAAAATCGGAGAGCCTTCTGTAGACTATCTGATTGAAGCATTGCATCACCGGGAAAACAATATTAAAACGTGGTCTTCGCAGATACTGGCAAAAATGGGCACACGCAAATCGATCTCACCTCTGGTGGGGTTATTGTCCGACAAAGATGAAAACGTACAGCGAGCGGCTTCTCAGGCTTTAATCAAGATACAGGATCCATCATCTGTCGCTTTGCTCATTGAAAGCCTTCGAAACAAAAATGCGCTGAAGTATTCAGCTGATACCCTGATTGCGCTTGATATGATTGCAGTTCGTCAGCTAATTACCGCAATGCGCGATGAAGAACTCCGTAATAGCGCATCATTCGTTCTCGCGAAGATAGGGGTAAAAACGTTTGATCCATTATTGGCGGTAATACCTGAAGACAATAGCGCTCTTAACAGCAGTATAGTAAAAATATACGCAACTGTCGGAACTCCTTTGGTACCTCGCTTATTAGCACAATTGCAGAATGATAATCCTGTGGTTCGTGCGAGAATGGTGGAAGCTCTCGGTATTATAAAAGATGCGCGGGCTGTTGAACCACTGATGGAGTTGATGACCGATCCGGATCACAGGGTTCGGGCATACAGCGCTCAGGCTCTTGGCGCTCTTGGTGACCCGCGCGCTATTCCGGTATTGAAACGTTCTTTAAATGATGAGTATTGGGCAATTCGCTATAAAGCGGCGTATGCACTCGGACAGATAAAAGATCCTGCAGTGGTTCAGCCTCTTATTACAGCGCTGAAAGATTTCGATCTGCGAGTGCAGGATGAAGCATCATGGCGCTTATCTCAAATTACCGGAGAACGGCTTGGACGCGATTATGAAGCGTGGAAAAGTTGGCTGCAGACAAATAATCAGAGAGTTGAGTATTAATCAATAAATAGATACTAATGTATTTTAGCCCTGCCGTATTCCGGCAGGGCTTTTTGTTTATATATAGTGGACATGATATCTAAAACCAACGCTTTTTTCGAAAAAACAGCATCATGGCGCCAGCTATACACATCATGGCAAATAAAAGAATATAATAGCCCCATTTATAATGCAGTTCAGGCATAAAATCAAAGTTCATCCCATATATGCCGGCAAAAAAACTCAGCGGGATGAATATAGTTGATATAATAGTGAGCACTTTCATGACTTCATTCATTCTGTTATTGATAGTAGTCAGATAAATGTCCAGCACTGCGGTAATCATATCGCGATACGTTTCTATCGCTTCGTTGACTCGCATGACGTGATCGTACAGATCACGAAGGAAGATGCTTATATCGTCACTGATTAATGATGACGGCATCTGCGGCAGGTACATTGTCATATCACGGGTCGGCCAGATTGTTTTGCGAAGATAAATGACGTCTCGCTTGAGCTTATGAATCTGCTGGAGTGTTACTGGGGTCGGGTCACTAAGCACTATTTCTTCAAGGTCATTGATTCGTGTTCCAATGTTTTCCAGTATAAAGAAATAATGATCTACAATTGCGTCGACAAGGGAATACATAAGAAAATCCGCGCCCATTTTGCGTATACGGCCTTTCATGGTACGAATACGATCACGCACAGGGTCGAAAAGGTCACCTTCCTTTTCCTGTAATGAGATAACATAATTTTTTCCAAGAATAAGGCTTACCTGTTCTGTGTCTATACCATTTCCATCAGCATTTCCAGAAAGCATTTTAACAACAACATACAGGTAATCGTCAAATTCCTCCACTTTTGGGCGCTGGTTGGTATTGAGAACATCCTCGAGAACAAGGGAATGAACATTAAAAATTTTGCCAACAGCTTCGATATGCTTTATTTCATGCAGTCCATTTATATTTAGCCATGTGACAGATTTTTTGCCGAGATATTCGGATACTTCGCTGAGATCGGATATGTCTTTTTCCAGCAACGACTTCTCGTTGTAGTCGAAAACAGATATCCTGACATGTTTTGTTTTTCGTTCACCAAGATGTATTAGTTCTCCCGGCGGCAGTCCCGGCTGTTTTGTCAAAGATTTCATTCGACGCGACATATTTTTGCCTTTCATATCTGTTTATCCTCTGGGGGCACGATGCGTATTTCCAGCGGTTTTACGGTATCGAGATGAATATCGCGTTGCGGGTATGCGATAGTTATTTTGTGTTCCCTGAATAATTCATCTATGCGGAATCTGAGATCACTTCTCACGATTCTCGAATCCATCAATCGATGTACCTGAATCCAGAAATAAACTTCGAAAATCAACGCGTTATCCCCGAACTCACTGAACAGGATGATAGGCGCGGGAAACGTGAGCACTCGCTTATCTTCCTCAATTGCCTGTTTTATCATTTTTTCCACAAGGCGTGTGTCTGATCCGTATGCAACTCCTACTGAAATTGAAAATCTAATATTTAGGTCAGAATGTGTCCAGTTGATTACATTTTTCTCAAGAATAGCGCTATTCGGCACAAGCACGTCAATGCCGCTTGTTAGTCTAATCAGGGTGCACCGAGCTCCAATATCGCGTACAATGCCGTAGTTGTTTTCGATTTCTATAATATCGTTTATTTTGATTGGGCGTTCAAGCAGTATAATCAATCCGCTGAGGAAGTTGTTAAGAAGATTCTGGGCGCCGAAACCGATCGCGATGGCTATGGCACCTCCGAGAAATGTAAATAATGTCAATGGAATGTTGAGCATATGTAATGTTGTAAGAGCGATAATAACAAAAAATATGTAATAAAGTATTTTTTCCAATGCCGCCGACGCGCTTTCATCAACATGAGCGCGAGCTGATGCCTGCTGTTTGATCGACTTTGTCAGGCGTTTGGCGAGAAATAAACCAATAATAAACACAATTAAGGCAAAGAAAACTTTTTTTATGGTGATGCTTTGATCGTCCAGCGATACAATCTCAAAATTCCAGATTTTATCTACCCATTCATAAACAAGCATCGAAATATATTTGATTGAAAATTGGCTTCGTTTTTCGGCAATCTGTTTTTTTACTGTTTTCGCAAGACGATGAATATCGTTAAGATGGGCCAGATGATCGTTGAGTACATTGGCATGGTGCTGTAATGCTAGAATCCGCTTATCGTAGATTGGTTTCAGCTGTGAAGAAGGATCCTGTTTGATGAGCTCATCACGTTTTTTCTCCTGTTCAATTATAATCGAACGGTTCGTTGAAATGCGTGACTCGACAATTGCCAGCGATCTGGCAACGCTTTCAAGGATAATCCCTGTTTGCGCTTCCCATTTTCCGATAAGGGATTCATCAAGGTTGTTGAACAGTTTAAATCGGATCTGCCAAAGTTCTTTTTCCGTGGCATAGTTCTGGAGCTGTTCCTGCAGTGCTTCAACTTCATCTACCAGCGCGTCGCCCCATTCGTTCAGCATATCTACTATTTCCCGCTGGTATTGAATCTGTTCTTCGCCGCGAGCGTTGTCAAGTTTTTCCTGAGCGTCTTTTATTCGTACCTGGTATGTGTCAAGATTGAGTTTTGCCTTCTCAAGCTGTTGTTCTGTGGCATCCTGACGCTGTTCCCATCGAATCTGTATTTCATTGTTTTGCACGGATGTAAAGCGGACTTTTTTCTCGAGTACCGATATTTTTAATAATAGGAATTGAACTCGTTCGTTAAGCAGTCGTTCTTCTTCCTTTGCAATTGATAACTGAAATTTTTTTAAAGCGGTTGTTTGCGCGGCGATTGCGGATTCAAGCCGAGCTATTTCCAAATCCCACTCAGCGGCAGGCGTTTTATCTGACGGAGAGATATTTTTGAACTTATCTTCCTTTTCTTTCTGGATTCGGTCAGCCGCCTGCTGTGCCTCCTGTGCCTGAAGAAATTCTTTCTGAGTATTCTGCAGGGTAAGCTGTTGGGTTTTTAATTTATCTTTTTCGGCATCAAGCTGATCGTTTAACGAATCGAGAAAAGTGACGGAGTGCGGGGATTCTTCGGTAAACCCGCTGTTTTTGAAGGAGTTGATTTCTGTCTGCAACGCGAGAAATGAAGATTCCAGTGTTTTCATGCGCTGGTCAGCCGTGAGACGCCGTTCATAGAGTGATTTGAGGTCTTTTGTCAGAGACAGCCTTTTGCGGGCTGTTGCTTCGCTTATTCCGATAGTTTGCAGGTTCGCTTCATTCAGGCTGTTTTCCAGTTCGGTTATTTTGTTTGCCAATACATCGATGTGAGCCTGAGTTGTTGACGTGTTGTCTTTTTCTTCAACTTGGACGATAGGTTTTGGCGGTTCCGGTATCGTTGGCAGTTGTGCGAAGGATATTTTAGCGGCAATGAATAGTATAATGAACACAATAGTGTGGACAATCAAGAAGCGGTGTTTCATTCAAAATCCTTTTCAATAATATTGATGTTGTGCTGGATGTGCGGTATCGATAGCGAAATTGCTCCGGCTAAATATTAATATGAGAACGATGAAAACGTCACAACAGGCTGTCATTGCAAAGCCCCGAAGGGGCTGTGGCAATCTCAGTTTTATTCATTTTGAGATCACCACCTAGCTAACGCTCGTGATGACAGCTTCAATGAGCAATTAGAAACTTTTTTATCAATCCCATATAACAAGTGTATATCTGTCGGTTCATATTGACAACGGATTTCTTATGTTGTGTGGTGTAATGCGGTAGTATGAAGATGGCGGTGAGCTTTGGGTTTGAAGAGTATGATTGGGGAAACTATGGATGATTAACCTTTTGTATTCGCTTGGTTGTTTATCACAATTATTTCGATTCCATTTTTTTAAAAACCAAAGATACTCTTTTTGAAGTGCTCAAGTACAATTAAGAAGAAAAGTATTATTTCTTGAAGATTTTGTGGATCAATCTTAAGTACTTGAGGTATCCCGGTATTGATGGACACCAAAAATAGTAGACACTATACTACTATGAGGAGGTGTACAATGGGAAGAGGAAGATATTCAAGAGAATTTAA
>QZJZ01000017.1 GCA_003599815.1 Candidatus Auribacter fodinae
CTGACATTGCTGGACAGCGGATTGAAGTCTGAGTTTATCGAATCGCTCATTGATGAAGCGCCGACGAAAATAGCGTCGCGGGTGAATGACTATGCCTCGTTGATGTATCGGCTCGGTATTTTCGATGACTCTACCTACCAGTATGTGATAGACCATTTTGAGGAAAAAGATTTGCTCGCGGAACGCATTTCAGAAGCGTTATCTTCCGCGAAACGGGCAGATGAAACATATGTCCAACTGTTTTTACGTACCGCTCATGATGTTGTGGAAAATAGCAAACGGCTTGACCGCTATATCCCGTTCTTTGAGGCAGTATTGTTTGATCCTGCCGTACGCGCGGCATACCCGGAAATCAGGGCGGATAACCCGCTTATCGCTCAGTATCTTGAAGCGCGTACATCTGAACAGTTTCTGCTGGAACCGGTGTCGTTGCGTCTTGAAAAACAGCTTTTTGGACAGCTTGATGACATTGCCGCCGGAGTAGACGGTTATTTTCGGAATGATACGCGAGGATTGCTGGCTCAATATATGCCGCTTTTGAATGCACGGGATCAGTCGCATATCATTCAGGAGTTCAATGATTTCTTTGAAAACGGGTTTTCATATGTCCGCCTGCACGGCAGAATCCCGCGGGAAATCCCTGAACAGGAAATTGGGTACAGTGCGCGCATGATACTGCGGCGAGCGCAGGAAACTGCCCCGGAATTTGGCCGTGCCCGAACTGTGGACGCGTTGACCAGCGAAGACCCGCTCAGGGCGCTTGACGGGATGCGCTATGAACTGCGGCGCCGTAACGGTATCAGAGCGCAACTGCACAGGCTGGCGGTTGAAATCAGCCGTGACCAGTCATCCGGCTGGATCGATTATTATTTCGGGAAAGTAGCCGAGAGCATGGCGGAATACGGTATCCCGTTGTCAAAAGCGTATCGCAACAGTACGGAGTTCTATTCAGATGTGATCGATAACCCGAAAGGCGGATGGCGTCTCTTTTCGTATATTAACACCATTTACATGTTTGACGCTGATTCAGGTAAAAAATATCTTCGAAAAATTAAAGCGCTTCCGCGTACTGATTTTGTCAGTTTACTGCAAATGCTCGGGCAGTTGCCGGGGCAAAAAGCAGAGGAGGCATTTGATACACTGCTTGCCGTTGCCGGGACGGGACTTCCGTCGAAACTTGACGCATGGCGCGAAGACGGCAGTATGCTGGGCCGTTTTGCGTTGCTCAGCCATGCTGAAAATGTAATTATGCCCTCTGATGATATGGAAAACTTTGTTATTCGCGCAGATTTTCAGGCCTCCGAATCTTTACAGGGCAGAGGCTATTCAGATATGGCTCAAGTGATATATGATTCACTGAACCGCAGAGGCTTTTCGCCTCAGCCAGTAAGGTTTACCCTTCCTTCCGTAAGCGGTTCGAGATATGGCATTCAGCTGAATAATCTGGTTTTTTCGTCTACTTCGGAAGGCAGGCTGAGAGTTGATTTATACGATCAGGTAGACGCAGACAAAATTTCGATTTCTGAATTGCAGGCTGTTACGGCTGAAATATCGCTCTCAGACCAGCCTCTCATGCGGCATGATATTGATGACGCGAACGCATTACAATTTCATGGCGGCATTGATTTGGTTACCGATACGACAGTTCAGTTTTACATCGTATCCACGCATTTTAAATCCAATGTGCCCCGTGCTGTCCATTCGGTAACGGTGCAGGCGCCGGTATGGCGATTGTACGATCTTGCGCAGTCGGTATACCTGTCGTTCCCTGAAGACATGGCCGCTATACTGAATCTTGTCCCTGAAGTTGAATTTGCCGTTATGAGCGAACCAGCAGAGAGTGAATTCCTCAACCTTCAGGCAAACGGCATTGCCGCGATACTCAAAGTTTTTTTCACCCAGTTTGATCCTGAATGGGTCGCGTCTGGAAAGCGGAACCATATTGTCGGAACGATGTCCACCCTTTCCCCTGAAGAGGTTATGCAGAATCTCAGTTTCGAGTCATATGCTGATACGACAGTGCTGATGCGGCAGGTATTGGAGCAAATGCAGAAAAAGGTGCTGTATCCTGACCAGCCGCTGGAATGGATTTTTCAGCAAAATGAACAGGTTAAGCCCACTGTTATTACGGTTGACGGACTGCCTGCCGGGTGGTTCAACGCGGACAATACTGTTTCCATCGATCCTGCGATTCCTGCCGAACAGGCACGGCTTATTCGGGACTATGCGGGGAGCAAACGGGATGGAAGAGAAACACAAAATACGGACAAACCCGGACTGAACACAGTTGTTCCGGTAGTCTCTATGCGGCTTGATGAGTACCTTCAGTGGGATACGCAGTGGTATGACGGTTTCTCCGATACGGTTATCGGTATTGATAAATATATCAGAGCCTTAAATGATATGGTTGTATTCTGGCCTGCGGTATCGCAATTAGTTGCAAAAAAACATGAGATTCGGATTGTTGAAGGGTACTGGAAAGCGGGTGACCTGCTCTATTCCGCTACAGATGGATCGAAGGTTATAATACTTGATATTGACACGTTCCGTTCACCGGCACTGCTGGCGTTCACGCTGTCACATGCCGCTGTCCTGCCGGAATCCGCGAATGAGGCAGGAGCATTTGCAGGGGAAGTACAGGCGTTGGTTCGCGATATTTTATTTTTTGAGCGGCTGACTCCTGCTGAACAATCAGAACTGGTATCAATGCTGAGGGACGTCTCTGTCAATACTCAGAAATATGCTGATTTTCTGGAAAATGGGCTTAACCAGTCTCTTAAAGAACGATTTATATCAGCTGTTGATATGGCGGCAAACGCAGATATATACCCGCAGTATTCCGGATTTGCGGCACCGATGGATCGGGAAACGCTGTACCGGCAGGTAGCGGCGCATATTAATCAGGATCTTGCGGATCGGATGCATGCCGCAGGGCTTGACTGGGCAGACACAGCCGCGGTGCTTGCGGGAGTGGACAGCAGGGCTCTTGCCAGTATCGTGAGGGTTCTTGATAATCAGGGAAATCCGGATATGTTTGCGCAGTTTGTCCTGATGACAGCAGGCAAGGGACAGCTTGAGCTTTCTCAACTGATAGAAGCATATTACAGCCCGGAAAACGTAAAGGCACTGTTCAGGTCAGATGAAATGGGCTCCGCACTTGAGCAATGGGCTTACCTTTTTGCGCAGTACGGCCCGGAGGTGATTCCTGAAATGATAAAAGCGGCGTATGGAGATATAGTCAAGGATAATTTATTCCTCTCCATTTCACCCGGACTGGAAAAGGCATTTAATAAACGGGTTCATGTATCTGAACCGCCGATGGGGGAAGAAACTTCGTTGGATGAACGCGTTATTTCTGTTTTTATCGAAGAAGGCGATAGCATTATTACCCGGAAGTACTCCATAAAAGGTGAATTGATCGGGGAAACCTCACATAAAATTATCCCGTATACTGAAGCGGTACAGTATCTGGTCAGAAAATATTCTGAAGAATGCCAACAGGTGTATGGGGAACCGTTCGCTGTTATTATTGATGAGCTTGAAGCGATGAGCGCGAATCCTCCCGATCTGTTGAAAGCACGGGAAACGATGAGCGGTATTCTTAAAAGACTGCAATCGCTTGGGGAGCATTACAATAAAATGAGGAATGAAGTTGACCTTTCGCAGATTCAGCTTAGTAAACGGAATGAGATTGAGAATATCATTAAACAATTTCTCAGTGACCTCATTGGGTCGCCATTGGCCGCGGCATTCGGATTCACGCAATTAGTCAGCCAGGGATTGGAAGAAGATGGAAGCAGTGATCAGGTTGCACAGGCAGTGCGATGGAATGAAAAAATACTATCGAGTTTACTGAGGATGCAGGAAAATATGGTGCGGTTTCAGATGATTCAGGATATATATATCGCGCCGCGTCCTCCGGGAATGATTATTTTTGACCAGACACTGGAACAGGCGGAGAACCGGGTTTTCACTGAAAATCCATTTTCTTCAAACAGAGATATTATGGACGCCATCACTCAGAAAATTGAAAAAGCTGAACAGGGCGAGGTGTTTGTCGTTTACTTTGAGGGAACGGATACCCAGTCTTTACAATGGTTGTGGTTGATTCAACAGCAGATTGATGAGCGTCCGTCAGTCCGGCTTGCTGTTGTCGCTCCTCAGTATGTTTCGGCCGCTTTTACCGAGGTACTTGAATCGATAGGCATCAGCACTAAAAATATTGTTATATTCGGGCAGGAAGTGCTTGCGCAAGTACAGCCGAATACGGAAACCCCGCTGAATCCGGCGGATGTAGCCCGGCTCACATCCCTGAACCTTGATGTCCCGGTTAATAACATTGTTTTTATGACAGCAGACAAAGCGTCTTTTGCCGCTATTGCCCGGTCAGGTTTGCAGGTAGTTCCACTTCCTGAAATTCAGAATGTACCAAAACCGGTAAAACGGAATTTCGTGCCGGTTGATCTTCTCGAAAATGCCGCATAAGTATAATTCTGCCGATAGTTTTATTATTTTTGAACAGGTTTGATCGTCCGACGATCACTAAACGATTAAAAGTGATTTTTTTTGACGCCTATGTTGTGATAAGATGATAACAATGAAAAGTCACGAAAGAACGCCATTCCAGAGAGAATGAAGTTCGCGACGCCATTTCCGCCGATGACTAAAAATATCATAGCGAACCCTCGTAGAGGGTGTGGAAATATCCTCATTCGGATAGTGTTATACGATGAGATCTCCGCGTCGCTGTCGTTCTGAGTGATGTCATGTTGAAAGAGAAACCAGAGATTTTTTTATCAATCCCAAGATCAAAAAAACACTATTTGTTATTTTACAGGAGGTTGTTTATGCTGGCGTGGTCATTCACCTTTTTATTCTTTGCGATTATCGGAGGTATCATGAGCTTTACCCAGTTTACGGAAGTTCCTTCCGGGCTTGGCAAGGCTCTGTCTGTTTTGTTTCTGATTTTATTTGTTATCTCACTTGTTATGAGGGCGGTTCGTAATAAGTCCGCCGGAAGCGCACACTGAGAACGCTCAAAAAAACAGTTGCCGAAAGCAGAGCGCGTGTATTATAACATCAAATGAATAAACTGGTTTGTTTCAGTGCGTGAAAACGAACAATACTCAACCAAAGGAGTTCAGCATGGCTTTAAGTGAATTATATCAAAGCGCTGACTGGAAAGCGGAAAAACACGCTCCCGTCATTGAAGCGCCTGATTCAGTGAAAAAAGGTGATTTTTTTAATGTAAATGTTTCAATAGGCAAGGCTATTGCGCACCCGAACAAAACGGAACACCATATCAGCTGGATAGAAGTGTTCTTTCATCCTGATGGCGAAAAATTTCCTTATCAGATTGCCAGAGCAGAATTTACCGCGCATGGCGCGTCGCCGCAGGGACCTGACACAAGTAGTGTCTATACTCACCATACTGCGACAGTCAGCTTTAAAACCGAAAAAGCGGGTACTATTCTGGCTTCAAGCTATTGTAATATTCATGGATTGTGGCAGAGCGACAAAAAGATTACTGTGCAATAAGCGCTGGTATCAAACGGGGTATGTTGTGTGAATAGACATACCCCGTTTTCTTTGGTTTGTATCTGATCCATTTCATTATTATTCTCACGTTGTACATGCGGCATAGAAAATTTCCGTTTCCATCTGGAGTAATACAAAATTCGGAAACGACTGTTCTTGCTGTAAGCCCCTCCGCAGTATTATACTGCACGATGAGATCACCACGCCGTTAACGCTCTTCGTGATGATGTCTTAAAAGAGAAGCTGAGAAACATTTTCGGCACTCACATTCTGAGCTTAATTATGTCTAAGTCCTTCATACTCTTTTTATAAGCGCTGTAAATATTTATTAAGCAAAACAGGGGTCTTGACGAAGAATGTACTACAGGCGTCTGGTGTAATAAACTCTTTTTTCAGGTGTTTAAATTATTGGAGAAATTTTCAGGCTTGGAAAGAATTCTCAATACGTGAAGAGGGCTGAATTATGGGACAGCAGTTGTATTATTATTATGACCAGGCAAGAAAAATGGGCGGATTGCGTGCTCAGATCAAACTTTCGTCTCTCATGAGGCTTTCAGCCGCGACTGCGGCTCATATGGGAGATTCTCCGGAACAACTTCAGCGTTGCAGAAGCGCATTTTCCCGTCTACAACAGGAATTCAGGTAAGAAAAGACAAAAAAATTCTTCGAAAAGCAGATGCGATAATTCAGTTTTTATTAATAATGTCCGATATCTTAAGATAAGACCTTTTGTATGAGCATCATGTATAGCATGATTTGCGGACGGGTTTTTTTACAGATTTTGTTTTTATTATGTAAGTTTATCTTCATAAAACAGTTCTGTTGTAAAATTGATCTTTATGTGTTATAATGATTAGTAGATATTTCATTATTAACGATAAACGGACGGGAGTTTAACCATGAAAAACTGGTCGCGAATGCATTTTGTGCTTTTTTGTGTGTGTTTTATTGTGTGTATCGTCAGCGCTTCAGCCGGTTATACCGTGCAAAAGCTTGTCATCAATGAGGTTTATTACGCTTTTGACGGGGGGACTGTGGGGCAGTGGGTAGAATTGTATAATTCAGGGGATGAGGCGATTGACCTCAGCTCCGCGAATCTCAGGCTTCAGATATCAAGCTCCACTTCATGGGTAACCGGAGGCGCGCAGGAATTTTCGCTGACGATGAATTATACCATCGCCCCCGGAACGTATTTTCTTATTAGCAACACGGCTAATGCTTTGGGCACCAATTTATATGCGGACTATGTAAACACCTCGCTCCTTGTATCGAAGCCGGTTGGTATTTTTTCCGTGCGCGGTGTGAGGATTTTGTTAAACGGCGTTGTCTCCGACGCGATTTTGTACGGCAAACCGGACGGCAGTTCTACCAATATGGCCGCTCTCGACCCGACGGGGTATTACAGCGGAGGCGGGGCTGTATCGGCTGTACCGATTGTTTCAGGAACTCCGAATAACTTTTCGCTTACCAGAGATAATTTTCTCGATATGAATCATCCTGATGACTGGGATATCGCGGCAACACCCACTCCTCAGTCAGCTCCGCCGTTTACTATCAGCACGTTGACTCCTGCAGTCAATGAACTGGTGCTCATGACACGGGGGTATATGGCGAAAAGCGGGTTTAACTGGGATTTCGACGGCAACGGAATCGTTGATGCCATTGATGAAAGCGCTGTTCTGATCCGTTACCCGTCCAACTCAGTGGTTCGCCCTGCTGTACGGGCGAGCGGTACACTGGGATCCGCTTCTCAGGCTGTGACTGTGGGGAATGCGGGAACAGCGGCAGATTCGCTGTATGATAATAATGATGATTACCGCCATCCTTCCGGGGCTGGTATGAACACAACCGGCGGGTATACCCATGTCGGGGACGGCTACTGGACAGATATGAATACCGGTAAGGGAAGCACGTATTATGAATACCCTGTAACAGTCTCTAAAACAGGATATTACGATATCGCTCTTTCTGCGCCGTTCGAAGGGGATTTCGCCAATAATGTCCCTGTAGAAATTGTCAGTACCGGTTATGATACGTTTTCCGCGATTTGGGATCAGACATTGAACTCAGATATCGAACGCCCGATGCTGTTTACGACTGTAGCTACCGTATTCCTTCAGAAAAACCAGACGCATTACGTGCGTGTTAAAAATAACAATACTCTTTACACTGTCGTAGCGGATGCCTGCGCTGTTGTTCGCGCCGGAACATGGGCTAAGGATAATGAAGGAGTCTACCTTTTTGAAGATTTGACAGATACGGCTGATACGGATAATGACAGCATTCCTGACGGCTGGGAAATAACCTATAATCTCAACCCGCTTGCAAATGATGCTTCGGGCGACGGTGATGTCGATAACTTAACCAACTATGAAGAGTACTTGTATCATACAGACCCAACCAATGCCGATACAGACGGCGACGGGCGCAATGACGGACTGGAAGTTGATCAGGAAACAGACCCGACCGTACCCGATGACCCGCCGATTGTCATAGATGTTACTGAATGCACCTTTACCGCAGAAGGCGTCAAAATTACGTGGACGCATGATACGCAATACCTGCATCGCATTTATTGGACGGATTCACTGAGCGGAACTCCGGTCTGGCATAATGTGAACTACTCCACTTTTTACTCGCATATTATAAATAACGGCAATGGGACACGGTCATGGATCGATAGAGGGCTGGATGATGAAATGCTTGGCGTGTCGCCGTATAATGCCGGAAAACGGTTTTATCGCGTAACAGCTTTTGAACCGTAATACTGGTTTATAGTAAAATAAAAACGCCTTGAGTGAACTTGCCGCTCAAGGCGTTTTTTTGTTCGAAAGAGGTTTTACTTAATCTGCCAATTGTTTTTTCCTGAGTTACGGTCATACACCTCAATAGGAGTGCCTGACGGAGCGTTCTGCTGTATTTGGGTCGCGTATACTTTCCCTATTTCTTCAGGGTTTGCTCCTTCAATCTGAGCCAGATTATTATAGATAATTGTACGGTCAGCATTCTCTGCCTGAATCAACTGCTGGAGCGTAGGAGACCCGACAGATTTGTTATAAAGGGTGACAAATCCAAGTGCATTCTCGCCAATAATTCCTTTCTGCTGCCATGATACCAGTTCTGCGCGGCGGTTTTGCCTGTTTGCGATAGCGGTTTTGCTTTCCTCAGAAAGGCGCGAGACAATGGATCCTGATTGAGCATAAGCCGGTGAACCGAATAAGAGGGTGTCCATCAGCTCAAAAAAGTTGAAGGACTGGGGCTGAGCGCCGGAGTTGATTAGATCCTCAATAGTGTTGGCGTGTTCGACCGTGTGCTGATACACATCAATACGCATGTTTACGTCAACCCGAAAAGGTTCGTCCTGTTCAACTTTAATGTTGTGCTGGGTGCATCCGATGTACAGGCATAAACTTGTTCCCGCGATAAGCATTGTCATGGCGATAGTATGTGGTTTCATCTGTTTCTCCTTTGGTTACATGAGATCATGCAGGTAAATGTCGATATTGCGTTTCCCTGTGTTTCCGTTTAAATTTAGATTGAATAATATGCTTTTTTCTTCAAGCGAGATAGTAATTTTTCCATCGCTGTACGTATAATTGACAATAGAATCTACAATGTGCGGGTTATTTCGCTGGTTGGGAGGAATCATATTGGCAATCATCTGGGCGTCTTTTATATGCATATCTCCGCCGGGAGGAACGGCGTACAGTGTGCCGCCGAGTGTCTCAAAGCGGTCGTGAACATACCGTACGTCCAGCGTGGCGTTCCATAGCCCTGTCATGCTCATTTTCGTGTTAAGGTTCAATATGGTAAATACATCAAGGGCATTGAGGTTGCTGAATGAAAAAGATCCGGTTATCACCAGCCCGTCATTATCCTGCTGTGCAGTTACAGATCCCTTTCCTGTCCCTCCGGCGAATTCTATATGCGAACATACTACTGAGATGGTTTTATCATGTACCGTATATTCGCATTCAACGTTTTGCAGGACGAATTTTTTGTATGACGATGACCGGACAGACAACGTGCCGTTTACAATAAGCGTGTCTCCCGGCGTTCTTTTCCCGTTCATTTGAATATCCCGGACAGTGAATTCCTTGAACAGGTATTCTTTGATCGTGCATTCAAATCGTTCGAGCAGAAGGTCTGCCCTGTCGAGTATGTAGGCGCGCCGGATGCTGTACGGATTGAACTCCGTAGAGATGCCTGATGCGTCAATGATGCCTATTGACCGGGGAGCATTAATTTTCAGATGCCGGATGTAAATTTCGTCAGGAACCTCGAAATGGGTCGTACCGATGGTGATTTCCGAATCAGGAATGAGCTCGTTCAGCCTGTCTATCAGGAGTTGCCGGGCGATAGTATCTTTCTGCTTAATAAGATATATTGTAGCGGCAATTATTAACAACATGCCGGTTATGAGGCAGAAACAAAAGAATAGAAATAATTTTTTCATATTCCGGGGCGCTTTTTGTTGTCTGTGATGAGTATCCCAATTTTTTTCATCATAATAGGTTATGATGCTGCTTGTCAAAACGAAAAGCGTTTCAGGGTATGTTAATAATTAATCATGGCGAAATTTTTGTTGCATGACATCGGCAAGATGTTATGATGAACTCTATGAATGATTCATGGGATGACTTTAAACGATCATTTTTTTCAGTAAGGAATCAGCGGATGAAAGATGTCAGGGTGTTTCCTGCGGCAGTCATCATTGGACTGATAGCCGCGGGGCTGGTTTTGTTCACGGGTATTTATACCATAGAGACCAATGAGGTCGGGGTTGTGCTTCGGTTCGGTAAATTTATACGGATCACCGAACCGGGTATACACATTAAACTGCCGATGGGTATCGAACGGGTGTATCCGGTCAAGACCGATTATATTTTTAAAGCGGAATTCGGGTTTCGCACAAAGACCGCCGGTGTCAGGACGACCTATCAGAACAAAAGTTATGAGCAGGAATCACATATGTTGACCGGTGACCTTAACGTACTGACCATAGAGTGGATCATTCAGTATAAGATAAAAGATCCAGTTCAGATATTGTTCAATATCCGTGATGTGGAAAAAACACTGCGCGACATATCCGAGTCGGTTATGCGTAAAAGCGTGGGGGATTACACATTCAATGAGGTGCTGACCACGAGTCGTATAGAAATCAATAATGAAGTTCAGGAAGAGTTGCAGGCCATTTTTGATGAGTACGATGTGGGAATTCAGGTTGTGACCGTCAAACTTCAGGATGTCAACCCGCCGAATCCTGTAAAACCGGCGTTCAACGAGGTGAACGAAGCGAAACAGGAACGGGAGAAATTAATCAATCAGGCATGGGAAGTATTTAACCAGAAAATTCCTCAGGCAAAAGGCGAAGCCCTGAAGATAGTGAAAGAAGCGGAAGGATACGCTCTGGAAAAAATCAACCGTGCGGAGGGTGACGCGAAACGGTTTGAACTGCTCTGGACTGAGTATAAAAAAGCTGAGGATGTGACCCGCAAACGGTTATATCTTGAGAACATGCAGGAAATCCTCAGTAAAGCGGGTAAGAAATATATCACGGATACAGACGAAAAAAGCATACTGCCATTGTTGAGGTTAGAATAATGAACAGACGATTTGGATTAATTTTTGTTGTTTTTTCAGCGATTACGGCGATTCTGCTTGCGAACTCCTTTTATACGGTGATGGAAGGCAGGCAGGCTATCATAACGCAGTTCGGCAAGCCGGTCGGAGACCCTGTATACGAATCGGGACTGCATATAAAAATACCGTTTATACAGAAGATTACTTTTTTTGAAAAACGGGTTCTGGAATGGGACGGCTATCCTAATCAGATACCAACCAAGGATAAACGCTATATCTGGGTCGACACGACGGCACGTTGGCGTATTGAGAACCCGCTTAAATTTTACCGGTCAGTCTATAACGAGCAGGGAGCTCAGTCGAGGCTTGACGATATTATCGATTCAGCGGTACGCGACGCCGTAACCTCGCATAACCTGATAGAAATAGTCCGTTCGTCGAACCGCCTGATTGAGGAAGCGAAAATATCTCAGCAGGATAAGGAGTTTGTTCAGGAAGGCGCGCTTGAACCGATAAAATTCGGGCGTGACAGCCTCCATAAAATCATTGTGCAAAGCGCTCAACAGCTTGCTCCGCAGTATGGCATAGAGATTATCGATGTCCGTATCAAAAGGGTGAATTATGTTGAAGAAGTACAGCTTAAAGTCTACGAACGAATGACTACCGAACGTAAACGAGCGGCGGAAGAGTACCGGTCTGAAGGGCGGGGTATTCGTGCTGAAATCGAAGGGCGTACTGAAAAAGAGCTGAAAGGCATATTATCGGAAGCATATAAGAAGGCGCAGGAGATTAAAGGGCTGGCAGACGCGAAAGCCACTGAAATCTATGCCGCGGCATATAACAAGGATCCCGGATTTTACGCTCTGCTGAAAACGCTGGAGACATATCAGAAGACTATCGACAAGGACACAACCGTTATTATGTCTACGGACGGAGACTATTTCAAATTTATGAAGTCATCGACACCTGAATGATATCGGGTTATTGACTATTGTTCCAGTGAACGGAGCAATGCATCAATGTCATGCGTAATTCTTGATTTTAATTCCTCGTTTGTGTCGGGAGCGATCCGGAGAGCTCCATTAAAATCATCAAGCGCTTTATCCAGTTCATTTATCATGAGAAAAGTTCTTCCTCTTTCATAGAGAATTTCCGCGTTTTGCGGGTCGCGCGACAGAATAAATGAAAAATCATCTATTGCCTGCCTGAATTTCATTGTATTACGAAAATAATGGGCGCGTGAGGAATACGCGAGCATATTGTCAGGGTCGAGTTTAATACAGGTGTTGAAATCGTCCAGAGCCCATTCCAGCGCTGTCTTCGCGTATATTAAACCTCTGTATAAATAGGCGTTGGACAAATTGTTGTTCAGTGAAATCGCTTTGCTGAAATTGAAAATGGCATCTTCGTCATGATCCTGATTGTAACCGGCTATTCCGAGCTCGAAATATATATCAGGATTATCAGGCATAAGAGCCAGAGCTTTACGTAAATCGTCTTCCGATCTGGGATCTTTGATCCCATTATATGCCATACCCCTCCAGAGATAAAACGAACCGTTTTCAGGCGAATTTTGAATCAATACGGTGAGGTCAGCTATCGCTGTATGGAATGAGCTTGTTTGTAATAAAGCGTGGGCTCGCTTTGTCCGTGCTTCATAGTTGCCGGGATCAGCGATTATCACTGCATTTAATTCAGGAATGCTCGCAGAATATAAATTTTGTTCGTAAAAGAGTATTCCCCGTACAAGCCGAAGGTCAATATCGTCCGGTGCAAGCTTCGAAGCCCTTTCGACGGCTTGTTCCGCCGCAGGATAATTTTTCAGATGTATAGCCGCCGCGGCTTTGCCGGTCAGGGCATGAACTGAGTCGGGGTTGATCTCAAGAGCGCGTGTGTATTCTGCGAATGCGTTTTTATGCTGGTTTTGTTTTGCGTATACATCTGCCAGTGCAAGATAACCTCGGATATCCGAGCGGTTAAGGGAAATCATCCTGTCGAAACTTTTCAGCGCGTTGTCATATTCGTTTTGCAGATAATGGATTCTTCCTGATAAGTAGTAATATTCCGGCTGTTTCGGTTCGACGTCAACAGCCTTGTTGCAGTATTCAAGCGCAGTAGAATAATTATTCAGCTCATAATGAGTGGATGCGAGATGATAATAGAGCCCTGATGCCGTATAATGCAGTTGTTCCGCGCTGATAAAGTTATCAAGAGCGTTGTGCGGCTGATCCATCTTGAGATAGGTCTTTCCCCTCAGCATATAGAGCGCCGGCTCTTTGGGATTAAACATCAGCGCCCTGTCAAAGTCCTTGATAGCCATGGAATAGTGGTTCATATAGTAATACATTTCGCCGCGCAGAAAGAAGGCTTCATATAATCCGGGGTTGAGGCGTATTGCGGTACTGCAATCCTGTATTGCTTTGGGGTAGAGCTTGTGTTTTGAGTAAAGAGACGCCCGTTGCAGGTATAATTTCGGATTGCCGGGATACTGGGCTATAAGCACGGATATATAGTGCTCCTCCTGTATGAACGTATTTTCGGATGAAGGCTCCGTTATGTCCGGAGGAACAGTTGCGCAACCGGATAACAGCAGGAGAATGTATATTGTCTGTATGAAAAAGAGGTTATCTGTTTTTTTCATCATTATACCGTATTTTTTTGTATAGTCTTTAAGGTACAGCCGTGCCGCCCGGCTGTCAATATGAGAATTGACGTTTTAAAGGGAAGATGCAGGCAAAAAAAAAGCCCGGTTCAGAGAACCGGGCTGGACAATCAAACATATTATAATTTCACTACATTAGTTGCCTGATCTCCTTTGGCGCCTTGCTGAACATCAAATTGAACGTCCTGTCCTTCAGCTAAGGTTTTGTATCCATCGCCCTGAATTGCTGTGTGGTGAACGAAAATATCGTTACCGTTTTCCATAGTGATGAATCCGAAGCCTTTTTGATTACTGAACCATTTTACTTTTCCCCGAGCCATTACTTAGAGCCCTCCTTTCAAAAAAAATCAACACATAACTAATGGCCAGAGATACATCCACAAAAAAGATCATGAATGTTCCCTTCCAAATTACAATAAATGCAGCAATTTACTACTGTAATCCGGTAATCAACACACAGGTACAAACTATGTAGCTCTAGTAATTAATTGCACGGAACCTACTCTTGTAAATTACTCCGAACTTTCAAAATAACAAACACTGTTAATAATATCGGATATTAACAGAAATAGTAAAGTTAATTATCGTATATTCCTGATCAATTGTCAACAACGAAGCAAAGATATTTATAACGATTGCTCAATTAATTTTAAGCCGCGTCCGTTAGTATTGATCCCCGACTGTGCGGGAACATTTTGTAACATGTTATCGTTCTGCTTAGTAAGTGTATAAAAAGAATAAAGCAGTCTTCCCGGGTCTTTGTATATCATTTGTGACGCTATTTCAATAACTTTTTCACGCAAAACAGGGAAATCGTACAAGATGCGCTGAAGAATGGCAATTCCTTTTTTGAAAATTTCCGTATTTTCATCGCCGTCAACGTAATATTGCTCAAGATAGGAGAGCGTTTCCTCTTCTTCAGGAAGGATGATGTTCATGTTGATAATCTGCCGGATCAGCGCGTGAGCCTGATGGTGCACAATATTTGATGTAAACACTGCTTCAAGTAACGCATAGCATTCAGGGGACGTACTGTTTTCTCTGAATGCAGTGGCTATTTCCGCTTCACTAAAGTCATTAAAAATATGATCTGCCATAAGGGAAAACAAACCTCTGGCATTAGGGAGGCGCTCTGCAATCGGAATATCAAGCTGGTGCCCCAGTTTCCGGGCGAACAGTTTGTCCGGATGGGCGTTTAAAAGGTTATATAATTCCTGAGGATGCTCGTCTATCAGGGAGCGTATGAATTCCTTGTAATAGGGTAGGTTCGCCTGATAGGGAGGTTCCTGAAAAAGGCCTCCGAGGATATATCCGTCTTCAATGCGCAGTCCGCCGTCGACCGGTATTTCATCGCGGACGCCGAGCATCAGTGCCCGTATGTTTTTAGGCAATGCCGCGAGTTGTGTGTGGGGTGTGTCCATAAAAATGTACAGGTAACTGGTGTCAGCCTCGGTGATTTCATATTCCTTCGCCGCGGATTTAACTGCGGCAAGCAGAGCGTCTTTGGTCGCGAAATCGGATAGTTTTATCAGCGCGTCGAGCGGTTCCGTGTTCGCCGAAGCAAACATAAGATGGCTTCTGCGCCTGAGGTCGCCGCTTAGGTTAATGCGTTTCGCCAGCTCTTCCAGATCTGTGCCTGACCACCATGCGGGATTCAGTTCAATCATGAATGCAAGGATGAGCGGAAAATCAGTAAATATTTTTTCTGCGTACCGGTTGTCCATGCTTCTCAGCATGTCCTGAGCCTGCTGGAATTGCTGATTTCTGAGCATGTTTTCTATGTTCTGTCCTGTTTTGAGAAGCATGCGTGCTGTTTTTAAGTGCAGTCCGGCGTTCACCGAGCCATTGACTGACAAAGATGACCGTGTTCTCATATGGTGTTCGGTGAATTTTGAACTTGATGCCCTGCCCGGGAGAGAAGGCTGTTTCCCGGTATACCATGATGTGGTGTTGCCCTGAGACACGATACCGCCTGATCTGTTGCGGAACGGATTACGTTCACCAGCGTTATTCCCTTCATCATCGCTTTTTGAAATAATGTTGACGGATTGGATTACAGGATACCCGCCATCCAGTTGTCCTTTAAAATTGTGCCATGCGTCCGGGCCGAGCCTGAAAAGTTTATATTTTATAAAAAAGGCGGCCTGAACGTTATCCAGATCAGCGTTTTGTTCCTGTTTCGGCAACTGAGCATAGTTGCTGTACCAGTGATAGTAGCTGACAACAGCCGTATTCGAGGCAATATACACGTTATCCTGATCGAGCTGGTAGGCTCGCGTCATATTCTCGAATGCGGCGTCAATATTGCCTGTGATGAACGCGTGTTTGGCGCGGCTGACAAAAAGAAAGGCGTCAAGCGTAGTTTGTGAAACGCCGCTGACCATATCTTGTGTCAGGTATTGAAAACGGCTGGGGGATATAAGGTTATGCTGTGTTGTCCCTGCGGAAGTGACTGAAGCTATGATGCCGTTCAGTTTTGCGTTTTCGGGCGGTTTGGGTATATTGTGTATTTTCATGGTGCCGTCAGAAAATTTGATCAGGTTGGCCGCGTGCAGTTCGACATAACCGTCTATTTCATATTCGAGTATGACTTTATGTATGTCCAGCCCGAACCGCGAACCGATCATATCGAATAGTTTGCAGTACCCGAGGCAGTTCGCCTGTTTTTTCTCAAACATATCCGACAGCTCGTTAATTTCCTCGGCAGGGGAAAACTGTGAGCGTATGAGGGACGACAGCCAGTCAACCAGTGTCGATTCCAGCGCAGTACGTTCCTGAACCGATTCCATATTTCGAAGCGCGTATGCTATTTTTTGTTGTAACGCCACGATGTCGGCTTCGGTGTTTTTTGTATCCAGAAATGCCCTGACCGCTTCAGGAACAGGTTGTGTCGTGATTTGCCAGAACCGCCGTTGTAACTGGGCGGATATCCATCCTGAAAGTATCCTGTTAAGCCTGTCCGGTTCAACACGGGCTTTGTCCAGGGTATAGTCGATTGCGTTGCGTACAAGAGTATACTCCAGTTTCCTTTTGAACTGATCGAATGAGATAGCCGGATCATTAATGAACGAATTCAGTTGATCTACAACACCGGGTTTCAGTGTTGTACTGAGCGGTACAGACGGTACACGGGCAATGTCGGCAAGGTATTCGTCTGAAACATTCTTAAATGCCGGCAGTTGATTTTTTTCCAGAAAAGCTTTGCCTTCAGGAATAAGCTGAAGCCGAGCGGTGTGCCAGTCCAGCTCAAAGGAATATGCGGTATGCAAAATGGCGTATGCCTGTCCGAGCAGGTAATCGCGTTTTTCGCCGTCAGGCAGTTTGTTTGCGGCGGATAACAGTGTATTTGCGGTTTCTTTCATGAAATAGATATTGTCGGAATCATTGACGCGAGCCCTGTACTCACTGCCAAGCAGGTGAGTGACTTCGTGAGGAAGGAAGAACCAGAAGTCAGACCGTGACGCGGTTTCGTTAAAATAAATAGTGTTATCTATGGTTGTTGCGATTTTTCCTTTTATGCGCGGGTCTGTATCAGGCAGTACCTGAATATCTATGACAATACCGTTTGCCTGAAGCATGCGTGCGGCGATTGCGACAGCCATTTTGTCGTCTCTGACGGGACGGTCAACAGGAGCTTTTTGCAGTAATGCCATAACCGATTTTAGGGTATTCAGCTTTGATACTGTCTGAGTATAATCGATGAATTCAGGCAGTGCGTTTTCCGGAAGGCCGGGCAATGTATCGGGTAACGATGCGTATACAGGCCGGACAAGGTCTCTTTGCGGAGGCTTGTAGCCCTGTGCCATTTCTTCAAGAAGCTTATTGACCAGCCGGTGGTATATTGATGTGACTAAATCGCCAGCGTGAGTTCTGCTTATGAGAGCTGTCTTTAACTGTGCGGCGGCAGTATCCTTGCTGATTCCGTCCATAACCATTAACTGGCTGATTACAAAAAGTTTTTCATTATTTGTCAGTTCAGTATTTTTGTCGGTTTTATCTTTGATGGCGGCTATAAGCTGAAGAGCGGTGGGGCTGTCTATCTCCATAAAGTTAGCGATTGCGCTGTCGTTGATAATGATTGATGTATCAGCCTCTTTTGCGAATTCATTATTGAGCAGTTCAAGCGCTTTTCCCGGTGTAAGCAGAAGAAACCGCCTGTCGTGTTCATATGGTTCAAATCCCAGCTTAGTATAAAACTTTTCCTTATCGTTCAGGGTGATGACTAACAGCTGTCCGTCGTATCCAGCTTCCATACTTTTCAATACGGCTGTTTTGATCAGCCCGGTTCCGACAAAGGTGATACCGTTTTCCCGTGCGTTTTCACAGCTTTCGAGAAAATGAATCTCCATCCCTTTATAGGGTTCTTTGTCGCCGACGCTTATCAGCCCGACAATCCTTCCGGTCGGGGAGACGGCTTTATACAGGCTGGCGCCCTGATCCAGTACTGCTTTCCATAGTGAGCGTGACAACAAACGGGTTATGCCATACGAGAACCATGTATCAATGTCATTTTCCGAAGCTGGTTCAACCACGAAACCGGGTATGGTTTCGTTCTCCCCGATTTTGAGCCAGCGCTGATCTGTCAGTAAAGACACATATTGTTCGTAGTCACGTTTATCGGGAGTTTCGGTACTGGCGCTGAGAGAATAAACGAGGTTGAAGAATCCTTTCGGATCCCACAGGAAGAGTTTTTTTGCCTGTTCCAGTCCGCAGGCATCTATTATTGCCCGGATATTTTTGTATGAGATATTTTCATCAAGCAGTAAAACACGGTTATACGCATCCATCTCAGACATAATTTGGTCAACAGTATCTATACCGAACAGGTCGAGCAGTACCGTCAGTTTCTGCCGTTGCGTCAGAGTCAGCTGTAAAGTACTGCTGTTGCGTGGATTATTCGTATCATCAATCAATGCCTGAGCGTTTTGCGGTTTCAGGATAAGTGTCGGAAGTGCGGTACCCGGCATGAATTTTTCAAATCCCAGTTTTTCATAAAATCCGAGCTGGGCATCCATGGGGGAGAGTAATAACTGCCCGTTGTATCCACGCTCTATACTGGCTTGCGCCATTGCTTTCATCAGTTCTCTGCCGATAGACTGTTTGCGTTCGGTTTTGCAGATTTCTATAGCGTTGACTTGCAGAGCGGAATGGTCATCGTCGTTCTTTCCGGCAACGATACCGAGCAGTTTTCCTTCAGGCGATGATGCTTTGAGAAATACGGCATTATCATCAAGAGCATGCACAAAAAAACGTTGTACAAAGTCGCGTTCGATTCCTGATGTATACCATGCGGCAAGGTCGGCACGGTTGGCAGGCGAGATGGTGAATTCCGGCGTTTTTATAGGTGTGTTCAGCAGTTGGCTGACAGCCTGTGTACGAGCGAAATCCTCGGGTTTCCATATACGGATGTTGTGCCCTGCCGCGGTGAGCGAGCCCAGTGCAGACGCGAATGCCTCCTGTGCGTCAGAAACAGAATGCTCGGGAGATACACTGACAATAAACCGGTTCGGGGGATTTCCCTGTATAACCATCGGTACTGCAAGAGTGTTATTCTGAAATATATAATGAGTGTAATCGAATTGGATCCTTTCCAGCGCGCCGGACAGGCTTTCGAGTTTAGCGGCTATATCCTGTTCGGATAACAATCCGTTTTCCAGCATGGCCGCATAACGCTGGCGTAAAGTATTTTCGAAGCTTGCCAGCCATTCCGTTTTTCGCTGCGCGAATTTTTTGCGCAAATGCGATGCTGTCATCCTGAGCGCTTCATCTTCAGCCATAGTTTCAAGGACGCTGGATATAATCAGCCATTTCGCTTTAAGCAGTGCCTCATTTTCAGGGTAGAGCAGGTTATGAAACATTGACGGCGGCATTAGCTGGGTAAGAATGCCGCTCAGGAACGTATCGAGAGGCCGGCCTGTGTTCAGCATTGTTTCCATGTAGCCGCTGTTCAGGTCGGATGCGTTAATAACAGGTGTTAGAACAAGATAGGAAATGTCGAGCTGTTCAAGAATCTGTGCTGTTCCATTGGAGTGAAACCCTCCGGTCACCATAACGATGGTCGTGCCGTTTAAACGCTCATTCATAGCCAGCGCGTTTGCAACAAGGGCGTGGTCGCGTTTTAACGCCTGTTCATAAAAGCTGGCGGCGAGGTCGAGTATCCTGCTTATATGTGTACCTGTTTCCGTGTTAAACTTGAAAGTTTCATCGGACGGGCTTAGTCCGCGTATTTTGCTGATAATTGTATCCAGACTGAAAAGAGCGCGGTTTTCTGTGTAATAAAGATATTCATCACGCGACGCGGTGAGGTTAATCATCTTTTTCATAATGGACAGCATGCGCGCCAGCATAAAAATATCGCTCTGATCCCCTGCAGTTTTCGGGGCAATGCCGGTCATGAACGCGGATATTTCCGTGGTGAGCGCTGATTCCCTGATATCGGCAAGGCTCTTCGCAACATCATTCATCGCAGAGATATGTGTATATACGGACATATCGATACCGGTTTTTTTCGCGGTGTCTGATAACTCCGTGTAAAATGCACCGTGCGATACGGATCCGAGCGAATAGCGCATGTCAGCTTCGACGAGCTCCTGATATTCCTCTGCAGGAAGACAGCTTTGCAGTCGTTTTAAAAGATGGTCTTTTTCCCGCTCGATTTCCCTGTCTTCAATCGACCGTTTTCTGTCCAGTGCGTTCAGTAACGCGGTAAGCTGGGGATATGCATCGAAATTGAAATTATATTGCTCTCCAGTTGTTCGCAGAACCTGCGCGAACTCAAAAGCGGATATAGATTGATTCAGAAATGAATGATAATCGTTCAGTAATGAGGCGGAATGAGCAGTGAACTGTTGGTTTCCGATGGAAAGTATTTCTTTGTCGAGGTACTCCAGCGTTTCGATTATAAGTTCAGCATAAGGTAGGAGATCGCTATTCAGCCTAAAAAAAAGTTCGGCGTTTTTTCTGTACAGTGAGGCATCGTCTATACCAATGACAGGAACCCCTGCAGACGCGGTAATAGAGAAATGTTCGATGCCATTAATAATGCCGTTTTTTAGTAAATAACCAGATACAGCATCGCGTATGGAATGGTCGGGGTATGCGGCCGCCATGCTGGTATCAATCAGTCCTGCTGACCCTTCCACGCCGATAAAGTGAATGCCAAGTGTGTCTGATTTGTTTATAAGTGATTGCAGTAAAGATATATAATTCTTTTGAACAGGGTAGTTGCAGTGAAAATCCTGAACAGCAATAACCGTGATATCCGATGAACCTTCAAACCAATCGTAAATACGATAGTTTTCTTTCGGAATACAATTTTTAACCGTATCCAGATCAGACACGTCGGCCGGGTCGGCAAACAGTCCGCCCTGTGGAGCGGTTACAGTCAGAGCCAGAGTAACCGTATATAAAAGCCGTTTTATAAAACGCCAGTGCATGCAGTATTGTCTCCTGAAATTAAAATATTGTTTTAATTATATCATAACTAAGAGGTTTTCAAAATAAAGAATCCAGCTTTTTGCCCTATATCGTGCATTGATATCATAAAAATAATAATACAGCATTGAAACAAAAGACGGGAAAAGCGGTCTACTTCTGATAGATACCGAAATAACGATGCCTGTTTGCGTTACTTTCGGACAATGATGGACAACCTTAATAATTTATGGTATGATAATATCGTAACAATAATATTTATATATAGGTGAAGCGTGAATATTAAAAGAGTCCTATATCTATACAGTGTGTGCGTGATGGCGTTGATTCCTTGTGGCGCGAACGCGCAGGTGGAGTACAACTGGCCCTTTTCCGGGTTTAGCGCGTACCGCATTCCTGACAATGACGGTGATGTCATTATTGTGCGTGATGCCTCAGATAACCTTGCGGCAAAAATGGTACTTACCGGGCAGGGCGCGGATTATCATAACAAAGCGAATATCGTGCAGAGTTATGTATATTCATCCGTATCCAATGTTCGGACAGCATATGTGGATATAAACCGCAACGGCAGGAAAGACGGGTTTATTGAAGATTTCGACCGCCTGCCTGAAGCGGCTGACCCCAACAGCCTTGATGATTTAAACTGGACTGTATTCGGGCTGGAACATGCTGACCGCGTTATCAAGGAGATGAACGGCAATAAATGGCTGCACATCGATTTCGATTCTCCGGCGGGGATGCTATATTCTATCGGCGGCGGGCAGATTATTAAAGCATGGGTTCCGTTCGGCGTTGCCCAGCGTGTCGATTTTGACCCTCCCATAGATATATCCGATTCGGTCATTTCGTTTGACCTGAAAACGTCATACCTGACAGAAGCGATTCCCGGAGTGTTGACGGTAATTGTGAAAGCGCGGTCATATCATCCTGATACAGGAGCGGATATGGGCTATATTTCGTGGAGGCTTCAGAATTATCCACAGCAAACCGCGTGGTGGCGGGAAAATGTGGGGTTGTATGACCTTCCGGTGTCAGGTCCATGGCAGAAAGTTTCGTTCAGTGTGAATGACCTTGTGTATAATGATACGAATGAGAGCCACTGGTACCGTCCTGATTTCAGCGATGTCATCCAGTGCGAAATTCTTGTTTTGCAGGTGCCGTTATCCATATATGAGACTGAAAATGACTGGGTTGCCGCTGGGTCGGTCAATATAGATAACTTTTCCGTGGGCGCGGAAACGGAAGTAGTTGAACAGACTGCGCTTAATTCAGCCATAGCCGTGTCGTCTTTTGAAGACGCGAACGGAGTACAGTCGGTTTTTTATCCCGGTTCTGAGGTGAATGTTACGCTTGCCGCCACGCAAAACGGAGATGTGAAGCGGATAACGATGGATCTGATTGTATATGATTCCTCGTTCAGCTGGCCTCAGAATATACAGGGTGTTGTCTATGACAGCCGGACTTCGGGAGACAGTTATACGACCTATCTTGGTAAAAGCGAGACCGAAGCCAGACAGTTTTCTTTCCGCCTGCCGTCGAATGCGGTACAGGGGAATTACCGGGTTATTGGCATTATGAAAGATGCGGATACCGGCGACGTGCTTGATACCACAGGACCGGATGTGTCGTTCGCTGATGAAACGGTACTTGCGTACAGTACAGGTTTTTATGTGTTTGAACGGTTTACACATAGCGGGCCGGTGTCCGTATGCGCCCCTCTGAATGATACGGTACCGGTTGGCATTGAAGGTACAGCTCATATTGCGGTTGATGGATCGTTGTCGTACCATATTCAATCGCCGGCGTATTCGATAGTCTTATACGAATGGGACATATTTAACGATGGTTCAATTGATTACAGCGGCGCTGAAGCTGATTTGGATGTGAATATTGATGTGTCGTCATTGCTTACCGACGCTTATTCTGCGGAGATACCTGTATCCCTCAAGGTTACTGACAATCAGAGCGAGCCTGTCTCCGATACGTCATTGTGTACTGTTACGGTGACAAAAGATGGTTCGTTGCGGCTGACAAATATGCCATCCGGAGCGGCTAAAATAATTCTGTATGCGGAGAACGGCGGGGTTTTAAATGAGATAAACCGTAAGATTACTAATGCGGGAGCCGATGTGGTATGGAGCGCGCTTCCTGCCGGCGCTTATTGCGTTACGGTACTGGAATATGATTCATCCCCGTTTAATGATCCTATGATGGTGATGGCTGAAAACGTTTTTGTCGCGCACAATAGCGAATCAACAGTTCAGTTTAATGAGAATATGCCGTATATCACCGCTGTATCTTTCCGGTATGCCGATACAGGGGAGGCGCTCGGGCCCATAGCTCCAGTTTTTACAGGGGAAGTTATAGAGATGGTGGTTCAGGTGGAAAATCCGTCTTCCGAGGACAGTGCCTGCAAAGTGACGGCATTTTTCGATCAGAGCAGTACGGCTCCGTATGATGTCACTACCCGTTATTCCGACGCTTCGATAATACCTGCTTCCGGAAACGGAAGTGTGGTATTGCCTGTCAGTATGCCCGAACCTGAAGAAACCGATGTGGATACCTACTATGCGTCCATACGGCTTGACTCGCAAATTGCCTCGGTATTTCGTAAAGTTGACTCTACCAGCTGGGGTAAGGCTCTGGATATACTGCCTTTGCCTCAGACCCGGAGCAAAGAGAAGAGCATCAGCTTTTCCAATATACAGTGGGACGTGTACGACTGGGCATGGCAGGCGGGTGTATATAATAAAAATGTCCAGCTGGATAATGAAGGAGCACTGCACCTGTCTGTCAGGGATTATAGCGGTGTCGGCGCTCAGGTCAACAGCGCGCGGATGGATTATCATTACGGAAACTATAAAGTAGAGATGAAAGCCACGCCGACGCATACGGATCTTCCCGAAGGAGCGGTGCTTGCGTTTTTCTATTACTGGGAAAACTGGAATAGTAGTGAAGTTCAGGAAATAGATGTTGAAATACGGTCTTTGCACGTGAGCGACGGATCAGCCATATCATACGTTGATTTTACGGTGCACAGTAAAAAAGCGGCAGATTCACAGATATACAACAAGACATTCGTATGTCCTGTGGCGAATATAGATCAGTATCATTCCTATGAGTTTCGATGGAAACCTGATTCAGTCTCGTTTTATATCGACGGAGCGCTGGCGTCCGATCAATACGGTATTCCGGCGGTTGTCAATAACACAAATTTCCCGGGGCGCATACCTCAACAGCCCGGTTCGATAATTATGAATCATTGGAGCGGACAGAAAGGGAATACGTGGGCTGGAGAACCTCCGCAGAGAAAAGGTGATTTCACCGGAACCGTGAAAAAAGTATCCATTACGCCGGGTGTGCGCATACATGCGATTAACTGGGACGCCAATCTGACGCCGAATGTATTTATTCAGTCATACCCTTCCCTAAATGTGACTCTTCAAGGGAAAGATGATACACCTTCCTCAACATGGATAGATCTCGATACTTTTTCCGGCAGTGAATCTTACACGTTTTCCGACACGGGCGGAACGGCAAAAAGCAACAGGCTCTACAAACTGATATATGATTGGAATTAAACTATACCCTGATGATTTTGCTTATGTAGTTGAATACGGCACGGGATTAGGGTATACTATGCCTTTTAACGTATGAAATTTTGTAATTTAACCCTAAACTGCCTCTGAAGCTGGTGATGGTGGAGAAAGATGTATTTATGGAACTACTAAAATTTAAAAAATTGGGATTAAGCAGTCAGTGCCTTGACGCACTGAGGAAAAAAGGCTTTGAGGAACCCACTGAAATTCAGGAAAAAGTTATACCGATTTTACTCACGGAAGATGTAGACCTTGTGGGACAGGCACAGACCGGAACAGGCAAGACCGCCGCTTTCGCTCTGCCGATGATAGAAAAGCTGATGCCGGGCGCAAGCCATGTGCAGGTACTTATATTGGCACCAACCCGTGAGCTTGCCGTACAAGTCGCTGAAGAAATCAATACCCTCAAAGGGAAAAAGAATTTTTCCATATGTCCGGTATATGGCGGGCAGTCCATTGACGTTCAGTTGCGTAAACTGAAACGCGGGGTGGATATTGTCGTGGGAACGCCCGGCAGGGTCATCGATCATCTCAACCGCAAGACATTGAAACTGGACAAAATATCATACCTTGTTCTTGATGAAGCCGACGAAATGCTGAATATGGGCTTTATTGAAGATGTCGAAGAAATTATGAAGCATACCAACAGCGGAAAACGCACAATGTTGTTTTCAGCTACCATGCCGCCGCGCATCGCCTCAATCGCGAAAAAGTATATGGCTGATTATACCCACGTGACTGTCAGTAAACAACAGTTGACCACCAGCCTGACCGATCAGATCTATTTTGAAGTGAACGAAACCGATAAATTTGAGGCGTTGTGCCGGATTATCGATATCGAAACCGAATTTTACGGCATTGTATTCTGTCGTACAAAACTGAATGTTGAGGAAGTAGCGCATAAACTGATTGACCGTGGATACGATGCTGAAGCCCTGCACGGCGATTTATCACAAAACCAGAGAGAACGTATTCTGTACAAGTTTAAGAGTGGAAAAGTAGCAATTCTTGTTGCAACTGATGTTGCCGCACGAGGGCTCGATATCAATGACTTATCTCATGTGATCAATTTTGCGTTGCCGCAGGATCCCGATTCTTATGTGCATCGTATCGGGAGAACCGGCAGAGCAGGCAAGGAGGGTACCGCTATTACCTTTGTGACACCTGAGGAATACCGCAAACTGGTATTTATCACCCGATCGACAAAATCAGATATCCGCAAGGAAAAACTGCCCAGTGTAAACGAAATTATTGCGGTGAAAAAGGAACGGATTAAATCTGATATATACAACGTGATGGAAACCGAATCGTTCGATGAATATTGCGGAATGGCAAAGGATTTACTGACGAATAACGATCCTGTCGGCGTGCTTGCGGCTGTACTGAAATATTCTTTCGGGGATGAAATGGATGAGAGCAACTACAATGAAATTCGTGAGGTTACTCTTGATAAGCGGGGCAGGTCGCGCCTGTTTGTCGCTTTGGGCAAAGTAGATGATATAACCCCGAAAAAGCTGGTCGCTTTTATAACGGAACAGACTGATGTGAAGCCTCAGGTGATTAAAGATGTCTCGATATGTGAAAAATTTTCGTTTATTACCGTGCCGTTCAGGGAAGCGGAAATAATTCTTAAAGTGTTTAAAAGTAAAAAGAAGCACGGTAAACGCCCTATGGTGGAAAAAGCCCGCGAGGAAAAATAGGGTTCAGCCGTCCGGCGCATGCTGTGTTTGACTAAATCAGAAATAGCAGGGCTCTTGCAGAGTGCAATGCGTACAAATACAATAGTTCAGCGTTTAGTATTATATTCTGAATTAATACGAATCCCGAATGGGTTTACCGCGACCGCAGATTCTATGGCAGGGTATATTCTTGCCGCAGGCATGCCGTATATCCGGGTATTGCCGATGATTCTTGTCGCGATTGCGTCTTTCTGCCTGTATAGCGCTGGTGCGGTTTTAAATGACATCCGCGACTTGAGAAAAGACCAGATGTTTTTTCCGCACAGGCCCATAGCGGCGAAAAAAATTTCGGTACAGGAAGCGTGGATATTTTTCTGCGCCCTTCTTTTTTTCGGGTGCGGACTCTGCTGGCTGATTAATCCCATGGTTTGTGCGATAAGTTTGTTTCTGGTCGGTTCCATATGTATGTATGACGTCGCTTTCAAGCGGATTATTGTCCTTTCCTCGTTCTGGATGGGTGTCTGCCGGTTCTTGAATATGCTTCTTGGGATGGCAATCGTGTGGCAGCCGGGCGATATCGGACAGTATTATTATTATCCCGCCGGGTTGTTTATATATGTGATGTTCCTTTGTCTGGCTGTTAAATTAGGCGAACGCGGGCGGTACCGGAGATCATCCGCTCTGTATATACTGCTGTTTGTCGTTGTGTATTATGCTGTTGGGTTTGCCTTGAAATATTTCTGGTATCCCGCCGGCTATGCCTGTCTTCTGTGCCTTGTTCTTGCGGTGTGGGTTATGTATGGTGCGTATATCACTGGGAACGGGCCGTTCAGTAATGTTATGAAAAGCCTGACGCTCGGCATCATACTGTTTGACGCCATGCTCACCGGAGGACAGAGCGGGTGGACACCGGCTGTGATTGTCCTCGGATGTCTCGTGCCATCGGTGGTTCTTTCGCAGTTTTTCCGTATAACATAGTCACTTCAGCTTCCCTTTCATCCGTTATTTGTTTTGTTGTCCTCGTTCTGGTAAAAAAAATCAAAAAATTCCGATGACCGGTTTGACAACTCTCTGATGGTGAGCTATAATAGTAATAAGAGAAAATCACGTTTTATTTTATCGCGGTTTTGTATTATCACAACTACATATTAAAAATACTGATTAATAGATTTGAAACAGGAGGGTAGATCCTTGAAAAAGCTGGTAAAAATAGGGATGGCAGTCTTTTTTTCAGCTATCTTATGCACGGCATCGGCGTATTCGCTCGGTATGAACCTGATGGTTTACAATACGTACGAATTATACATGGATGATACCTTAACCAGCGAAGTGCCGGCTGGCGCCCGGCTTGAGATTATTTCAGCCGGAGCTAACGGTATTATTGATGAAATGAATCTGGCAGACTTCACGCCCGGCGGAGATGACGAAATAGTGACGGATATAGATGGAACGATTGTCGGCATTACCTCTATGGGAGCTGGATATGTGCCTCCGATCAGCGGGTTTATTGAGAAGACTATGGTTGCGTTTGATAATACTAAATACAGTAATATCTATATACGCTTTTTCTCTGCGGTTGACCCGTTAGCGGAGTTTAATGCCACGAATACTATTGAATGGGGCGAATCGGCTGTGTTCAGCGTACCTGTTCCTGATTCGTTTTCGCAGGGCTCAATTGATTTCGCACCGGACGAACCGTTATTTATTAATCAACTCTATGCTGTTCCTGAGCCGTTGAGCGCTGTATTGATGCTTGTTGGGCTTGGGGCTCTGCGTTTTATCAGAAAAAAATAATTTTAAAAAATTTCCCGATAAATAAAAACGGTGTACTGTAAAAGTGCACCGTTTTTTCTTTCAGGGGATAGTGAATTGTTAGTTGATAGTCATACTCAGCTTGCCGGATATGAAGTCAACGCGGCTGTACGCCGCTGTCCGGTTGCTTTTCGTATGCCTGACGGAAAGTTCTTTTTTGCGGGTAAGGTATTGCATGATGTATTCCTGTGAGGCGAGATATGCCCGCCAGTACTCATAGGGATGTTTTTCGGGATTATCCGGGTCCGGCCCGAACGGCAGGTGTGCTTTAAATCCGGCGTTCTGTTCAAAATGCGCATATTTGTCCTGCAAAACATGCAATCCTGTTCCGAGCCAGTAAAGAGCTCGTTCGGTTGACAGCGCCGCTTTATTCAGGCACTCTTTCACTAACTGTTCGGATAGCTGTTTGGTGTGCGGCATGAAATGAAAGTGTTTCAGTGTACGTTTTTCTTTGTCGACGTTCAGTGCGTGTTTGACGCATTTTTTTATCAGGCTTTTGCTCATCCTGAACCGTTTCATGGCGTGCCGGGTAAGATAAACGTGCCCTGACGGCGTGAACCAGTGGAGCGGGTCAATCCATGAAGGAGACGGAAGCATACTGACATAATCGTCCATCACAAGCCCGTCACTGCTTTTGCGGTAGCCGACCAAAAAAATGATACGTTTGCGGAAAAAAGGCAGGCACATCTTTCTGAAAAAAACGCGTGTCTTAACCTGATACGTCATGGTCTCTGAAATTATGTCACCATTACGTAAACCCATCACATGATCCTCTCTGTTAATACGTTATGTTGAGCACGATGCCAGTTCCTGTAAATAAGCCGCGAGTGCGTTCAAGTGTAAGATAACCGTCATTTATTAAGTTCATGTTATGGAAGTTATAGATAATTCTTAAAAATACAGTTCTTTCAGCGCTATTTATGAAATCGGCGGCAGGTGTTTATACGGAGTATGGAAAATGTGATAATTTGATGAGAAATACTGGCGTTACTGAAGCGCAAGGTATAGTAGAAGAAAAACAAGAAAAAAAAGGCCGAGCAGAAGTTTTACGGCAAATACATTTTTTGCGTATAGTTTGCTGATATCCAATCCCGCATAGATAACGCAAAATACCCCTGCCAGCGGAAGAATGAAAAAAATGTTATACAGCAGGAGATACCAGTACCCGCTCTTCATGTTGTTTTGTATAAGCAGGATAATGGGAACATATATCTGGCCTGTACAGGGAAACTCTATTAGTGACACAAGCGCTCCTATAACAAAGGAAAGAGGAACAGCGTATTTCTGCACAGAGAATTTTTTTATGATGCCGTGCATTTTTTGTATCTGGCTGGTATCCAGTTTGAGCCGCATTTTCCTGCCTCGGTAAACAAGATAGGCGTCGCGAAAATTTAAAATGGACAGTAAACCTACTGAACCAATAATTACAACGGTGATTACGCGGCGTATTGTTTTCATATAGCTCAATATCCCCAGAAATTCATATAGTCCTAAGCCAAGCAGATAATACGCGGTAAAACAGCCTCCAATAAAGAATAAACCGGATATAAGGATATTCTGCCGATCTGTTTTTAAATAGGCAAGGTATGAGATAAAAAACAGCACCACGGTGAATACGCACGGATTTATGCCGTCCAGCAAGCCGCCTGACACAATAGCCGCGAGGCTGAGCTGTTTTGCAACCGTACCGATTTTGTCTGTGGTGTTGTCATTTTCGGATAGTGCATGAACGGTGTCTGCCGCAAGTGCGCTGTCAATTAAAGTAAATATATGATTTTGTATATCGGATTTGCCGCTCAGGAATGCCCCGTTAATAAAAAACGCGGGAAAGTCGTTGCCCGCCGCGCCGTATGCATCTTCAAGACTGGTAAAATAAACGTAACTGTCCATTTCTTCAATATTGTACTGCACAATGGACACCGTGTCGCCGTAACGGCTTTTAATTTCCGGGATGATACGTTCTATGACGTAATCGCATTGTGTGCAGTCGGGGGAATAAAAAAAGAGAAGCGATTGAGTGCCGGTTTCCGCCTGTGCCGCGTTGAACCACACCCGCATCGCAATAAAAGCAAAGATAAGGATTAAAAATGTTCGTTTCATTAGATTCATTTTTTTATATTAATGGAATCTTAACCCAAAAAGGAACAGTTTTTCATTCGCCTATTGATTTTAAATGAATGCGGATGTTTTTGCAGGGATGATACGGTATTGATCTTCAGGAAAAACATTTATTGTTGAATATAATTTTTGTGAAGGAATTATAAGTTGGTATTTTGTGTTATGGCACCATATAAAATAAAAATTGACCCGTATAGCGGTATACTATATAATCATTTTTTGTTGTTATGATAATTAATTGTTACGAAGTGATCTATATATAAATCAACATCACGGATAATAACCGTCTAACCGGGGATGTTGTTTTTTTTTGCATGGAGGATCTGTACAATGAGTAAAAACGCTGTTCATCATTCATGGGATTCGTGGCACATCCCTGAAGAAGTAAAAAACATATTGAACTCTGCGCCGTCAGTGGTTATTCCGAAAAACCGCGATGAGATTTTGCAAATGGCGGTTAACGGTCAGGAACTGTTCGAAGTCGCTTATGATATTGAGGGAAGCGGCAACGTTGTTGAAGCGACAGTCGCGCGATGCAGAAACGGGCTCGCGGTGAACTATACTGAAGACTACATGCGGCGCCGTGACCCGGATTGCCTTGTTATCGGCGACGATGAGAAAACGGATAAGGCTCATTTTAATGAGACATACCGTTTGCCCTTCGAGGAATTCCGGCTTCTTACGTTTGACTGGTTAAAGAAACAGAACCTCAGTTTGCTGACGATTATGGTGGGAGGCAGTAAAACAGGGTATTATGGAATATTGATCGCGCCGGATAATGCCGGTTTCTTTATGGGAGGGCTTGCCGACCTACAGGGTATGGTTCCCCCGGACGAGATACCTGATAATTTCAGCCCTCGTGCCATTATATATCTTGCTCCGCCGTTCAGGCACAGCCATTTTGGCGGCAAACAGCTGGTTGTGCATAACCGTATTGGGTTGATTCACGAAGTCTTTTCCTATAATTTGTATCCCGGCCCGAGCGCCAAAAAAGGCATTTACGGCGTTCTGCTTCATATCGGCGAACAGGAAAACTGGCTGACGCTCCACGGGTCAACAGTGCAGGTTGTTACGCCGTATGAAAACGAAACCAACATTCTGCATGAAGGCGCCAGCGGCGGTGGAAAAAGTGAGATGCTGGAGTACCCGCACCGTGAACCGGACGGGCGGCTGTTGTTGGGTAAGAACATGATATCGAAAGACAAATTTTTCATTACCCTGAAACAGGCGTGCGCGTTACGCCCGGTAACGGATGACATGGCGCTCTGTCTGCCGCATTTTAAAGATACTGCTGATGACAAACAAAAGTTATGCGTTGCCGATGCGGAAGAAGCTTGGTTTATCAGGGTAAACCATATCGAAAGATACGGCACAGATCCGCATCTTGAGTCAATGTGCGTCCATCCGAAAGAGCCGTTGATATTCCTTAACCTCGAAGGTGTACCGAAATCAACGTGCCTGATCTGGGAACATATTCCTGACGATGACGGCAAACCATGCCCGAATCCCAGGGTTATTTTGCCGCGCAAGCAGATTCCTGATATCATAAATACTCCTGTAACGGTAGACTTTCGGAGCATGGGTATCAGGGCTCCGTTGTGTACCCGTGAAATGCCTACCTACGGAATTATCGGGATGTTTCATGTCCTGCCTCCGGCTCTGGCATGGTTATGGAGACTGGTATCGCCTCGCGGGCATGCTAACCCGAGTATTACGGAGAGCAAAGGGTTGAGCAGTGAAGGAGTTGGAACGTTCTGGCCGTTTGCGACGGGAAAGTTTGTCAATCACGCGAATTTATTGTTGCGTCAGATCTGCGATACGCTTCTGACTCGCCATGTGCTTTTTCCTAATCAGCATATAGGCAGTTGGGAAGTCAGTTTCATGCCGCAGTGGATATCGCGTGAATATCTTGCTCGCCGCGGTGTAGCGAAATTCAAGCCGGATCAGCTTGCTCCCGCGCGATGCTCTCTGCTGGGGTATATACCTGAGCTGATGGTCGTTGAAGGGAACCGTATTCCGAAATTCTTTTTCCATGTAAACTCACAGCCTGAAGTCGGTGAAGAAGGATATGACAGAGGCGCGGAAATCCTGCATTCTTTCTTTAAAAAGGAACTGAAAAAGTTTTTTACGCCCAATCTGGATAAACTCGGCCGTGATATTATTATGTGCTGTATGGATAATGGCAGTATCAGTGATTACATCAGGCTGATACCCATGACGATGTAGTCCTGATTGCCGCTCAGGAGAATGTATTTTCAGGCAATAACACCGAGATCCTTCAAGGCGTCATGGCACTGTCCGTAGGAACGGTATTGGATAGAATTCATTCCCAACGATTTGGCCGCATCTGTATATGCTTGGATATCGTCTATAAACAGGCATTGGTTCGCCGGGACGCCTGCATGGGCAAGTGCATGCTCGAAAATACGGGGATGAGGTTTGACGTACCCGCTTCTGTACGATAACACGATTCGATTCTCAAAGGGGCTGATCGCGTAGGCGAAATGCTCTTCTATGAACGAAAAATGCAGTTCGTTCGTATTCGATAAAAGCACCAGCCGCACTGATTCCGATAAGCGATGCAGTAATCGTATCATGTCATCATTTGGAGAGAAGATATCTGACCATACTTCTTTGAAATCGGGATAGGCTATATGTGAATCAAGCTGTTTTTGGACATGGCGAAACGCTTCCTCACTGCTTATTTGCCCGGTCTCGTATTCATGTATAAATGGCTGAACGGCAATTCGACGTACTATTTCTAGTCCGGGCAGTCCGGTTATTTTCTCCAGTTTTGTGTAGGCAGTTGCCCAGTCAAAAAAGAGAATAACGTTTCCGAGGTCGCATATAACCGCTTCAATTTCCTTTGGCATGCGGAGTATCCTTATATTCCTCGCAGGCAACAATAATTTTTCGATGGCCGGCCCGTTCAATGCGTATCGCGATAACCGGATGGCCTTTGACAGGATATTTCAACAGTCCGTTGCCCTGCGTTACGCATACCGGATTTCCCTGCCTGAGTGTTTCGTGAACCGCATCGGGCGAATCCACGCGTAGTTTGGACAACCATTTATCCCTCTGATGCTGTTCATGATAAAAAAACGGTGTATTCTGCATTATATTCACGATAAGCAAACTGTCTTTGCATGAAAGCGGATTCTCTGTCACCAGTACCGGCGCTTCGGCCTGCCGAAGCAGTGTCTCGTTTTTCAGTTCAATAGAGTACCGCATACGATACATAATCATCGCTTTACTGCGAATGATAAAGGTCGGGAATACAAAAAGTATGATAATGGCTAAGATCAATGTTAATGACCCCATGGCGAGAAAACCCTGAGCCGGATTTAATCTGAAGGCGATATTGAACAGCGCCATGATCCCTGACGCGCTTAGTATGCCGACCCAGTTCATGAATCCTGAAACAGCCAGAATTTTGCCCAGTTCGTCGTGCGGGCTTTTGTACTGGATGAATGATTGTAAAGGGACAACAAAAACGCCCGCGCTCATTCCGGCGATAAATATAGTTGGCATCACGGTGTATATTGAGCCGGTCAGTACAAAAAGCATGGTGCTGACCGCGAGAAGCAGTGAACTGATCGGGATCAAACCGAATTCAATGACATGTCCCGAAAGCCGCCCTGCGGCAAACGAACCGAATCCTATACCGAACGCGGCAAAAAGGTAGAGATAACTGCTCTGTTCCCGCGACAAGCTCAGTATATTCAACCCGAAATCAAGAAGGTTGAGCTGGATATATGCGCCGAGCATATAAAAGAAGACAGTAGCGGCAACACTGAAGAAAAGGTATTTATCCGAGCCGATATCTTTAAAAGTCCGTGTAATATCCGCGATGGTCAGTGATGATGTATGGTGCGGAGCGGGCGTTTTGTTGATGCGCAGGCTGGTTAGTGTGCCGGCTATCGCGATGCCGACGCAGAATAATGCCGCCACGCTGTAGTTTCTGCCTGTCATATACGACAATAACGGGCTGAACGCCGAACCGAAAATGATCGCCAGAAAGGTGAAGGTAACCAGCAGGCTGTTTGCGCGGGAAAGCAGTGAATTGTGTACTATCTCAGGAATAATGCCGTATTTTGCGGGGCCGAAGAACGCGCTTTGCAGTGACATCATGAACAGGACAATATACATTCCGAAAGGCCTGTTAGCCCAGAACGCCAGTATTCCGAATGCCATGACGAAGATTTCCAGATATTTTGTCCATACGATGATTGTCCGTTTGCTTATTTTGTCCGCAAGTATGCCCGCAAACGGCGTGAACAGGAGGAACGGTATCACAAATATGGCATTCGCGACAGGAATGACAGTACCCGCATATTCCTGCCCGTAAAACGATAAGAGCGAGAATATGATAAACAGCTTGAATATATTGTCATTGAGCGCGCCGAAGAATTGTGTGGCGTTATGATAATAAAATGATGCGGATAACCGTTCTTTCATACAGTGCCCCTTGTCGGTCACGATTCCTTTAATAAATATAATAATACCGTGGAAACCGCATTATTCAATATAAAAGATAGGATTAATAAAACTTGCGGGGAATAACCTTGTAGAGGCGCGCGGTTGATTCTGACGGAGCGGAACGGTCATCAGGCGTGCCGGGAATATTGTCGAAACCGTCGTTGTCGCCGTGGTCTGTGAAAGCGTTTCCTGTTACACTGCCGATTTTCTGCCAGATAATGGATGCGGCCTCGTCACAAAAGTACAGATCATATTCTTTATCGGGCACAGCGTCCCATACCAGCGCAATTGCAGTCGGGGGAAGTAGCGTAATAGATGTATTTAACGGCTGAGCCGCAACATTCAGGCTAAACGTGACGTACGAAGCCCCGCCGTCGTTATCATAAACCGTTACCACCGGATTATACAGCCCGGCATCCATACACAGGAAACTCACTTCGTACGGGCTGGCGACATGATCATCAAACCCGAAATACGAGGTGTGCCCGTTATCCCAGTTAATGTGTATGGCGTGTGTGTCGTCGACGCCGTCATCGCTGAAAACCGCCTCAAAGACGAGGGTATCTCCTTCATTAACGGATTGCGCGCCAATGTTCATAACTACAGGAGCGGAATTATATACTTTGACCATTGCTTCTGCGGCGCCTGTGAGCCCGTCGTTATCTGTAACCTGAACGCGTACAATGGTGGTTGTTTCGCCAGTCCATGTATATGCCGGCGTTATCCCGCTGGCGTCGTCGAATTCGCCGTCGTTGTCCATATCCCACAGGTAGCTCAGTATACCTGAATTATCAGGATCATAGCTCATGCTTGCGTTGAAGGTGATAGCGTGCCCTTCGGAACCGCTGTACGGCCCGCCGGCGTGAGCGACAGGCGCCTGCGCGGAGGGTTCCCTGAAAAGGATATTGGTTTGGGTTAACCCGTAATCATCAACATAAAAGTAATAGACCAGCCCGCCGCTGTTGAGCACTTGGTTTGCGGTAATGATTGACGTTTGCCCGTAATATGTCGAATCGGCGATAGCCGCTTTATTGAAGATGCGTGCGTACAGCTTGCCCTGCGGCATCGGCTGAAACGTGTATGTAAAACTGCCTGTTGGTTTAGGATGAAAAGGAGGAATGTTTTGTCCGATATAAAAAGTCATTCCCAGATAAAGGGTATCGTCACCGGTCGGGTTGCCGTTTTCATCCGGCGGGCTGATTACGTCATCCTGTGTCTGAATAAGCTGGACTATCGCGCCGGGTACATACGGGTTTGGCCTGCCGGGCAGTAACGAACCGTTTTCATCCACAATACCGTTTCTGGTACTGAAGTTCCATGATGGCTGCATGGGATCAATTGCGTACACGGGAACCGCAAAAAAAATCAAGGCTGTTAAGATTATTAATAGTGTCTTCAAAAAATAATTTTTCCGGTTTTAAGATATTGGGAGCGTTGAAAAGTCTCTTATTTTCTCTTTTAAGATGCCATCACAAGGAACGTTAGCGATTTGTTTATATCATCGTTCAGCATAATGCAGAGCAATTACATTTTTATGACTTTTTCATTGATCCCATATTTATTTTTCTACTTAATTTTAGCACATATATAGGGCTAAGTCAAAATAAAGAAACGGTAAAAATGAATGTTGAATGGATTAATGCCTGATGGCGTGATGATTGAATCGGGCTTTTCAGAGAGTTTCAGAACCATTTTTTTTGTGATGAACCAGCATGCAGTCAAGGAGCTGTCCTGTCGGGCAGAGATAATTGCACCAGAAACGGGGATAGAACACCGATACTCCCAGAAACATCAGCGCGAATATAAGGGTAAATGTCGATGCCGATCGTATCAGAAACGCGGGAAACGGCTCAAAAGGGACAAAATTAGCGCACATGCCAGTCAGAACTAAAAGAACAATAACGGAGAGGAACGATATCCTGATCTGTTTTCGCCGGTTACGTAAAAGTTCCGACAATCCCGGTTTTTTTCTAAGTATTTTTCCAGCAAGTTCCTGCGCACTGCCGTATGGGCAAATATGAGCGCAATAGAATCGTTTGTTGGTGACTAAAGGAAGAAAAAAAGCAAGCAAGGCAAGAAGTACAAGAATCGGCATGGAATGGTATGGTATACCGGTTTGAATCCAGCCGTGAACCAATGCCAGAGATATGAGGTACCCATACAGGAAACCGAGCACGCTTACATTAACGATCATCAAGATAATCCGGTACCGCTGTATTGCTCCGGGTACAAAAAAACTGAGCAGTCCGAAGGCGACAGCCAGAAAGGCAATCCCGTTTTTCATTAAAGACGCCCCGCTGTTGCATCGAGACGGTACCTGATGGTTGAGCAATTCAAGCCGTTTTATTATGGACTGAATGATGGCGTTGGTTGTTATTGTCGCACCGGAAATCGTGTCGACTTTATGCTGGAGGGCTTGCTGTGTGGTCAGCGAGTTCCAGCTGTTGAACAACCCTTTCTTTGTTATATATTTCAGCACGTCGGGTGTTTCGCTGTTTGGAAGAATGACAACACTGGTTATGGTATAGTTGTTGTCAAGCCCGATAAGCAGAGGGACAGTGCCTGCATAGCCGTTTATGTCATCAGCATAGGGGGTAGTGGAAAGAAAAAATCCGAGGCGTTGGCCATTGTGCCCGTAGACTTCAGCGGCTTTTTCGGCAGTGGTATCCGCTTCAAAAGAAGACGCATCAGGAAATAACTGCCGGATGTTTTTCAGCGTGGTGTCGTCAGGTATGCCCGGCTTATTGTTATCGGCGGGCACGGGTTTACCCTGAAAATAGAGAATTGTTCCGATTACCAAAAGCCCTGCGAGCCGAAGCGCTTTGAGAAAATATATTTTCGGAAGCGCCATACGTGTTCCTCCAGTATAATAAAATCAGCGTTCAACTTTGAACATTCTGCTGTGTCCCGGGACGATCCAGTCAGCTTGTCGTGTAATGAGTGCGCGGCTTGCTTCCAGTTGTGCCTGATTTTCCGCGTATGGGTCTATGTCCGGGGCGTATTTGCTCCAGAACAGGTCGCCGCATATAGCTACAATGCCCTTGTCGGTTTTGACCAGCAGAGACAGGCTGTCCGAACTGTGCCCCGGCGTCATAACCAGTTCAATATTATCGGATATTTTCCGGTTTGATATATTATATTCGTAGCGCGGTCCATGCCATGTGCCCCAGTAGTCAATGACTGCCGCATCAGGAAACATTCCAGTGTTTCTGGAATGGTCAAGATGCGTATGCGTCAGGCAGACATGCGAAATATCGCCGGGGGTGAGAGAAAACTGCGCCAGCGCATCACGTATAACCTGTTGAGATGAAACAGTTCCGGGATCGACAACCATGGTGATCCCTTCATCAAGAACCAATGATGTTGTTGCCCATACAATGGTAATGTCGGTATTGATGGATCCCTTTACAAGTACATGAACTTCAGCCATGCCTGCATCCTTTTACAGCCATTTTTTTAATGACTATACCACAGAGCGTTTGAATCGGGAATTCCTATTTTACAGTGATTCATCTATCAGGCTTACGGCATTGAGCTGTAAGCGGATGCCGTTGGGAGCAGGAATAGAGGAAGTCGTTTCTTCAGTGATAGTTACAGGTATATTGTATGACTGCGCCATCGCCTGCATGACCATAATAAAACTGCGCTGGTCATCGCGTTGCTGTTTAGTACCCGGAAGCGCGTCGGAATTGAAATTCAGGCTGGATAGTACCGGGTCCTGCGCGATAACCGAGTCGAGATGCGGGGCGATGCCTATGAACGACGAGTGAACTGTCCTGCCGGTGAACCGGGAGTACAGGTAGTCGGTCACCAGCCGTTTTGTGACGGTTTTCGTGTCTGTAGATTTTATGCCCCAAATAGCATGCGCGGCGTCATAGGCAGATTTCCGGAGCGCCTGAGCGGTTGTTGTGTCATAGCGGGCGTTGATCTCAGCTGACAGCCTCTCCGCCAGTATGCCTGCATCCGTATGGTTTACCAGTCCGGATATAAGCTGGCGGGCGTACTCTTCGAGAAAAACGGTTTCGATTTTTGGGTTATTCATACCGGCAACTACTTCAAGCCCTGCCGGTACGGGTGCGCTGTTATGCAGTGATATCAGGCGGTTGATATCCTGAGTCAGCATTCCCATGTCGTTCAGCCGCAAACGCAATCCGTTTCCTGAAAGAGACGACATCAGTTGCCGTGACTCGTCAACAGCGTGAGCGAACGCCTCGTGCATATCTTCGTACTTCTGGTAGACGATGACATTTGAGAGTGTCGCTATATCATGCTGATTGATTTTTCCGTGAGCGGAATCAGACAGTACATCCAGCATGAACGAAGTCGGGGCGAACGCGGGTTGAACTGCGGAAACAAAGTATTGCATTTCATAATGATGTGAAAATTCATTCAGTATTCCCAGCAAAGTATCCCTGAATTCATCGTTTTCCCACTGGAGCAGAGGCATTGCGCCGCGAGGGGCGATTTTCGCTTCATGTTTTAACTCGTGGGTGAGCAGTGCTCTGAATAGCACCTCAAACGCTTTGGGATCGGAAATGTGGGTCAATGACATATTAAAACCGATAAAATTATCGGCAAGATGGTTTTCACTCAGCCGGAAAGACCGTGTCAGCATGGCAAGCGTGATTGTTTTGCCGTTGAGGTTTACTGCCATCGCAGGGTTTGATTCCAGAATTGCTTTCAGCATATTTTTAATTCGTTCCTGTGTCAGCGACGCGATCAAATCAGGGCTGAAAAAGTCCTGGTCGACTCTAAACTTAACAACGGATTTTACCCCATTAACGGTTACTTCTACGGGGATTGTGTCGTATCGTCCGTACCGTATAATTTCTTCCGCGCCGCTATATAGCCCCTTGTGGATAAGCTCGTCATACGTGGTGAACTCAGGAGGAGGATATCCTGCGACAAAGAAATGTATGTGAGTGAGCATTTTATTCCAGAAAGTGTTCAGTCTGCTTAACGCGGTTTCTGCTGTTGAGCGCATGTCCGGGTAAATTTGCGCTATGGTGTTGATACGCTCTATATCCGTGTGGTTTCCGATTTCTCCGAGCCCGGCGATCGCGGCTTTTTTGAGCGAAGGCGATGTTTCCCATAACAATTCACGGAGAATCGGGGCTCCCGCTTTTGAGCCGAGTTCGCGGACAAGATGCGCTATTTCGAGCAGAATGACGCGGTCGTCAAAAGAACGCTCGTCTTTTTCTCTGAGCGTGAGAACTATCGTGCCGATGTCAGGAATAAGGTTTGCACCGCTGATGTGTCCTGCCGCGGTGAGCGCCGCCTGGCGGACAGGGAGCGAGTATTTCAGGTTTTCATTTATGATTACTTCATTCAGCAGAGGCAGGGCGGAAGCTTCTTTGTTCAATCCCAGAATCACCGCCGCCTCTTCGCTGTAAATGGTGTTTTCAGACTGTAAAACCTGAATAAGCGGCTCAACATAAACCGCTCGTTGTAATGCCTGTTCCGCAAGCTTCTTTTTGGTGTCTCCCTGCCGGTATGACGCTTCAAGGAGTGGGCGCAGGGCAGAGAGGTTATCGCGTTCCGCAAGAAGCAGAGCTGACCAGAAGACAATATTGTTGTCAGGTACCTTCAGCGCCTGTTCAAGAAAAGGAACAGCCTGATCGCCCATGATCTGCAGATCCTCAAAAGCGGATTTGAAAGCAGTTGTTGTTTCTATGCGCGCTAATGAATTGATAGCGTTCCACGTTGTTGTTGCCGTAACCAGATTTTGGCTCCGGTCAATACCGCGCAGGGCAAGTTGTTCCCCTGCGTAGTCCCGCACCGCTTCACTGCGGTGGGTAAGGTAAAACGGTGTATCTAAATTGATCTCAATACCGATTTTAGTGAGGGCTTTCAGTGCAGTCAGGAGTTCGGTTTCATTGACAGTGTTCTGCAATAATTCCTGAAAAAAGTCTTTATGTTCCGGCCTCGCAAGCGATATGACAGTTTCCATTGCCATTTCGCGAACCTGTAATGAGGGATCTTTCAGCAGAGGTATGACAGACGGCATTATTATGAGCTCATCACGTAATGACGCGGCGTAAAGCGCATTGATTTTCGTTGTTGAATCCGAACTCTTCAATGCGGTTTTAATGTACGGCAACCCCTCTGTGCCTGATGCGGCAAGGAGGTCTATTGCCTCAAACCGCAGGAATATATTTGGCGACGAGAGCCGTTCAATCAGCCTGTTAAACTCGTTCGGTGATATATACCTCCTGATCCTCTGAGATTTATTGAGGAGCGCGTCAGCCTCATCTGTCGATGCGGTTTGCCGGAGCGCGTTGTTCAGATTAGCCAGAGCCTGCTCTGCGAATGACGGGCGGAAACTGCGGCTTTCAAGCACATTCATTGCCTGTTCAATATCGATCTGTTTTTTAGTTTCCAGAGCGCGTTTTATAACAGGAGCCATGATGTTTACGAACCGTTTAACTTCAGCTTCACTTATCTGCCCGAGCGCTGGTTTCTGGTCAAACTCGGTTACAACATAGACAAATTGTTTTAAAAGGGTGTACTGCTCCGCGTCTTCTATAAACATTGTCTGAAGGCTTTCCGCCTCGTCATGAGTGAATCCGGCGAGATGCAGTAACTCATGCGTTAAAATATACGCTTTTTCATTATCGGACAAAAGAGCGGCGAAGTCAGCGGGAATGTACATATTATCCCTGTTTTCGTACCGTCCGAAATGTGCCGCGGCAAAACGGTTGCCGACCCAGAAAAGCAAAGAAGGGGATGACAGCTCGAATACAGCCATTTCGTCCATTTTATCAAAGAGTGAAACGGTGAAAGAGCGCCATTGCTGTTCAGTGGTAATGCCGTTTCGTTCCAGAAATCCTTTCAGATTTTCCTGCGAGCTGATATCGGCGTACGTAATAGCGCGAATCATATCTTTGGCTGTTGAGCGAGGCGCCTGCCACTGCTGTGGTTTGGTTTTTTCATTAAATCCGTTGCGGATAATTGCGTTAAGCCCGCCATGCCTGCGGTGGTCTCTCTCGTCAATAGTACCGAACGCGACATTGCCTCCTGCAGGAACCGACAGTGTCTTGCGGTAGTTATTGAGCGTATAATAAAAGGTATTAAATGATTGAAACCGCAATCCTCTCTCACCCTGCATGCCTTTGTTTATGATGCTTTTTATCTCGGGCGTCATTACGTCTTTAAAGAGTGTTTCATGAAGCATATAAGCGACCGCGTAAATGTCGCTTCGGGTATCGAGGATAGAATACAGAAAACGTATAACCTCTTTTTCAAACATTTTGATCAGGTCGTCCGTTGTAACCGACGGGTCGTTAAATGCCCTGTCTTTGACTTCAGGGAAAATCTCAAAATTAAGTTTGGCGTATTGATCGGGTTTTGTGGATATATTCAGGACGCGAAGCATAATATTTTCTATCCTGTCGAGAAAATCGTCCTGCAGTTCTTCACGGGGCGTGGCGCGGAGAAACTGCACTTCGTTCTCGAATGAGTCAAGAGCCTGCCGGAACATATCGAATTCAGGGGTTATGTAGGGCAATGTCGCTCCAACGGTTACCTCTTCACAGCGAGGCGCCGCGGAACCTGCCCGCATGGAACAGCCGAAATCTATGATACGGACATCTCTGTTTGGATCCTTGGGAATAAAAATGTTATCCGGTTTTGTATCATTATATACAATGCCGTAATCCTCAAGGCGTATATATTCTTTGAGAATTTTAAGAGCGAGTTCAATGCGCTCCGTCATGCCCATGCTGTCAATATCGATTTCAGCAAGGGTATTGCCTTCAATGAACGGAACGGCGATCATAACATTTTCGCCGCGTGAAAACGAGCCGGTATCCTGCGTATTAACGTCCTCATAGGCAACGCTGGTCAGCATAATATCCTTTATATGAATGTATTTAGCGAGCTGGAAGTCTTCGGACGGATTTACCATTTTCACAGCCCACAATGAACCGTTTTTTTCGGCGAGAAACACCACGCCCCATCTTCCGCTGTTGATTCGTTTCAGGAACCTGAACCCGCGTATCTCTCCGCCGAGTTCAGCAATATCTACTTCAATTTCAATTGCCAGATCTATTGCTTCCTTGCTCAAATTATGAGCCCAGAGAGTTGCGTATTCTTTTTCCGGTTCGCTTAATTCGGATGACAAAGCTATTTCATTTTTGAGTAATGATTCGAAATTCGGAATGGATTTCAGGAACCGGTCTATGCGGTAAAGCTCGGCAAGGTTTTTAGTTTTTCGCGCTTCCAGAATGTGATGCTGAAGCGAGACTATAATATCTTCACCAATATTGCCAAGCTGGCGTTTAACGCCTGAATTAAGCAGTGCGGCATACAGCATGGACTGAGGATAGGTAAAACCGAAAACGCGCTGGTCGAGCTGTTGTTTGAATATTTGGAAGAACGCTTCCCTCTGCCCGCTCACAAGATACCGTGCGGGAAGGAACACCAGCACCTGTTTATTTCCGGCGACAGTTACCGCGTTTTGCCCGGTTCCGGCTAGCGCCGTATCTGTAACCAGCGTTATCACCAGTTCCCGCGTATCACCGGGAATAGGAAGAGAGAGGCTTGTCTGGTTTTTCTTAACTTTATCCAGCGCATCCTCCATGGATATGAGTATCTGCCTGAACCGTTCCAGAGCGGCGCTGTCCTGATCCTGCGTATGCCCCAGCTCTGCTTTGACCTGCTGTTTAACGTCATCCAACCCGGCATTGTAGTTTGCCAGAAAACCGGATACCTCATGCGCCAGATCCGATGTGAAAGAAACAGCCTGCCAGTTCAATATTTTATTACGTATTGCAAATTCATCCGCCGCGCCTGCTTGCGGAAATAGGGATACATTTGGTAATGCGATGATTGACAGAGGGTCATAATGTGTTTTGTGATATGCTGTTAGCTGGTTGTAAATATCCTTGAACGACCTGAAACGCCGGTCTTTGTCCGCCTGCACGTTTTGCACGATACTGCTGAGGAACGGCGAATCAATGCCAGCGATGACGTCGTTCAGAACAACCCCGAATGAATAGATATCACTTCGAATATCGAGTGTTGAAAAGAGGTATTGTGTAAAAGCGGTTTCCAGCTCATCTGAAATTTCCTGAGCAGTTTTGAATTCGCCATTGATAAGTTTCCGGTTTATTGCGGGCAGAACCGTATTCTGCAAATGATCGAATAAGGCTTTATCGGGGGATAACCGCAAATATGACTTTATCATATCCTCAAGCAGAGGAGTGAGTGACTCGTTTATGTCTTCCAGATCGTGCGAAATAAGGAAATCACTGGTACTGACGAAAACGCTCATTGCGCTGAGAAACGATTTCAACTCCGGCGACGCGTATTTTTCCGTTGTGCCGATTCGTATCTCATTCATTTCTTGCGGCGGTTCTTTGAGGTAAATGCTGGATCCGAAATCCAGCAGTCTGAAGCGGTTTGTGCCGCTGATACGGAACAGGTTATTCAGTTTTATATCGTTGTGCAGGAGCCCTTTTTCTTCAGCGCGCATCAGTTCGCTGACAACGCCGATAGCGATGTTAAGCGCTTCTTCTTCAGAGGAGGGGGGATTTTGTTCACAGTACGCAAGGGTATTGCCGTCTTCATAGGGCATTGCTATAAAAGGGGTTTCCGCACGGGCAAAATTGCCGGTCTGCCCGTCGTACACATCTTGGTACATGAGATTAGTGTGCAGCATTTCGCGCTGGAACATTAACATTCCCGCGAGAATAGAATCAATCGCCCGGTCGCCGGGAATACGATAGAATTTTACCGCCCACTGTTTATTGTCTTTTTCAGCGAGGTGAACAGAGCCCCAGCCTCCTTCGCTTATTTTCCTGATAAATTTGAAACCGCGCAATGTGCCGCCGGCATCAGCGATACGTTCATCAAGGCGTATGCCGAGGAATAGAGCCTGCATGTTGATCTGCTCGGCGAGTATGCGAACGTATTGCTTATGAATGAACGATATATCCGGTGTTGAATCGATAAATGAAAGGACATCTATATGCTGGTCAAGATTTTTTGTTACCATCTTCCGCACGGCTTCCAATTGATCGGGCGATGTGGTCATATTGAAAAGATGAGCAGTATTTCTGAAAATGTACATCATGCGGTCGCTGACCGAGCCGGGTTCACGTTGTGACGGCGCGTTGTTAAGCAATGCTTCATAGAGGGTGACAAGCAGGTGATTTTCTCCGAAAAGCTGTACGTCTATCTGGTATTTCAGTATCTGGAGAAAAATGGATAAATGCGCCGGGTTCAGGAAATCAGCAGGCAGATAGATTTCTGTATGGTTGTCGCGGAAAATGGTTAAAGCCTGTTGCCCGATGAGCTCAAGATTGGTTTTGGGCACGAGGTATAATCTGACCGGCTGGTCGTAGCCGGGCATCTCTACGGTCAGGTATTCCTGAGGCTCTGCCGATTGTGCGGACGCGGCTTCAATGTTCTGGAGGATTTCAAAAAAGTCATCAAAGAACCCGTCGTATTTGGTTGTCGGATCAGGAGGAATATTCTGGAGCGCCAGAGATATACCCTCAAGACGGGTTTCCAGTTCGAGCACACTGGCGCTGTACAGAGTATTCATGGACGGGTCAAACGGTATTGTTTTTGTCGAAGCGAGAAATTGCCGCGCTTCATGTTCGGTAAACGGGACCTGTATTGCCCAGCTGTCTTTGAGCCGGGCTTCCAGCAATCTCTCTTCGCCTGAAGTAAACAGCCGTTCAGGAACATCGGAGAGAGCGGTAATGGTATATGTGTACCGTGTGTTGCTGAACTCGATCGTATCGGTCATCGGCCTGGACGAGAGTTTATCCGCGATGCTTGCCTGCTCGGAAGCGGTAAGTGTATTGCCGTCCTGTACCAGTGATATGCCGATTTTCGTCTGTCCCAGCTGAAACACAATAAAAATGCCGTTGTTATTCGCTATCGGAGTGTAATTGAGCAGTTGCGGCCATTTTGGCGGTGTTTCCGTGCCGGGCAGAGTCAGGAAGGCTTCAGTCAGTTCTGCGTTCATGCCGCTGTTTTGATCCAGTATAAGCGAAACCTGCTCGTTGATTTCTTCAGGCGGTACGCCGGCTTTCAGATTGTCATGAACATATAATCCGGTACCCATCATCAGGGCGATCTGGCGAGCCGCGGCGGCGGCAACGGCGGTGCTCCGGTTCGTAAAGTTGCCCATTGACTGGGAAAGTAGCGGAGCAATGATGGTCGACCATGAATAATAAATGAGCTTTTCCAGCTCTGACAATGTTCCTGAGATGTAATCCGTATACGCTACATCCCGAGCGTGTGTGCTGTCGACACTGAGGTTCGGCATCAGTACCGACACATTGATTCCATACTGACGGAGCGCATCGTAGATACCTTTGTGATATCCGCCGACAATGAGCGCGGCGGCCTTATCTTCCTGCAACCCATTGAGCACTGTATTTACAATAGACTGGTTGCGTTTTTCCACAGAGTCATAAAAGGCGCATATTTTCAGGCGTGTATCTTCAACTTTTTCAAGAACTTCCTCTGAAACAAGCCCGCTGATTTTTTCTGAGCTTACTTCGTTTTGCAGGGCTGTCTGCAGATAATCACTGACATCGATCGTATCGAGGCTGAAATACCCGCATTCCCGCGGGCTTAAACTTACTTTGGAACCTTTATAAAGCCCCAGCAGGCTGTCTCGCAGAGCAAAAAGATCGGTTTTGCCGTTTACCGACAGGTGGAGCCGTTTGTACGAATCGAGTATCTGAATATAAAAATCTTCGGATGAAATAGATGACATGTATCCCAGCGAATCGCGGTATGAGTGAACAATCTCAGACGTTTTTTGCGGGACGCTGTCCGGGTATCGTTCCAGTATCGCGCAGGTGGCGTGAATGTTTTGATATGTGCCGCCATGAATAAGAATTTCTTTCTGCAATTCACTGATGGAGTTTTTTTCTTCCTCAGATGCCTTTAATCCATTCAAGGCGGACAGCACGCTTTTTACCACCCTGGCGTTGTGTGTATTGATAATGGATAACGATGAAAGAAGCGGGTAATCATGAGGATATTTGCGAATCTGCAATGAAAATGTTGACGTCAGCTCATGGACAAATTCGTTCAGTCCGGTACCGTCAAGCACGACGGAACAATACCGGGCATCAAGGTTGTTGAGCGCATCCGGCGTGCCGCTGAGAAGCAGATTGCTGAACATGGCAAGCATATCGCTGATAGGCTGTTCAGTGTTCACCAGTTTCAGCTCTTTCAACGTGTCGAGGTTGTCGTAATAATCAGCGGAGACCTCGGCCCCTTTTAAATCAGCATGTTTTTTTGAGGTCAGGCAGAAATATTCAGCGCCAGTAATAAAACCTTTATTTAATAAGTAGTCAGCAGTCGTTTTGGTGATATCGGGATCTTTGAAAATGTCAAAATAGTCACAGGTATGAAGCGATCCTTCTGCGCCTTCCAGATAAACGGCGTTAAGCGGTGTTGTTTCCTGTAACCACCTCAGTATATTGGCGATATTGTATTGCGCAGATACATTCTGGTGAGCGTCTATGATGATATGGACAGTTCTGTCAGCGTGAGGGTTGGCATTGCCGGAAACGCAGGTGCCCAGTTCTTCAGGTATAAGAGCATTACTATCCGTTATCTTCCGTTCAGCTGTCTGAAGAGGTGCCGTTTCAGTGCAATATACCAGCGCCGGCTGTATGAAGAGAACGAAACTGATTATCAATGCCGAAAAGCGGAATAAAATCATAAACAATTTTCCTGAAATATAGTATGTTCAAAATATGGAAAATAATAATACGTAATTATACCATAAAAGCGGCCGCTATTGAAGCCCAATCAGTTATGGGCTGATTCCATTCCGTTCCACAGAAAAGGCGTGTGTTATGATACGTGATGCATCAAAAAAAATTGAGTACGGCTGGCGGTGGCTGACAGCCTGCGGAGCAGGGTTGCTGGTCATTGCGAATATTGTGCTTATCTGGCAGTATACTTTCATACCGTTTCAGGATCATCCATCGCATCTGCTTCGTGAAAAGGTTGTTCTGCATTACGACAACCCGCGTTACGATTTCAGCAGTCATTTTGATCTGAATATTAAACCTGTACCCAATATTTTATCGGATATATGCGTGGTACTGCTGGGGTATATTGTTCCTCTGCATACCGCCTCAAAGATATTTTATTCGCTGTATATAGTACTTTTCCCTCTGGCGTATCTCTGGTTTTTACGAGGGATATCGAAGGAAAAGTCAGCCTATGCCCTGCTGGCTGTATTTTTTACGTACTCTTACTATGCCTGCATGGGAAATGAGAATTTTCTGCTCAGTCTGATACTGTTCTTTTTTTTGTGGGGAATTGTTGTGAGGAATGAGCTTATACAATCAGTACGCTGGCAGTGGCTGATTTTTGTTTTTGCGGTGTTATTATATTTTGCTCATATGTTTACCTTTTATATCGCATTGGTGTCCATGCCTTTTTATTGCTTCGTACGATATGGTTTGAGACGGTGTTTAATCGTATTCTGCCACTTTATTTTGCCGGTGGTTCTCTTTTTTGTATGGCAGTCGCATGAGGGGGGGACTGTCGGGCTGAAAGAGGGTGGATTCAAGCAGATGCTGATTACCCGGCAGAAACTCGAAGTGCTTATTTCCTCGTTTTCGCCGTACCTGAACTGCAATTCGAGCAGGATTATGTATGGTGCGGGCGGAGCGCTTCTTGTTCTTGTCGCGGCGGGAATGCGTTTCAGGGATAAAACGGTGAGCGCCGGATCAATAACGTTTCTGGTGATTTTTCTGCATCTTTTTTTTCCAACTACCTTTATGTTTTACGGGCCGGATCAGCGGGCTGTCTTCCTTGCGGTTCTTTTCGGCGGGATACTGATACCGTCTGCCGGGTGGATTCGGATGACATTCGTGACAGCGCTGATTGCCGGATCAGCCGTATCGTTCTCGATAAACAGGGGCTATTTCCGTGACACCAATGCTGAGATGAGGCCGATTGTAGCCGCTCTGTCAAAAATACCTCCTGCCCGTTCCGTGCTTCCGGTCGTGTTTCCGCCGTATGTGTGGAACTTTTTCAGCCATAGGATATTCGAGTATTATCACATACTCAGCGGCGGGATGAATCCTTACCATTTTTTTACCAGCAGTAACATTGTTAAGTACAAAACGGAACAGGAATCGTTGAGCCTGTTCAACACGGATCCGTCATACTATCCGCCGGAACTGCTTAAACGGTATGATGTGGTAACAGTAATCGGCGACACCCGCGACACGGCTGTCCGCAATTTTATCGGGTACCTGCGTGAAAGAGGGTTTGGCCGGGTTGAAGTGCGTTCCGCAACGGTCAACGCGTTTTCCATGCGGGAAAAATGATCGGTACATAAAAAAAGCCGCTATCCTTGCGGGGTAGCGGCTTAAATCATATATAAACTGTAATTTATTCTTCTGCGGGAACTTCCCCTTCGTTGTCCTCTTCCATCATATAGTCGTCATCAGGATACTGGGTTTCTATGTATTCGTCTGAAGGGAGCATTTCGAAAGATTCTTCTTCCGGCGCCGTCTGAGCGAGGAGAGCCGGGAGGGCATGAATCTGCTGGATTGCTGATAGAGCCAATAACGCACTCAGAATAATAACGGATGTTGCTTTTTTCATTTTGTACTGTCTCCTTTGTTGATGTGCCATTCGCACAGCATTTGAGCTGTTCTGGCTATTTAAACTTGTTGGTTTTCAGTGTATTGCGTAATTTCTGCAAAGCTGAAAACGTATCGTGCTTCAGATGTATCGACGTATTATTGTTAAAGATTATTTTTATTTACGTTAAATATCAATATTTTTTATTGCGGATTTAATAAAAAACGCCTTCTCTTCCAAACAGCAGGGAAGGCGTTATATGGTTAAAAAAGGATTGCCTTTTTTTCTGATAGCATTGCAAAAGGGAAGCTTAAGCGCCTGTTACTGCTTTCCAACATTATTTTTTGATGTTTTGAAAAAATGGCGTGAGCTCCAAATTTTTTTTGCCGCCATGACGCAGAGGTAGGAGATAGATGCGATAATCACGATAACCGCCCCGCTGGGCAAATCGGTGGTGTAGCTGATACATAACCCTGAAGAGATGAATGCCATACAGAGGATAATCGACAGGATCATAACCTGCCACATCCTGCGTGCGAAATTTTCCGCTATGGCGACCGGGATGGTCAGGAGCGCGATAACCATTACCAGCCCGACGATGCGCATCAGCAGGAATACGCTGACTGCCGTAAGGCAGAGAAGGAGCAGGTAGTAGCGGTTTGTGCTGATGCCTCTGGTTTTGGCGAATTCCTCATCGAAACAGATGCTCAGGAACTTGTTATAAAAAAGTATTCCCGCGGCAATGACTGCAATATCAAGAGCGATGACAATGATTACATCATACTTGGAAATAAGAAGGATGTTGCCGAACAGGTAACTCATGGGGTCAAAGTAACCCGGAGTTCGGGAGAGAAACAGTAACCCTGCCGCCATCCCTGCCGCCCATAACGCGCCGATGACAGTGTCTTCGCGCTGTTTCGCGTGAATACTGACCAGTCCGATTACCAGCGCGGCGAAAATAGAGCACACCAGCGCGCCGAAAAACGGACTGCTCCATGCGAATCCCAGTTTATATTGAAAAAAGAGCCCGGCGCCGATGCCGCCCAGCACGCAGTGGGCAATCGCCCCGGCAATGTATGTTATCCTGCGCGCTACAACATATGATCCGATAATGCCGAACGATATGCTTGCCATAAGCCCGGCAATCAGGGCGTATCTGAGAAACGGTATATCCGGGTTTGCAAGCGCGCGTATGAATTCGTTCATGCTTACTCCATATGGTTTTGATGATCGACAACTCGCAGGCTATTCCCGTACAGTTTTTCCATAACCGGCCCTGAAAGTGATTTTGTTTCGTGCACAAATACTTTGCGGTTAACGCAGATAACTCGTTTGAAAAGGTGCGATACGAATCCGATGTCATGCGAAACCATGACCACTGTCATTTGTCCCGCGAGCCTCTGTATTACATCCATCAGTTGAGCTTCAGCAAAAATATCGACATTTGAAGTCGCCTCATCAAGAAGCAGTATCCGGGGTTCGCAGGCAAGCGCGCGGGCGATGAGTATACGCTGGCGTTCACCGCCGGACAACTGCGAGAACATTCTGTTTTCAAGATGACGCATGCCCAGCTCATCCAGTATTCTGCGCGCCGTAATTTTATCTTGTTTGCCGTACAATCCTACTCTTTTTAGCCCAAGCCTGCCCATGAGCACTATATCCATGACCGTAACAGGGAACTGAGGGTCGAATAAAAGGTATTGCGGCATATATCCGATGCAGGTGCGTATTGCTTCAACTTTGCCGCCGCCGATAGTTACTGTCCCGTTCTGTGGTTTTACCAGTCCCAGCATCAGTTTCAGGAGTGTAGTTTTGCCGCCGCCGTTCGGGCCTATAATACAGACCGATTCATTGGTATCAATAGTGAAACTGGCATTTTCAATAATGGATGATCCGTTATACGCGAAAGAAACATCAGTGAAATTAATTGAATAATCTGTTGGCATAACTGTCCGTTTCTTAGTTGGTATCCGTTCTGTTCCCGAACTGGGTTATCGCCGAGGCAAGGATTTCCATAGTTTTCAGGACGTCTTTATCCAGCGGGTCGATCGGCAGTAGTTTTCCGTCTATAGCCTGTGCCAGCGTGTGCGCGCTTCGGGTATTAAATTGCGGCTGTACGATAATAATGGACGTTTTAGTAGCCCGTGCGTCCTTTATAAGTTCTTCCAGTTGACGCGGTGAAGGCGATTTTCCTTCTATCTCAACCGGTTTTTGAATAAGCCCATACGCCGATGCGAAATAAGAATACGCCGGATGATATACGAAAAACGGGGTGCCTTTATATGGAGCCAGTTCCTGTTTGGTTCTGGTGTGGAGATTTGTGATCTGATCGACGAGAGCCTCTGCGTTAGCCCTGTATGTGCCTTGGCGTGCGGGATCTATATCGCTGAGACTTGCGCTGATTTGCCTGACGATCGTTATAAGGTTATCCGGTGATAGCCATATGTGCGGATCGCCGTGGTTTCCGTGCCCCGCCGCGCCGTCATCATGCGTTTCATCCGGTGTCGGCAGGTTGGCGCTCAGGTCGATTATAACAAGAGATTTGTCTCTACTGCGCAGGGTGTCCGCGATATTTTTCTCGAAAGGGATTCCTGCAATAAACAGTATCTTTGCCTGCGATAACTGCATGATCTGTTGTGGTTTCGGTTCATAAATATGAGGGTTGTCACGTGGGCCCAGCAATGTGCGTGATTCAATATTTTCCCCGCCGATGGTTTCTACCAGCCCTGCGACAGGCGGAATGCCTGAATACACCAGCATCTTTTTATCCTGTGCGTACGAATCAGGACATGCGATGAGCATATATATAATAAATAAAAATGAAAATGCGCGCATACTCTTATCCCTTATGAGGTGAATTGTGTTTATTTTGAGCGTTGCATACAAGATGGACAGCCCGGCAGTCATGGCATTCTTCAACAGTGTGGCGGTCGGAGAATGCCTGCCAGTGTTTGCGCTGATCCGGTGTGAGCAGTCCTGTCCCTCTGCATAACGGGCAGACGTTCTCAAATGACGATAAAATGGCGGATCGTATGAAATCAGACCTGTTCGGCACTGAATTCAACAGCTCAGACATTCTTTTATCAACTTTAAATGTGATGATTTCCATTTTTCTGGTCATAGCGTATCCTCGATTACTATATGAAATAAAGAGAAAACCTGACAGTGGATATCATGGTAATACAAAGTAATACTGTTGTCAAGCGTATTATCCGTGTTCGTTATAGCGCCAATGATCAGTAGTGTCGGAAAATAGCGTGGGCGAGGCATAAAATGAAACAGCGGGAACAATGAAATATCGAATACACGAAATGTTTTTGGATTTTCATAACTGCTTTCATTCAATAATATTTTGGCAGTGTAATGCGATTATTTGATCTTTCTGCCTGGGATAAATTCAGATTATTCCTTTGACAAAATGCATAGTTGTTTTACAATAAACGAAGGAGTGACTGTTAATAAACCTCAAACGTCAGGTGGAATAATGTCTGGAGTAGTTGTTGTATCAAACAGACTGCCGGTAAGTGTGCGGCAGGAACCGAACGGGCCATTATCATTTTTGCCCAGTTCAGGCGGGCTGGCTACAGGATTGGCATCGTTGCCGAATGCGGCTGAGAACCTGTGGGTGGGCTGGCCGGGTGTTTCTTCGGATTCACTATCCAAGGCTGAGAGGCGCGAAATTATCAAACATCTGGCAGACATAAACTGCCGCCCTGTTTTTTTGTCCGATGATGATATGGAACTCTATTATTATGGTTTTTCAAATAAAACAGTATGGCCGTTATTTCATTATTTTCCGATGTACACTGTTTACAGCCATGAATACTGGGAAGCGTATCGGAAAGTTAATAGTTTGTTTTGCGATGAACTTCTGAAGTTTGTCAAACCCGGCAGTACAATCTGGGTGCATGATTACCAGCTGATGCTGTTGCCGCAGATGATACGTGAACGCATGCCCGATGTGTATATTGGTTTTTTTCTTCATATTCCTTTTCCATCGTTTGAAATATTCCGGCTTTTGCCGTACAGGATGGAGATTATCGACGGATTGCTTGGCGCTGATCTGCTCGGTTTTCATACATATGATTATGTACGCCACTTTTTCAGCAGTGTCTGCCGTATTAAGGGCATTGAGCAAACGCTTGGCGAAATGCGGGTCGGAAACAGGCTGGTCAAGGCGGATACGTTTCCGCTCGGCATTGATTACGAGAAATTTTCGACTGCGCCGTCCATGCCTGAAGTAGAACAGGAACTTGCGCAGATGCAGGAAGAGTTTCAGGATAATCAGGTCATTATATCGATAGACCGTCTCGACTATACAAAAGGCATTCTTCAGCGGCTGGAAGCCTATGATTTGTTTCTTCATAGATATCCTGATTTTATTGGTAAAGTAACGCTGGTTATTCTGGCTGTTCCTTCCAGAGTGGGTGTTACTGAATATCAGCAGTTGCGCGAGCATGTCGAACGGCTGGTTGGCCGTATTAACGGAGAATACGGTTCGCTTGACTGGGTGCCTGTACGGTACATGTTTCGGGCAGTGTCGTTCGAGAAGCTTATCGCGTTATATAATCTGGCGGATGTTGCTCTGATCACACCGTTGCGGGATGGAATGAATCTTATTGCGAAGGAATGTATAGCCGCGAATAAAAGTAATAACATTGTACTGGTTTTGAGCGAAATGGCGGGCGCGGCCAGTGAACTGAGCGAAGCGGTTATCGTGAATGCCAATAATATGGGAGAAATAGCTGATTCCATAAAACAGGCGCTCACTATGCCCGATTATGAGCGCAAAGAACGATGTGTCAACATGAAACGGCGGTTGGCGAATTATACTGTGAAACGCTGGGCAAACGAGTTTCTGAACGCTATGGAACTGCTTCGGCATAAACAGGAAACGATGGTGTCGCAAAAGCTGTCTCCTTCTATCCGCAGAAAATTGCTCAGGCAGTACGAAAAAGCACAGAACCGCCTGTTGTTATTGGATTATGACGGAACAATGGTTTCGTTTGCCGGCCGACCCGAAAAAGCCGGTCCGGATTCTGAACTGATATCCATCCTTCAGCAGTTGACTGATGATCCGCAGAATGAGGTAGTTATTATCAGCGGGCGGGACAGGGAGACGTTGAGTAGCTGGCTGGGAAAACTCAATGTTTCGATGATCGCGGAACACGGCGGTTGGCTTCGCGGTAAAAACAGTGATCAATGGCATAACCTTGAACCAATGAAGACAGACTGGAAAGAGGTTATACGCCCTTTGATGGAAACATATGTTGACCGTACTCCGGGAGCGATTATAGAAGAAAAGGATTTCGCGCTGGTCTGGCATTGCCGGAATGTGAGCCCGGAACTTCGTCATGTCAGAAGCCAGGAACTGCGGGACGCTATTTTTCATCTTACCACGAATCTGGGAATTGGCGTGCTGGAAGGAAATAAAGTGCTGGAAGTAAAAAATTTAAGTGTGAATAAAGGGCAGGCGGCACAACTTTGGCTTGAAAGCAAAAAATGGGATTTTATTTTCGCCGTAGGCGATGATACAACCGATGAATTCATGTTTGAGGCTCTGCCCGGATCGGCATACTCAATCAGGGTGGGCTACCAGATAACCAAAGCCCGTTTCAACATAGAAAATGTCAGGGATGTCCGCAGTCTCCTGAACGAGATGGCGAAGGCCGGAGTGCCTTGTTGATTTTATCAGGAAATGAAACAGCGGGAGAAAATCGTTTCCGGAAAATCTTTCGCTGTTTTTAAATCAGAAAAAGATTGGGATCACTGAAAGAGTCACAAGAGAATGTCATTGCGAAGCCCCGAAGGGGCTGTGCAATTCCCTCCACCGGATAGTGTCATACACATGAAATAACCACGTCGCTAATGCTCCGTGATGACATCTTAAAAGAGGAACTTAGAATCTTTTTCAGCACACCCATACTGTGTATACCAATAAAAATTAACAAAAACCGATCGAAAAGTAAACTGTATACCTAATTATTATGATTGATTATATTGAGCGGGATCAGTAACGGGAAGCGTAAAATAAAAAGTAGCGCCTTTGTTTTCTTCGGATTCTACCCAGATCGAACCGCCATGGTTATCAACAATTTTTTTGCAGATAGTCAGCCCGATGCCGAGATTCTGCATATCCTTGCTGGGATCAAGCTGTTCGAAGAGCTGAAAAATACGGTTGTGGTAACGAGGATCTATTCCGATACCGTTGTCGCGGATTCCAATCATCCAGAACTGCTGGCGTAGTTCCGAGAAAATATGAATCGTCGGTTTTTTGTTTTGCGCTCTGAATTGCAATGCGTTTTCAATGAGGTTCTGGAACAACCGGCACAATTGCGTGTGTGACCCCATTACAGCCGGCATAGTGCCGCAGGAAATTATGGCGTTGGATTGCTGAATGGAAATGTTCAGGTATTCCATCACTTCATTAATGACACTGGTAAGGTTTACCAGTTCGAATGTGGATGAACCGGGAATAATGTGTGCATAGTCAAGAAGCCCTCGAATCAGTTTTTTCATCTGATTGGCGTTTTCCAGCGCACGCTGTATATATTGCGCGCCCTGAGCTTCAATTTGTTTTGAATACTGTTTGTCAAAGAGTTCCAGATAGCTGGTCAGTACCTGCAAAGGTTCCTGAAGGTCATGGGATGCGACATAGGCGTATTGTTCCAGTTCCGCGTTTGATATTTTAAATTCCTCAATTTGTTTTTTCAGTGTTTTTTCCAATTGTTTTTGTTCGGTAATATCAGTAATGAGCCCGTCCACATACCATATTCCTTCCTGCTGATAGGCAGTCATGGCTCGGTTATATATCCAGACCCACAGGTCATCTTTGCGTTTAAAACGGTATTCGATATTAAATGGTTTTTGTTTAGCGAAAAGTTTATCCCATGCGGTTTGTACCTTTCTCCTGTCAGAGGGATGGATGCGGTTGAATAGTAAATGCGTGGTGTCAGCGTATAGTTCCTGCGGTGTGAAGCCAAGCACCTTACTACTGCGCGGGCTGACGTACTGGCATGTCCCGTTTTTGCTTAAGGTATATGTAACATCGGGGATATTGAGCACAAGGTTGCGGTACGCGGCGTCGCGCTGCTGGAGGTCAATAGCGGTTTTGCCCCACCGACGGGCAAGCAGGAATCCGGTCAGGGCGGTTATGAAAAAAATACAGAGAAGGCTGATGGAAAAATGAGAAAAGATTTTTTTCGCTTTCAGATGGTACCGTGATGAATAATTAAAAATGCTTGTTTGGGCGTTTCGTATAATGTTTTCAAGCGGTGAGAGCAGTGCATCCGTGTTTATCAGAACAACGCTTATCCACTTGACGTTCTTCAGCGGACAGTGTATTGCCATGATGTTGTCCGTCATTTTTGTTATACCGCTTTCATCTGAAAGTAATGGATCTATGAACGAATGAAAAGAAGCCGGGAACAGGTCATACACTGAACGGGCGGCATAGTTCAAGGGGATAGATGCGAAGGCTTCGGAAATGAGCGCGCTTTTTATGATAAGATGCCCGTTGTCCTCTGTGAAAAACGGATAGTTATCCGCCGCCAGCGACCCCATATCTTCATAAAGGCTGGAGGTGTTGAAATCAATACCGAGCACACCTTTCAGGTTGTTGCTGTCATCGGTTATTCTTTCCAGCACACTGATGCTGTACCCTTTTATAGCCGGGTCGTCGTAAGGGAGTATCAGGTGGTTTTCCGCACCCGCGGCCGCTTTGGCGTACCTGTACCAAGCGCGGGCATGCGGATGGTAAAACGGCGGCAGACGGTCGGGCGGGTAATATACAATATATCCTTCTTCAGTGGCGAAATACATCCAAGACAGGCTTGGCGTAGTGTTATTGATTAACTCCAGTTTCTCATGGAGATCCATATAGTTTTTCAGAACAAGAGAATGGAACTCGCCGGAAATCTCGCCTGCAATAAAACCGTTCCAGCCGCCGGAGACGTCGCCGTGAAACCAGTTGTAATAGGTTCCTTCCAGCCTGCCCTCTATCTCGCCGATACACACAACGGCGAATGGCGTGTTTACCGGGACTGATTCAGGCGGCACGGCTTTAAATGTGCCTTCCGTTATACCGTCAATTTCCTTGTCAATGTATCCGTCATAATAGAAACTGCCCTGCTCTCCGTCAACGGTGCCGGTAATTTTAAAACCCGATACAGTACCGTATACGCGCCCTTTGATTAAACCGGAAAAGGAGCCGGACATCATGCCGTATGATGTCCCATTGAGCGTGCCTGACCCGGTCAGGTTCATTCTCCCGTCCAGATGAAAGTTGGCGTTCATGTTTTCGATGACGCCCATAATATCCTGTGTCATTTTTTCCTTGCTGAAGGTGATAAGCTGGGGATGGTCCAGAATATCCTTGCATTGCTCTTTTAGTATGGAGGCGATGGCAATGGCGCGCCCGCAGTGGTCGTCTACCACACGAGCGTGGCTTTGTACCTGATATTTCAGTGTATCGAGGATGTTTCCCTCAAGAATCTTTTTTAAGCGGAGTTCGGTGTAGGATGAAATTTTTTGAGTTAATCCTATGACTTCAGACAGGTTTTCCTGCGAAGAATAAATACTGTACAACCCGAGTATCATCACAGGCAGAACAGCTATCGCAAATGACCATATGAAGATTTTTATGAGCGCTTTATTATTCATGATGTATTTGCATAATGTGTTAATAGTACAATATAGTGATTACTCTAGGGTAATAAAAAAGGTATTGCAATACTATTTTCATTCTTTCATTCATGGAAACGCAAAAACAGAACAATTTTGGAGCGCTGAAAAAGATTCTAAATTCCTCTTTTAAGATGTCATCACGAGGAGCGTTAGCGA
>QZJZ01000016.1 GCA_003599815.1 Candidatus Auribacter fodinae
TATTCGACGATATCCGTTACCCTGCCGGCGCCAACTGTCCTGCCGCCTTCGCGGATAGCGAAACGAAGACCTTTTTCCATCGCGATCGGCGTTATCAATTCTACGTCTATGCTTATATTATCCCCAGGCATCACCATCTCTACGCCTTCCGGCAAATACAGTGATCCCGTTACGTCTGTTGTCCTGAAATAAAACTGCGGACGGTACCCCGTAAAGAACGGCGTATGGCGGCCGCCTTCCTCTTTACTCAGAATATACACTTCGCCCTTGAACTTCTTGTGCGGCGTGATAGATCCCGGTTTCGCCATAACCTGACCACGCTCGATCTCGTCTTTCCCGACACCGCGCAGCAACAGGCCGACGTTATCTCCAGCCTGGCCCTGATCCAGCTCTTTGCGAAACATTTCCACACCAGTCACCACCGACTTGCGCGTATCTGTTATACCAACGATTTCCACTTCCTCGCCTACCTTCACTACTCCGCGCTCCACACGGCCTGTCGCCACTGTCCCACGGCCTGTGATCGAAAACACGTCTTCTACCGGCATCAAAAACGGCATATCTATATCGCGCTTCGGTGTCTCTATATATTGATCCACCGCTTCGATCAGCTTGAAAATCGACTGCATTCCCACTTCAGAATCTTCACCTTCCAACGCCTTCAGCGCTGATCCACGCACCACCGGTATATCATCTCCCGGAAATTCGTACTTCGACAACAGCTCACGAACTTCAAGCTCCACCAACTCCAACAGCTCTTCATCGTCAACCATATCTACCTTATTCAAAAACACCACGATCGCAGGCACGCCCACCTGACGCGCAAGCAGGATGTGCTCGCGGGTCTGAGGCATAGGTCCGTCAGCCGCACTCACCACCAGTATCGCTCCGTCCATCTGAGCCGCACCAGTAATCATGTTCTTCACATAGTCCGCGTGACCAGGACAGTCAACATGAGCGTAATGACGCACCGGTGATTCATACTCAACGTGTGCTGTCGCTATCGTTATTCCACGTTCTCTCTCTTCCGGAGCATTGTCTATCGAATCAAACGACCTTACTGCCGCCAATCCTTTTGTCGCCAGCGTTTTCGTTATCGCCGCCGTCAACGTTGTCTTTCCATGATCAACGTGTCCGATCGTTCCAATGTTCACATGAGGTTTTGTCCTCGCAAATTTCTCTTTCGCCATGTTGATTTTCCTCCTATGGTCGAAAATAACAATTGCAATTACTGCCCTATTGTCAAACTCAATAAATTCCTTAAAAAAAGCTGAAACATATTACAAAGCCCACGACCGGAATCGAACCGGTGACCTCATGCTTACCATGCATGTGCTCTACCGACTGAGCTACGTGGGCCGAATAAACAGAAAAACACGAAAAAAATTAATTCTACCATTATAGTTGAATTAACTTTTTACAGTCAATAAAAATATCCTTTTCCCGACACCGCATTACCACTGCAAAAGCGGCGAATAAGTACCTTAAAACCACTTTCCATCGCCGCATCCACAAACAAAACGAAGCGAGCGATGGGAATCGAACCCACATGACTGGCTTGGAAGGCCAGGGCTCTACCATTGAGCTACGCTCGCTCAAAGATAATCAACATTATGTTAATGGTGGGGAGAGGAGGATTCGAACCTCCGAAGACATGAGTCGTCAGATTTACAGTCTGATGCATTTGGCCGCTTTGCTATCTCCCCGCTATCCCACTGTCAATACAAGCTGGCGATGGGACTCGAACCCGCAACCTGCTGATTACAAATCAGCTGCTCTGCCAATTGAGCTACGCCAGCAAAAAAGTCGCATTGGACTAATTTATGTAGGATGAAGTTATACAAAAATTCAATTTTTAAGTCAAGCAAAAAAAACAAAGACTATACATTTTCTGAAACAAAGATTAATCACCAGCGTATTTTGAACTCCAAAGGGTTTTCACTCGCTGGTATATTTTGCTTGCTTTACGGAGAAGGGTTTTCTTTTCAGGTATATCGTTTGCTATCATTAAAGGAATATTGACCGTAAGCTCTTCGCCCCATGAAAAAGAGACTGTCCCGGCGGGTTGTCCGGCAAACACCGGGGCTTCGAGTTCCTGCACCACATCAAACGTGACGGACAGCGCGCCGCTTTTTTCACGCGGCAGAACGATGAATGCCGGATGAACAATAGTAACCTGCGCTGAGGGTTCAACACCGGCGGTAACAGTGACCGCCTTTCCTTCCGGCAATTCTTTTATTTCCCGCAGTACAAAATTCTCAAATCCGTAATCAAAGAGCCGTTCCGCGGCGCTGAAACGAGCCTGTTTGTTGTTCGCACCCATAATAATGCTGATGAGCGTCATATTCCCCTGCCGAGCTGTGGATACCACACAAAAACCCGAAGCGTTCACGAACCCTGTCTTCAACCCGAATACATCCTCGCGTTTCCACAACGATTTATTCGTACTGACCAGAAAGAACGCCCCGTCACGGATGGTACTTGTTTTCTGGCTGGTATAATCAAAAAGTTCCGGTACATTATATATAACATACCGGGCAAGTAAACCAAGGTCATATGCGGTGGTATATTGTTTTCCAGCCTGGCCCGCGGCAGGAAGCCCGTGCGAATTAACGAAATGAGTCTCTTTCATACCGATAACCTTGGCCTTATCATTCATCATCTGAACAAAAGCTTCTTCGCTCCCCGCAACGAGTTCCGCAAGCGCATACGAAGCGTCATTGGCAGAAAATATCGCCGCTGATTTTATTAGTTCCTCAACAGTAAGATACTCATCCTCTTTTAAATAAATCTGCCTGCCGCCGATACGGCTTGCCCTTCTGGACACCTGAACCTTTGTGTCAAGTTCAAGGTTAGTTGCCTTTACGTACTCCATCACCAGAACCAGAGTCATTATTTTAACAAGGCTCGCGGGAACCAGCCGTTCATCAGGGTTCTCGGAGTACAACACGGTTCCGGTTTCCGCTTCAAGAAGCAGTGCTGACTTAACATGAACAGGCAGGTCAACCTGTCCATAACTAAGAGAAGATGAAACCAGCGTAGCGCTTAATGCAGTAAGTAAGCATCTGAACAATAATTTGGACATAATTAATTCTCCGGGATGTATTCTTTAAACAATCAGCCGTTTCCGTATACGATAAATCGCACAGCTAACGGCCACTGGTATAAACAGCATCAGCCAGACCAGATCAATAATGCCAGACATATGAAACGAGCCCAGAATAAGTTCACGCATAAGATTGACGCAATGGGTTAGCGGTATAAAAAAAGACAATACCCGCAGTCCCTCCGGCAGTTGGTCGAGGGGAATAATAATGCCCGACAAAAAAAACATCGGCGTACAACAGCCGGTAATATAAAAATTAAAGTTGTTTATGTCTTTTACATATGACGTGACAACCAAAGCCATAGAGCCGAAACTGACACCGGTCAGAAACCCCACAAATGGAGCTAAAAGCCCGAAGGGAGACTTTACCAGCCCGAACAGGGTAATGACAATCAGAACCGCGCTGGAAAAGAAAAAGCCTTTTGCTCCCGCCCAGAGAATTTCGCCGAGAAACGCGTCTTTGATTCCTATCGGCGTTGATAAAATAGCGTCATAAATTTTTTCAAATTCCATGCGGATATAAGCGGCATACGTCAGTTCAAACGTTGACGTATACATAGCGGTGGACGCCAGAAGCCCCGGCGCGATGTACTGGCTGTACGGCACACCATTAATGGTATCAACATATTTGCCAAGCCCAAAGCCAATAGCCGCAAGAAACAGCAGAGGCTCGATAAACGGAGGAAAACCGTTCGCGAAAAGGTGTTTGGTGTAACATTTCTTATGCCGTAAAAAAACACTGAAGATGCGCCACGCGCATCCGGGCAACGCGGTTTTCATTCGTGTAACCCCCGTCCTGTCAGGCGCAGGAATAAATCTTCAAGGTTAGATGTCCGTATTATTCGCGTATCTATTTTTGTATCCGTTCGTATCTGGTTCAAAACCGGTTCTGAATCAGCGTATACGAAACACCTGTTTCCATATATCTCGATATGGCAGGCATACTTTTCCGCCAGTTTCTCAGGACGAACCATACACCCGTTGAAACTGAATTCCATCACATAATTCGGCGTATGTTCCTGTACGAGCTGATGCGGATTGCCTTTCAGCAGAATTTTGCCTTCATGCATAATTACCAGCCGGTCACAGATTTGCGATGCTTCTTCCATATAATGTGTTGTCAACAGCATTGTTACGCCTGACAACTTCAGTTGTCGCAGTTTTTCCCAGATCAGATGCCTGACCTGCGGGTCGAGCCCGGTAGTCGGTTCATCCAGAATCAGTATGCGCGGTTTGTTCAGCAAAGCCCTGACCAGCGCCAGCCGGCGTTTCATACCGCCTGATAGTTCTTTGATACGGGCGTTCCGTTTTTTATCAAGCGACATGAATTCCAACAATTCTTCTATCCGCTCTTTATACACCTTCCGAGGTATACCGAAAAAGCGGGAATACACAACCAGATTCTCAGCGACTGTCAGTTCAGGGTCAAGATTGTTATCCTGAGGCACCACGCCGATCATGGATTTTATCGCCACAGGCTGGCGTTCAGGATCCATTCCCATAATGGACAATTCTCCGCTGGAACGAGGGCTCAGGCAGTATATCATTTTCATGGTCGTGGTTTTACCGGCTCCGTTCGGGCCGAGAAATCCGAAACACTCAGAATCGAATATTGAGAAATCTATACCGTCTACAGCAGTGAAACTATTAAATTGTTTAGTCAGGCCGCAAGCCTCTATAACCGGAGTACGCGTCATGCTTCAGCTCATTTGTTTTTATTGTTCATGCAGATCAAAAACCGTATAATGCTACCTGAACATTAGTTTTTAGTAAAGACAAAACATCAGCCGAGCCCATACACTGGAGGTATTAATGCAGACTCGCAGACACGGACACAGGAACAGAAAAAATTTCCTATCAAACACAATAGTTATACTTATAGTGTGTATCTGCAGGCTAGGGGCGGCGCTTGAGCCGGATCAGGTTCTTGTCGTCTACAACGGAGGTAATATGGAATCCGTTCGGCTGGCTGAATATTACCGTGACAAACGAGGTATTCCGCAAAAAAACATGTGTTATATCATGTGTCCCGCCAGCGAGGATATTCCCCGCGACATTTATGACGAGCGGTTAAAATCCCCCGTGGAGAAATATCTTGAGGAAAACAACCTGAAAGATACCATCCTGTGCATTGTTCTTATGTACGGAATCCCCATGAAGATTTACCCTGCGGAACTCCGCCCGCTGGAAAAGGAGTACACCGAACTGACTCGATTAATCGCAGACAAACAGAAATTCTTAAATACAGAAGAAGAAATCCTCAAATTACAGCAGGAAGCTGATGCGCTGAAAGAAAAAATCAAAGGATTATATGATTCGCCGACAAAATCGTCCGTAGACTCGGAACTCACACTGATTTTCAGAGGAAGCTACCGCCTCGAACATCAAATGATGAACCCGTACTATTTCTTTCCAGACAAAAAGTTCAAGCCATTTTCCAGAGAATATCCGATGTATATGGTATCACGACTGGATGCCCCTGACGCTGATCTGGTTATACCGATGATTGACAAAGCTGTTTTCGCAGAACAAAACGGGCTGGAAGGAAACGCCTACTTTGACGCGCGCGGGTTTCAGGCAGACGCGTCATACGGACAAATGGATGAATATATACGCACCAGCGCACAGATGACGGAACACGCCGGATTTAAAACCGTTCTGGACAACCAGCCTACTTTATTCCCTGAAGGAGCATGCCCGGACACCGCCATCTACTGGGGATGGTACTCGTTACAGAATTATATAGACTCTTTCACTTTTAAACCGGGAGCGATCGGCGTGCATGTCGCTTCAATAGAATGCAACACGCTCAAAGGCAACAAAAACATCTGGTGCCTTCAAATGATAAAAAAAGGGGTAACCGCTACAGCCGGGCCAGTCAGCGAACCATACCTGAACAGTTTTCCCAATCCCGTTGTATTCCTCGGCGCGTTGTTTGAAGGGTATTCTCTTGCAGAGGCATATTTTATCTCGTCGCCGTACCTGTCATGGAGAATGGTGCTAATTGGAGACCCGTTATACACTCCGTACAAAAACCATAAACCGGGACGGATACAGGCGGAAGCATCCAACGACAGCAAGTAATCATTTTCCGGAAGAAGATGTATCTCGGGGCATTTCCTCAAACGGGTCTATATCATAATACTTTTTCATCAGAGCGACTATTTTCGCCTGTTTCCATTGTTTGATTTTCCATCCGCGAAAAATAAACACAAAAAAGAAGTGATAAAACAGCCCTATTCCCCACCCCAAAAGAGGGTACACCACCCAGTAATTCACCGGCGGGTACAAATAATCAAGAAACAAAAAAGTAGCGTTGCCAAGAATATACACTATCAAATGAATAAAAAACTGCGCTTTTCTTTCAAACCGTTCATGCTGCATAGGGTTTTTGCTGAATATATCCATAAAGATATATGCGTAACAGTAATGCCCGGACAAACCGATACCCCACGACAACAATGGTATCCAGAACCACCACACACCATTATAATGTATAGCGTTTAAACCAATCAGCATCACATTAACTGTCAGGTACAACGATACATGAAACAGAAAAATCATTCTGTTCTGTATAATGCTTTTAGCATGATTGTAGTACTTCAATTTCTGGCGTAAAGCTGTGTCGGTATCAATCTGCGCCATATTAACCTCCATTTATTTGTCGAGGTATTGTAGCACATCTGTTGATTAATGCCAACGAAATAGCGTGGATAATCAAACTGAATTTTCGTAGACAGCAGAATTAATCACACGCACCGGAGCAGGCTTAATGACCGCTTGTATTCCGGGCAAAGCAAGTACAGGACGCCCTTCACGGGTAAGTTGGGCAAATGTATCTGCTGATGATGTCAGGAAAATCGTTTCTCCTTTCCCCACTGACATATTTGCGGAAACAATATCTATAATACCCTGATGATTCATTCCGCCGTCAGTGTCTTTAATGCCCGACGCCCTGATAATATCCGCGCCGACCGGCATAACGGCCTCTGCCGGAATCCCGCTGACGGCAAGGAGCTGGTCGAGGGTATCGGTATCAAGCGTATCGGAAACTATCGCAATCACAGGACGCGTATCAGCATACTTTTCGAGCAGTACGCTGACCCATACCAACGCGGCAGGGTCGGTGCCATCAAGATAAATGATATATGTGTCGTCCGCGCCTGACCGGAGCATTCGCTGTTCAACAGCGGATCGGATTTCACGGTCAGATACCAGCGGGGCGTCCGTAAACGGTTTGTTGCTCGCTAAACGATATGTCTTATCAAAAACAATCATCGGCTCACGCCCCTGAATGACATAATCCTGTATCATCCTAAACCGGACTGCGGTTTCACGTATTTTACGTACTACTTCAGTAAATTCCTTAAATATGGCATCTACATCGCCGAGTCCTTCAGTCATCAGTTCAAGATACGCCGAAGCGCCGGCTATGGGCGACCCGATAACGTCACTTTTAAACTGATCGAGAATATTGAGCATCTCGTACCTGCGGTACAGCGGTACAGATGAAATGTCAGGCATCACAATACCTCGATATTCGGAAGCCATATCCTTTATCAATGGAGTGATAGAGGCAAGGAAATTCTTCTTATCTTCACTAGTAATCGAATCACGAGTCAAAAGCTCCTCATATCCCGCTAAAACAATATCCAGCCGTCCGGCAAACTGATTTTCCATAGTGGTATTAAATTGATGCACCAGTTCCGGCAGGAGCTGATTAAAATCACCGACAGGAATAACGGCATGGCGTTCAAGCACTCCATCAGGAGTATAATGCAGGAAATGGTTTTCGCCGCCCTGCTGGTACCCTGCGACAAACATGGATACCGCCATATTTTCGTCAGTCCGTGTCTCAAAATACACCTGATTGCCCAACTCCGACTGCATACCCCGGAGAGACTGCTGTACAAAATTTCTGCGCGCAGGGTCACCATTGATGGATGACAACAACTGGATAACACCGGACACGCCATACACTGATAACGCGGACTGGTACCCTTTCAGGAAAACAATAGAATTGAGTTCAAACAGTGTTTCCGCTATTTCCGGCAATCCTTTTTTATCTCCCAACAACGCGTTAACCAGTATTTGAGGCCCCATACCAGCAAACCGTTCCTGATAAGAACCGGACAAATCAGCCCATACAGATAACGCCCGTTTTAACCCCGCGACATTCGGATGAGTCAGTACAGCCGCAATCGCCGGATACGAATACCCCATTTTAAGCAGTTCGGCGCTCAGTTCGGGATCCAGAGAAACAGCGGACTCATTCATAACTTCATCAGACGATTTGCCTGAAAGGACAGCCTGAAGCCGCGGATAATGTTTTTTGTCCATAACAAAGTCGGTTACCGCTTTTACAGTTTCCACTCTGGAAAGAGTACCGCTTTGTTCCAGAATATCCGCGAACCCATCAAGGTCGACATGCTCCGACCGAAGCGCGGAAAGAATCCGGCCCTGCTTGCCTGAGTCATATTGAGAAAAACTTGCGATGTCATGCATAAGCGCAAGGATTTCGCCGCCCGGCCCGTCATGCGGATCAAATTCATGCCGGATAACAAATTCGAGCAGGTCAGGATCACGAAACGCGTCAATATCAATAACGAGTTCCGTTTTTCCGTCAGCGCTGACAAGCTGACGGTCGCCCAGCCGCCAGTGTCCTTGCACAAGGCGCATCGATATGCCTTCTCCGCGCAGATCAGCGGACTTAATGTTCAGCGACCGCTGTGCTGACTGGATTGCCCGGATATACGTATCGAGCGCATCAGCCTCACCCTCGAGAACAGACTCTGCATCCGCCACCCAGTACCCTGCGGAGTCAAGACGAAATACCGCGATTGTCGTTAATTGCGATGCCTGTTCGGATCCTTTTCTGAACGGCGAGAAGTTCCTGTATTTATCAATAAGCAGTTCCTCTATTTTTGATTTCAGGTCATCGTTTAGCTCTTCCATCATAAGGGCCTTTTGATCCTGAGTCACCATGCCGACAGGAACTCCGCGCAGAAAAATAACCCGTTCTTCAAGGTCAGACTGGTCTGCAAGCACCACATCTATCCGCTCATAAGTAAAGCCCATCGCAACATCCGGCATGACCTGCTGTAAAAAAGCCATATCCCGTGAACTCGCCATAGACACGGGCACTAGCCCTATTTCGTCAATAAAAGGTTCTCTGGAAAATAATTTTGTTTGTCCCAGCAAGGTATCCTCCTGTTCCTGTTTCAGCCATTCCGTATCAAGATGCGTAAATAACCGGTAGAACAGGTGATTAAAACTTTCACTCTGCAGAGGAGATTTCATAAATTCATCGTCGATATCTTTACTTACGACGTACACATCGCGCATTTGCGCTGTGATGAGAAAAAAATTCTCCGGGCGTGATGCGGCAAGCGCGCTGACGAGTTCAGGCAGTACCGCGCGGGAAACGTGCACATCATACGAATATTGTTTTAGCACTGTTCCCCTTGCGATCATCGAACTTCTGATGGAGAAAACCATATATTCAGGATCTAAAGAACTGTCCCGGATATCACCCTCAAACAACATACCGCTGACAGAATCAACCGGCCTCCACATCAGCGGAGTGCCTGCTCCCAGTTCAACACTGACAAATGCCGATAACTGAGGCAAGGCGGGGTCTTCATATACCTCTTCATCGGTATAGGAAGGATTAAACATCCTGACAAACGGGCTTAACCCTATGACAATACCGTTTGTCTTGATAAAAAAGTCCCTCCGCTGTGCCCCGGGAATGGATCCGCTCACGATTTCCACAGGTATATTCTTTTCAGCCAGCCAGTTCCGTATCCATAAGGCGGTCTCTTTAGAACCATATCCGGCATAAAGGCTGTCGAAAGCCGCTCTACTCAGCGCATGCGACTCGATAGTAATGGGATACCCCTTTGATTTCCTGCTGATAATGCCGTTATAATCAGTCAGAAGAACGAAACTGCCGTATTTCGCTGTATTAGCGTTCAAGTGATTGATAAGTCCAGGCAGTCCCAGTTCAATCAGTGATACCACGGCAGACAACTGCATATCAAGGTAATCCGTATCCACAGTGTTTACGAATTCAAGCAGTACGGAAAACTTCTCTTCAGGAAGGCTGATTACCCGTTTAAAAAGGGAATACGTATTGTCCGGGTTAATAACAACCTGAAACGCAAGATACGACATCAGCCGGAACGCCGCCTGCGGACTGGCGGTCAGGAGCGGTATCCATCTCTGGTCATGAAAAATGGTATTCACCGCACTTTTGTCCACAGCGCTGAGACGCAGTGCAAGTTCACGCAACGCTTTCATCGTGTACCCCGGGCGTGATTCAGTGAGAGCCGCTGACGCAAGGACATGTACCGCTCTGCGGGCAAACTCAGCTTTTTTCCCTTTTTCCACCGACTGGGCGACGTCCAGCATAACGTCATTGGAAGTCAAAACTGAAACAGCCTTGTTCACACCCTGCCGTTGCGCGATGTCCCGGGCAGACTCAAAAATGATATTCAGCGCGTTGCCTCTGTTCTGTGCAGTAACATAAATCGGAACAGTGCCGACCAGCGGCATCATGGGAAGATTGACATCGACATACGAGCTGACCGTGTCAAAAGCCGCTGTTGTATCCGTCGATTCAGCAAGAAGGTACCGATATTGCTCCAGAGTACCGGTGGTGTCCTCAACAAAACTCTGCCGGATAGACTGTTCCAGTTCGTCCATCTCTCCGAACACCTTCTTTTCCAGCAGTAGAGACACTGGTTCCCGCAGGTAATCATTATTACTTTCCATACTCAAAAGATCTTCAATATCCGAAAAATCACTCAGCAGTCCCGGCAGGAGAAGCAGTGCGTTCGGGTCGTTTCGCAGTGTCGTATAAATATTTGTGAGCCAGCTCAACTTATGCTTTTTTTGTGTTAATTCCGCAGATACAGACATCATCGTGTCGATTTCCTTAAACCCCCGCATATTGTATCGGCTGAATCCTTCACTGACCCGTTTGTACAGCAGTTCCGCATCGGTTTTATTGTTCCATAATTCCGAGTACTCCTGTTCGGTAATGATATTCAGCCGGAACATCAGGCTGGCTAACCCTGCATGGAGCCCCGGCGTGACCGTTTTCATTTCCGAAAGCCCTTTGAGTATCCTTAATTCGGCGAAATACTCCCGTTTAAAAACAGGCATTACCCGCAACTGGTTGGTTATCGCTTCAACCATGGCGGCTCCCAGCCAAAGCATTGGAAATAACGACGCTTCCCGTTTGAAAAATTCGCTTCCCAGCCCGCTTACAGACTGTAATTGAGGCGAAACTGAAAAATAACTGGAATGAATACTATTATTTGCCGCGGAAAAATTTTTCGCGTAACTCAGTTCAAAAACAAGGAACGCCCGCAAGGTGACGATGTCCTCCGCATGCCGTCTGATTTCTTCAGGGCGGGCGGCAATAATGCCCATACCGAAATCCTCAATATAGTCGTATCCTTCATATTCATGTTTCCACGACTTCACAATATTTGTTTTCACGACCACCAGTTCATTATCGTTAATGCCAAGAGCGTTCACTGCTCCGTTGAACTGCGACAGGAATGATGTTGTCAACGCTTCAGTATCCGTGCCCTGCAAATCAATAGTAAGCGTTTTATACTCCTCGCCATTATTAATATCTACCAGTTCGTCATGCAGGCGCGGGCCGATCCAGTTCGACGGCTCAAGTAACCGTATCGTGGGGATTGCTGTTCTCACACCATGGTCAGCCATACGTGTTTTTGCTGTATAGACATGAAGTCGCTCGATTATTTCCTGAATCTGGGGAAACGGCAGTTCAAGTAAATATGGAGCAACCGTCTGGTCCGCAGGATCGTCAAAACATGCTTTCAGCATTTCGGTGATAACATATCCGGCGGTAACGGGATATTTGCTCAGTAATGAAGCCGTCATATCATCACTGACTAACTCCTCTATAGTTTCAGGCAGTTTCACAGTGGAATTAAGCAGGCGTTCATAATATGGAATAACCTCGCGCCATGCCGCCAATGCGGCATCGGGAGTATCGCTTCCTGCAAGCATATTGGTAATCCGATGGTTCAGGTAACGCATATAAAGACGGGAAGAGCTTCCTGCCGGAGACAGGTATTCCGCAGAATCGAAGACCGCTTCGCTCCGTTCAGTTATCAATTCAGGCTCCGTGCCTGTCATTCCCGCGGCATACTGAGCGGTGAGCCGCAGTAATTCCTGTTCTTCAGGAACGGCACGATATATATTTTCCAGTAGGCCGGACATTTCCCTGATATGCCGAAAAAACCCGGTGTCCACGGGCGGAGACGACCGAAGGTAACGGATTAAGTTCAGTTGCTGTGCGGCGGTGAACGAATTTTTAAAAAGCAGGATTGCCTGAAGCAGTGGTATCGTCCGCCGGTACAGGTTTATATCCTGCAGAGCAATACCGTATTGCAGAAAAAATTCGTCGGGTATGGATTGTACATCAAGGGTATTAACCGCGATCTGGAGGGCAAAAATGGTAAGCAGTCGGTGATCCAGAACCTGCGGATGAAGGAAGAGTTCGCCATCCCGTATTTCACCGGGCGCGTCCAGCGACCCGTCAATCGTGATACGGTTAATCCCGTTAAAAATAGTCGAACCATATATCCCCCTGAAAAATTCAAGGGCGCTCAATAAATTAAAAAGACGCTCACGCGATACGCGTTTCAGGGAATGCGCCATGCTGAATTGCACTGATTCATGCAGTCCGCTCTCATCAGTATACATCGCTGGAGAAGAGAAAATCGGCTGAATATACGGATACGAGTCAAAATTATTGGGGAACTGGCTTTTTATAGCGGAATGCTGGAGTATACGAGCAGTATCCTGAGCGATATCGGCGACATGGTGTTTTGCTTTAATCCGTACAAACATAGCGCTGTAATCAGAAAAAAGAATTTCGTAGTCAACCCGTATATTTTTTTCCTCCTGAAGAAGATATACCGCTTCTTCCAGCAAGCTTTTGTCTTCAGCGGTAGTACCATATATATATCGGACAATACCACCGGGGCGGACTACGCGAAGCATTTCCTTTAATGCCGTTGAAGGAAGAGATATGAATCCCAGCATATAACTGCTGGTCACCACATCAAAACTGTTGTCCTCATATGGTATCGACCGTGCGTCCGCGATTGGAAAATCTATTGACTTCGGAGGTACCTGGGCGATACGGCGTCCTTCACGTTCTTCAAGTTCTTTTAACGCTTCAGTACGGAAAAAGAGTTGCCCCTGAGTGACCCCATTCGGTGAAAGAGCGCTTTGGCTCAGTGTGCTCCGGGTCGGTTTGCCGCCAAGAGATGTTATCTCAACATCTTCATTCTCGTAGAGGTATGCCGCTATTTCACGTGCGGCCTGCTGTTGGTACGGATTAATGTCCATTCCCGCCGCAAACCGAGCTCCCTTGAGATGCGCGTAAAAAACGTTGTACCCGATCTGCGACCCGACCTCCAGCACATCCTTGTTGAGAAGAGGCATAAGATCCTCAATCCGGTAAAATGTCTCGTATCCGCCTATAAGATCCGCGACAAGAATATGCTGGGTACCGAAGAGGTTGAAAAAGTCTTCTGAGTTTATTTCGCCGACCCGTGAAGTCCAGTTTCCGCTGTTATGAGGCAAAAATCCATCAGAGGCATGCTCCTCAAAAAAAGCGGTAAACGATTCGATGTCATTAAAGAATTGTTCCGGCCCGCCCTGATTCCTGAATACGATTCCCCTGACCAGTATCCCTTTTTCCAGAGCGTGATTCCGCATTGACTTGATAAATCCCTCCATTTGCTCCGTGCGATGCAAACGTGGAGAAAGCGACATAATACTGCCGCGCGCTGGCGACGTATGAAGCTCACCTGTTTGCGCATCATATACACCGAGAGAAGCAAGAACAAAACTCCCGTCCAGATCCACTGCCAGTACGCTGTCCTGCAGTGAACTGAAAAGGGTTTTCTGGTTTTCAAGGGTATCGCTCAGCGTTATGTCAGGAGTCCTGATATATTGCTGGGGACGGACGACCAGCCGTATGAATTCACTGCCGTCACCCAACTTTGATGAATGAAGGTAATTATAATGTATGCCGTCTCCCCCAAGAATGAGGGATGACGCGCGTTCCTGAGTGAAAACAAGATTATAAATAGACACGACAAGCGCCTCGAAGGAGAAGCCTTGCTCAATCATCACATTCTGTATATTTCGAGCGCGGAAAACCTCAGCCCATGGGTTATGCAGATTTTCAATGTCAACTATCCGGTCATGCTGTTCCGCGTAACGGAGCATCTCCATTGAAAGACGCAGTATGCCCGAATACGTAAGCTCACCGGGATGAACCGATTCCGCTCCAGCCGATAACGACAAATCCTGAACGGACAGGGCATCTGCCGTATCAGTCGTCACCGCTATCAGTGCATCATATATATCCATTATTTTCGGGCCGGACGTATTCCTGCGGATACTATACGTGTCCATAACGGCATTGACGGTAACGCCCTTTGCAATTACTTCATCAGGGATACCGATCTTCCGGTACAGTTCGGCACGCTGTTCAGGGCTGAAAACCAAATCCGAGGCGCCGCCTCGCCTTGCAAGAGACCGTATATGTTCAATCACGCCGCCGGAAACCACGGCAAGAGAGCTGTCGCCAATTGTTGCGTGTTCAAGAACATCGGCTTTATAAAAGTCTATCGAATTCCATGGAATTTTTCGTCCCGGGGATGAAAAAACAAACAGTATGTCACGTTCACCGAACGCCATTTCAACGGCAAGATGATTGTCAACCCTGTAAACCTCACGAAGAGAAAGATCGGGGGCATGTTTCGTGTTCCACGCACCGAGTATTTCATTTGCCCTGACGACTATACCGTCCAGTTCACCTGTCATAACCCTCAGGTCCGGCGGGCTCAACTGGCGAACAGCAGTACCGATCAGGAATGACGAAAAAATTTTCGTTCGTACCTGAGCCGCGCCTTCGTCGCCGAGCGTTTCCTGAGAAAGCCATGACGCCAGAGCAAGCGTGGAACCGGCAACCCATCGTTCAAAAGGCGTGCGCATATTTTGAATCATGCTTAAATAGCGTGTCTCATTTGAGATACGATTCATTACCGGAGTAATCGCGCAAAACCCTGTCCGGGATTCCAGCGCCATTTCCAGCAATCCGTCATAATGAAACCCGCCTGCGATGATTACACCGACAGGAACCCCGCGCGTTTCCATCTCACGCGACAGAACGGAAAACATGACCCGGTCACGTTCACGGGCCTGCTCATAAAACGAATGAGCGACAGATACCATTTTTTCCAGTTCGGACCAGTCTATCGAAGAAGCACACTCAGGAATAAACCGTTCACACGCTTTGCGTATCCAGCCGGTACCATGAACGCCATCCAGCAGAGAATACCCGGCACAGTCAACTCTGAGATTAACTAAATCGCTGTATGTCAGGCTGTACTGGTAAAGATCCCGTAATATGCCCTGATCGGTATTTGCAAACATATCCGCGGACAAGCTCTTTTCCGCCTGCTCGATTTCCCGGTATAACTGCGAACGGTCTATACTTTGCGATTCGGTTAGAAATTCCTTGTAGGCAGAGAGAAATGCACACATTTCCCGGGGAATATCATATTTCCCTGCATATTCGCACAGCGTGGTGAAGTATTCAAGGTCATTGACTTTACGTAATTTATGCTTAAGATCGAATTTAAACAAATCTGAAACAGCGGCGGTTTCCGCAACAGATGCTATGGCATCAAGCACCTGAACACGGTTTTGCTCAAGCTGTGCATAATTTATGTTGTGTTCCTTGCGAAGAATGGATTCAAAAACGAAAAGAGTACCACTGCCCGCAGAATCATGCCCCTCCTTCCGAAGCCGCTCCGCAAGATACTCCGCATAGTCATCAAGGCGGATTTCATTTGTACGGTATTTTTTCCAGTTTTCCAGAAACTCCCGCTGTTCCCCGGAAAACGTTCTTTCGATAACCGGAGCCAGCGAATCGAACATGGACTGAACAAAGCGTGACGCGGCACTGCCATTTTTAAGAACTTCACACATTGTCCGGTGATTCTGCCGGTACGGCTCAGGGAGTTCAGCGCCAATAAGGGAAAAGGGCTGTTCACGCGTAATTAACAAATATTCAGAACCAGACAAAAAACCATTATCAACAAAATAACGTGACACTTCCTTCAGCGCTGAGGTGTCAGGAAATTCTCTGAAGGCATTTGCGGAAATGGTACCTGCGGCGCCCTCAAGGGCAACGATTGCAGAAGGATGATGGGTAAGGATTGCATCAAGAATGCGCGCTATGTTATATTGCGCGGATGGTTGACAGTGGGCGTCCTGAATGTAATACACAACACGTTCCGCACCAGACTTTTTTGTCGATTTGTCGACAATGCCGTGTTCAGGCGGGATATGACAGAAATCTATTCCGAATGATTGCGCGGCGCATGCTATGAAAAGCATACCGGCATACAACGTCATTACATACCGTTTAAGAAGGCGTTTTTCTGACATCTGGCTTCATCCAAATATACAAAAATATATGTTTGCTTTAATATGTAACTAATTATATCATAATACTTCACAAATGAATAACTATAATTATTCACGGTTTTCCTCAACATGCTCTGATCGAATAGAAAATACTCCGGCACGTCACAGGTATTAATACTTTTTTATAAAAACCGAATTATCTTGGTACGGCATGTTTATTCGTCTGTGATATAGTATTTGAAAATAAAGCGGTATGTGCTATTATCAAAAACATTTGTTATATATCCATACATTAACGGGGGAGGTTTTCATGAAAAAACATGTATTGAGTATCAGCCTTATTGTAGTTACGGCAATAAGCGCCGCATTTCCGGCTGTATCGGCACGCGCAGTTTCATTGAGTTCAGACTACGCCACTACCGCTATTGAACCTCAGCCGGAACAAATCAATTTTGATAAGCAGGTTTCCATTACGTTTGATTTACTGACTCAGAACAAAATAAAAGAGGCTGAACTTGCCGCCGACGAACTGTTAAAACAGTTTCCCAATAACGCTTTTTCATACGTTGTGATGGGAATGGTGAACGACAGGCTCAATAACGTGGATGAAGCGATAGCCAATTTTGAACAGGCACTGCTGATTAATCCGAATGAACAGAGTGCCATATCATCGCTGGGACAAATTTACATCCTGCGTAAAAATGACCCAATGACTGCAAAAGAATACCTCATTAAAGCGGTTGAATTAAACCCTGCGGACATTCAGGCTCACGGGCTTCTCAGCAAAATCTATCTTGATGAAGGCGACGAACAATCCGCACTGAAACATCTCAAGCACGGCGGTTCGAAAGCTTCGGACAACCCGCAGCTCGTGCTTGCCTCATATTACATGGAGCAAGGCAATTTTGACAGAGTGATTGAAATCACAGGACAGCTCATTGAAGCAGAACCGCAGTTTACCGATACCCGTATTATCCGTGCGCAGGCATTGACAGCCCTGAAACAATATGACAATGCCATAGCGGAATACAACTCCATACTGGAATACGAACCGGACAACCTGAGTGCTCTTATTCTCCTCAGCGGTGTATTTGAACTGCAGAAAAATGATGAGAAGGCATTGGAAATTCTGGAAAAAGCCCAGCGGATCAGTGAAGGAAACCCGCTCGCAAGCGTCAATTTATCAAATTATTACCTTCGCAAAGGCGACCGTGAACGCGCCATTTTTCATCTTAATGAAGCGAAAAACATTGACCCGCGCAATATTGAAATAAAACAACGGCTTGCAATGCTTTATCAGGAAATGAAAAATTACAATGAGGCGTTGAATGTGCTGAATGATATCAGGGCAATTTCGGGATACGACATTAATAACGAGCTGATAATAGCATATATCCACAAACAGCTCAACCAGTACGACAAGGCAATGGCGATTTATCAGGATATGCTGATCCGGGATCAGAATAACCCCCGCGCAACGTTCGGGCTGGCTGAACTGTTTTTCGATTTGCAAAGGCCGGAATCCGCGGAAGCCCTTTATAACAAAGTGCTGGAATTGCAGGCCGGCGGGATTATCGAGCATGATGCTTATTTAAAGCTGGCGTTTCTGGCATCGATTCAGGGAAACCTCGCGAAATCGGAACAGCTTTTAAGCGCCGGACTGGAAAAATTTCCCCAGTCAGTAATATTGAACTTTACGCTCGGCAGAACCTATCTCGCCTCAGGACAAACCAGCAAGGCGATGGATCTTTTCAGTAACCTTGTTGAAGCAGAACCGAAAATACCCGATTACCATTACGGGCTGGCATTGACCTATTCCGCTATGAACGAACTGGCAAAGGCTGAAGTGCATCTTGAGCAGGCACTGGCGTTACAGCCTGCGTACGTAGACGCTGTCGGCTTGCTTTCGAGTGTCTACTGGAAAAAAGAGCGGAAGGATAAAGCGTACAGCCTGTTGAATACCAAAATAGCGGAATACCCCGAACGTGTTGACCTGCTCCTCATACTCGCCCAGTATTATTTACTGGATAAACAGACACTGAACGCAGAACAGACCTTCAACAAAGCGCTCCGCCTTGAACCGTCCAACACTGCCGTATTAAATGCAATGAGCAATTTTTACATGGCACAGGAAAATCAGGCAAAAGCTATTGAATTACTGGAAAAATCGGCTGAAGCCAACACCTTTGACTCAGAACCGTATTTTAAAATCGGTATGATTTATGAAACACAGCGCGAACAGGAAAAAGCGTTGGATTATTATATGAAAGCAATCCGCAGAAACGATCAGAACCCGTTACTGCTCAACAATGCCGCATGGTTAATGGTACAGCTTAAAACCAACCTTGAAACTGCTCTGAAACTGGCGGAAAAAGCAGATGAGCTTCAACCGGGGCACCCGGCAATAATGGATACTCTCGGCTGGATAAAATACCAGCTTGGAGAAAAAGACGCCGGGCTGGAAATCATTGAGAAAGCGGCTGGCATCAAACCTGACCTTATTACTGTCCAGTACCATCTTGGCAAAATTTATAAGGAAAGAGGCGAACTCGACAAAGCCGCCGAAGCTTTTAACAAAGCTGTTGAAGCAGGCGGCGACAGCGACTATCAGGAAAAAGAAGACCTGATGAACGAAGTCCGGAGTTTACCGTCTAAAACCGAATAACAAGTATCATCTGAGCATTCTTCAGCAAGGAATACTGCCATGTCTGAAAATATATCTTTTGAGACAACAATACGGGTTCGTTATTGTGAAGTGGACAAAATGGGAGTACTGCACCATTCCCGCTACCTTGCCTATTTCGAGATCGGCAGGACAGAGTTTCTGCGCACATCAGGATTCAGCTACCGCGAATTTGAGGATGCGCGCCTGTACCTTGTCATTGTAAAAGTCAGCTGTAATTATAAATATCCGATTCGCTATGATGACGTCGTGCGGGTTATAACAACGTTAAAACGAATGACGCCCGCTAAAATCGAGCACACGTATGAAATATGGAACGAAGATAAATCCATACTTCATGCCGCGGGCGAATCCACTCTCGCATGTGTGGATGACACCGGCACACTACAAAGAATACCGGACTTTCTGCTTAACCTTTCGTACCCTTCCCCGCCGAAATCAGGGGGCGACTGAAGGTATTTCACGTGAATTACGAAATATCTGAATGTTAAACCGGAATGAAAATTGCAGGTCTATTTCTTAGCTCAAAGAAACAACATAATTTGTAAAAATGAAGAACATAGAGTAAAATAATTGTGCATGCTGATATAAAATTATTGAATTTCACTACACCGGCACGGAAAAAAGAATGAAGCGTTTACCACCCTGTTTTTTATTACTTATACTTTTTTTTTGCGGAAACTTACATGCCATTGACCGGTTCGATATATACACTACCAGAAGCCTGAACTCTTCAGGAACCCAGTATTACGCGGACAAAAACTATATTGAGGCAATCAATAAGTTCCGCGCCGCCTACAAAATCAATCCTCACGATTTTCAGACAAAGGTGAACCTTATTAACGCGTATATCGGGCAATCAATAAAAGAAAAAAACAAAGGAAACTATGTTCTGGCAGAACAAACGTTGCGGGAAGCCCTTGAAATAGAAGACAATATTCCTGAAATACGGATGCTTCTCGCCTCAATATATTTCGATCGCGGCGACCTCATGTCTGCCCGCGGCGAACTTGAAATCGCCCGGCTCACTGCTCCTGACAACCCGGCGATAACTTCTTTTCTCGGTGAAATTTATTTTCAGGAAGGCGATTTGGAAAAAGCGCTCAGTTTGTGGACTGAAGTGCATAAGAAAGAGCCGTATAACGAAAACCTCACAAAAAAAATCTCCCGGGTAAAAATAGAATATGAGACTCAGAAAAAATTCCTTCAAAAAAAATCTCACCCCTTTGTTGTCAAATATGACCCGCAATACGAAAAACTTGCCGGTTCCGTTCTTGCCATTCTGAACGAAGCGTACCGGGATGTCGGTGAAGAATTAAGGTATTTCCCCATGTCCGAGGTAATAACACTGGTGTACAGCGAGGAGGAATTCAAGCAGGCAACCGGGGCGGAAGGATTAATAGCCAGTATGTACGACGGGAAAATAAGAGTTAAAGCGTCGCAGAAACTGGATAACGCTCTCTATTTAAAAGAAATTATTTATCACGAGTATACCCACGTGCTTATCCGGTACATAACAAAAGACAACTGTCCCTTCTGGCTGAACGAAGGGCTCGCGCAAGTACTTTCAAACAGACCTCTTATGGTTGATTTATCATCTTTGACAACTCTTGAACTCGAAAGCGAGTTTTTTCATCTAAATAATATGGAAACCTTTAACGGAATGCGCAAATCCGTTGAATATGACATTGATCTGAATGAATCGATTAAGATAGCGTACCTGAAATCACTGTTCGCTACGCGCTATCTTATATCTGTTTACGGCATGGATGCCTGTATGGAAATGCTCTATATGCTGAAGGTTACTCCTGTAAAGGACGCACTAAAAAAAGCGGCGGGCATAACTATTGATGAATTAGATCAGAAAATTGTCGATAAAACCAGTACGGTAAAAGAACAATTACTTGAGCGTTTGAATAAAGAAAAAAACAATGACACAGAACCTGAAAACGATAATAATTAGCATATCCATGTTCTTGGCATTCACTGTTTCCGACGCACATGCATCGCGACAGGCACATGTGCAGGTGGCAATATTTCCTTTCTACAACTTCACCCGACAACCCCAGCACAATATACTTCAGTATTCGTTACGGGAAAAACTGATCCGTGAACTTGACAGCCTCGACGGATTTGCGTTTACGGACAACAAAATCATTCAGGAAAGAGTCCTGAAGAAAAACCTCTCGCTTCGTGATAATATGGGAAAGCCCAGCCTTGTTCAATATATCGGAGGCCTTGTGCAGGCTGATATACTCATAGCGGCTGATATACTCGCTACTGATTCGGAACTGGTTATTTCAGCCAGCGTGCTCGACGCGGCGCAGGGATCAACCATACGGCGGTACCGCATTACCGGAAATTTCCTGAATATAGACGCCATTATTAAACGGCTTGCTTCGGATATGGTTACGGACATCACTACATGGAGCCGGCTGGAAGAACAACTGCCGTCAAAAAGCATTGCCCAAACCTTGGGAACAATAGTAGCCGAAGCGGAAGAGGAAGAGCCCCTGCCTCCTTCTGCCGAAAAGGACGGTCACACCATAACATGGGAAACGGTTTTCCCGGTTATATCAACGATATACTATCGAAAATCCATTATATGCAGTTATATGCTGAATCAGGTAATATTCCTTACCAGCGGCAATCCGCATTCTTCTATCATTCACCAGATAGCAGGTTTCGGGTTTCTTATAAAAGCGTTAAACAGCATTAAAAAAAATGATTTAACCAGCGCGGAACAGGACTTCGCAACCGCCTGCGGGCTCCTCCCCGAAAACAAAGCGGTTCTTGCCCGGTACGCGGGGTTTCTCCACGACGCAAACAGGCTGTCCGATGCTATGAACGTCTATCTCCAATACATTCAACATTTTCCTGACGACCCGCTCGCCTATATACAAATCGCGAATATCTACATGAGAAACGAATCGTATTTTTCCGCAATATATTTTCTCGAACTGGCTTTATCGAAACAGCCGAACGATAAGGAACTCTATTCCCTTCTCGCCAAAGCCTACGCACTCACCGAGCGAATGGACGACGCCATAAACACCCTGAAAAAAGGTCTCCGGAAATTCCCTGACGACCTTCATATGACATACCTGCTGTCAACATACGCAAACCAAGTTCAAAACTCACAACAAATTAATAAGTAGACTTTTTACTATATTATTGATTTAATATAATCACGATTAAAACAACGCTAAACAATCGTGATTATAATGATAAATCTTTCCCAAAACAAGAATATTTTAACTTATAATTACCCATTATTGATCTATGTTTCCTGTTGTTTCATTACGGGAATACTCTGGGCAAAAAGCTTTCAAAATGCCTTATTTTATATCACACTATCATTAATATCTGTTATTTTGATGTTGTTTATAAGAAAGAATCCCGTCTTTTTTCTGATCGGATGCTGTATCGCCGCCTTTATTACAGGTGCATACAGAACAAATCGGGCAGAGCGTAATTTTCAGTTTCAATTTCAGGAGATGCAAAGACGTATAAACACTTGCGAGCAAACCGGATTTTCAGCCGTAATCAGAAATTTCGCCGAAACAACGTATTTCAACAGCCGGAAAATGATGCGAATGTATGTCAGGACAGATACAAACAACGCGGCTCTGCCTGGAGGAACCAATCTGATACTATATATCCCGGCAGAAAAAACGGAAGTTATTCCGCGTCCCGGCGACCGGGTGGTGTTTAATGCGGTGAGGCTGAGGAATCCCGGGCGTTTCAGGCTCAATCGGCATCTTACATACCGCGAATACCTTAAAAACCGCGAGATTCCGGCAACCGGCTCATGCGAATCCATGCGAGTCATTTCCAGATCGTGGTTCTACGAGTTTATAAACCGCATTCGGGATACATTTATCCGGCATCTCAGCGCAGGCATCCCCGCGAGCAGGGAACTGGAGCTGGTTAAAGCGATGGTGATCGGCACAAAACCGGATATCTCATACGACCTGCTCCACCAGTTCAGCGTCATGGGAGTCATTCATATTCTTGTTATTTCCGGGATGCATATTGGATTGTTCGCGATTCTGGGATTTTCTCTTTTGCAGATGATGGGACTGCCGCGCAAGACAGTATACATAGTGATGATCCCGATCCTGTCAGGATACATGATGCTCACCGGCTCGCGCGTATCTGTTGTGCGCGCGGTCATTATGATATTTTTCTACTGGGGAGCGGATATCACAAAGCGTGAACGGTCACCTTTAAACGCGATAGCGGCGGCGGCATTGCTACAGTTGACAGCCTGCCCGTTTCTCCTCTACGACCACGGTTTTCAATACTCGTTTATCAGCCTTCTGGCAATCGTATACATTTATCCCTTATTCACAGCGGGGCGTTCGCATCCAATCATCCGGCATGTACTGCAATACCCGTTGGTATCGTTTTCAGTCTGCATGCTGATAGTGCCTGTGACAGCATATCATCACAGTTATTTTTCGTTTGCAGGATTAATTACAGGAGCACTTGCAGGAGCGGCGGCATCATTGATCCTGACTGCCGGATTCGCTTCATGCATCGCAGGGTACCTGTCATCAGGCATATCGGCAATCTTTAACCATTTTAATTATATAGCGATGAAAGGAATAATCGCCCTTAACACATTTTTCTGCGACGTACTGAACACGCGCCGTTACTTCAGCGATATACCGCCTGAATGGCTGTATGCCTATTACTCTATTGTCTTATTAAGCATTGTGTTTTTATCGGGGAAAACGCTGAAACGGGCGATCATAATCACGGCGTTTGCAGGGATACTGGCGCTGGGAACACTATAAAAAAAGCCGGAACACGAGGTGCATTCCGGCTCTCAATATGATATATCAAAAAAATCAGGATGAACGAAACTGTTTAAATACCTGCAGGCTGGCGAATATATCCTGAAACTGGATAAAAAGTATAATCAGTTCAATCACAACAGGAATGAGCAGAAGCCATAAAAACGATTTCACCGTAAACCGGTAATGCACTTTGGTCTCAGACATATTTGCCATTGCGAATTTTATCAGATCTTCGCTCGACAAATTTTCGGGCAGAGTCTGGTAAAGATAATAAACTGAGGAATCCCACGTATATAAATCAGGGTCAGCGTTATATTCGGCCTGATTCAGTAAATCGGAATAGATAAAAACAAGGTCTTTTTCGACGGTAACGTTGAGTTCCGGTTTGATCTCCGACCTGAGATAAATGAAATCATCATACGCGACCGAGGAATTAAGCACGAGGTTGTCATGTCTGGAGCCGGCAAACTGTGACGCGTTTGCGTCATGGTTTATCGCTGGAAGAACTGACAGGCAAAAAATGATCGAGACAAAGAGACGTTTGTGCGAGCGAGACAAAAAAGCCATAAAATCATTCCTCATTAAGGTTTGTATATATATTTGAATCTTAGCTGTATATATACATCATACCGGAAGAAAAATCAAGCATCTCTTAACATTAGGGACATATATATTTTTACCACATCAACAGTCTACTATTAATATACCATGAAATTACTGGGATTTCAAATTTCGGCCGCATTTTTCTTCATTTATTTTTGGGTGGGGGCTATTTCGTTAGCCGGCATCAATTTTTTTATGGCACAAAGCGAAACAAAGTGATAGTATAAGTGCTCATTTTACAGAATATGAAGAACATAAGTGCGCTCGTAGCTCAGTTGGATAGAGCAACGGACTTCTAATCCGTAGGTCGCTGGTTCGAATCCAGCCGGGCGTATTTTTTTATCCTGCTTTTATCCGCACTAATTAGATAACACCCTAAAACCTGACGGACATGTAATTTAGATTTTAATAATTAAATGATGTCCCTTTAACTTGGACGAGCGACCGCCGTTTACCCGTATACTGAATTAAGGTGACATGAATTAAGGTGTCACATCACTTAATTATACAGAGGAGTAGATTTCCACAGCACCTGCGAGGATTCGCGATTGACATTCTTTTTGACTTTTTCATCGCTCCCAATCTATCATTACTATAAACGACAATTATATTACACAATACAATGCAATTACAAATGATGTAAATAAATATACACACATTATGGAACTCAGCATATAGTGGTTATCCTGCATTTATACGAATAAAATGATTACATACGGTGATTAATAAACAACAATACCCCATCGTATCAGCGAGAAAGAGTTTTTGGTACTTTTTGCTTCAAAAAGCACAATAATATTCATTAATTCCATTCGGAAGCCCAAAATAACACGCCTTTCATCAATCCAGTTTAATGCCGATACGCTATAAAGCTTATAACAACAATACGCGCTCAGCCGCAAAAATATCCAACAAAAAAAACGGATAATTCGCAGTAATCCTGTAACAAATCAGTCATTCCTTTGTCTCGTATAGTATAGCCTGCCGTAAAATAATAAAACAAAGGAGTGTAACTATGACAACACAACCCGCCCGACAAAAAACAAGATTTACAAAACGCCTTGCCATTATCCTCTCATCAGCTATAATGTTTCTCGTTCTTGCAAAAGATGCCTGCGCCTGCGATTTAACCGACAAAATAATACATCAGTTCCGCAAAAACGCGCCTGTCGAAACCGTTTCTACCACAACCAATTCCGAATGGACGCTGACAGAATTCCTGTACTACGACCAGACTATTCCTTTGACCGTTGATATTCTTCTTAACAAGGGCAAAAAACCGAAAAAATTAGTGTATCTTGTCGCGCCAAGCGGCATGACTTTTCAAAATACCTTTTTCACGCCGCAAGATCAGAATATAGCTCATTTTTACCGGAAAGCGGGGTATGGCGTTATTGGCATCACGTTCAGGGAAAACGCCCTGACTGATGGAAACGCTCCTTTTCTGAAAAACTGGGGACTGCAAAAACATCGCAAAGACATACGGCAGGTAGTTAAAAATGTAAGAAAAGTACTAACAAAAGTACCCTATGATATGCTCGGGCAGGCATCATCCGCGGTGTGTATACTTGATTACGCCGCCACCTTCTCGGATCAGCTGGATACCATCGTCCTGCTCGACACGGACAGCTTCGACCCGGCAGTACAGCCGGAAAAAGTGGTCTATGCCGGAATGACCTACGACGCGCTCGTCCAGATCATGAACGACGGGTTATACGCTGATACCTTTTTCGGCACATTCATGAATCTCATTCTGGCGGGTGTGTATTATCCTGATGCTGATTCCGGGCAATCGCGTGAGATGCTCGGGCTGTCCGGCAACTTCACCTATGCGGGACTTCTGCACTTTTCTCTCATTTACACAACATATCTTCCCGGACTGCACACACCGATAACAGGGTTGCCCGGAGAATGGGTGATGATGCAGGGCGTCGCCGCAGGATACTATAATTTCGCGCCTGACCCGCTTGACGATGATTTCGGGCTCAACCTGACGCCGCTGAACATCTTAGCGCAAATCCCGGCAACTGCCGGTTCCGGCATAACGCCAATCGCGCTCAACAGAGACATCTATGCTGTTCAGGCTTTGAACGGCGCATATACCATCGACTGGACCGGCATCACGGAAAATGTAATCATGATAAATGCCGAGTTCAGTTCAGGGTATCAGAACTATTATCAGACATTAATAGAAAACGCAACCGGCAATACAGCCGATTTTCATTTCATTCCCGGCTACGCCTATGTCGACCTTCTTTACGCGCCGACAGCAGAAGAAGACGTATGGCAATATTGTATTGAGTAAAGACACATAATATTGCGCTAACAAAAAAAGGCGGTGATATGGGATTATCCTATATCACCGCCCGAATTCTAAGTGCTTCAGAATATTAATACTGATCCATCAGCTGATCGTAGAATGCAACGTAGTCATCTTTCTTGTCGCCCGCCCGCATTTTTATCGCTTCACGAGGATGCAGGTTCATCTGCCCGGTAAACATATACGGCAGCTGGTATCCCCATTCCATATCTTTCTGGAGCGGAAGCATAACATCCTGTATGCACTGAAGGATGGGGCGCATTTTGTATTTCGGATTCTTCAGGAATCCAAGCAATAATTCGGTTGGGCAGTTGCCGGCGCCGCGTCCCATGCCGTTAATGGTAGAATCAAGATAATTGACGCCGTTGATTAACGATTCAATAGTATTGGCGTATGCTAACTGCTGGTTGTTGTGGGCATGAATACCCAGCATTTTTCCTTTGCCTTCAAAGGCATTAGAATACACACGGACCAGGTCGCGTATCTGTTCCGAATAGAAGAAGCCGAAGCTGTCCACAATATAAATAACATCAGCCGGGCTGTCAGCAAGAATCTCAAGCGCTTCGTCCAGTTCCCTGTCCTGAATGATTGATATAGCCATCAAGTTCAGAGTAGTTTCATATCCTTTATCTTTAGCGTCTTTAAGCATATCCAGAGCCGTGGGGATCTGGTGAATATAGGTTGCTACACGAATCATATCAATGACGCTCCGGTCTTTCGGCAGAATATCGGTATGGTAATCAGTGCGTTCCGCATCCGCCATAACGCTGATTTTCAATGAGGAATCGTTATCGCCGACTATTCTGCGTATTACATCCTCGTCGCAGAATTTCCATGTGCCGTGTTCACCGGGTACAAAAATGGATTTTGAGCCTTTATACCCCATTTCCATATAATCGACGCCCGAATCCCGTAACGCCTCGTAAATAGCTTTAACAAAACCATCTTCAAACATATGGTTATTTATCAGGCCGCCATCGCGTATGGTACAGTCTAAAATTTTAATTTCCGGCCTATACGTCAACCATGTGCCTTTGGAAGACTGGTCTTTTTCATGCTCTGACATTGTTCATTTTCCTTTCAAATATAATGTTCAGGTTAATTATATCACGTGCAGTGTTATGACTATTTGGGAATATTCTTCAGTAGTGCCTTAATTCCGTCTCTGATGGAAATAAAATCGCCGGTTTTTATGTATTCCTTTTTAAATATGCTCTCGCCAAACGCCGCCGCGCTCGCGCCGCATGAGAAATAATCGGCTATGGTTTTTTCCGAAACACCGCCGCACGCCAGCAGTTCAATTGAATCAAACGGCCCTTTTACCGCTTTAAAGTACGATGGGCCGAACACCTGTGACGGAAAAACCTTAACCATTGACGCTCCGCAATTCCATGCGTGCTCAATTTCAGCAGGAGTCAGCGCACCGGGGAAAACGGGGATACTGTTACGCGCGCAATATGATACGATATCGTCATGACAAGTAGGCATTACTATAAACGTCGCGCCCGCAGACAGCGCGGTTTTGAGAGAATCCATTGTAGTCACAGTGCCTGCGCCGATATACAAGCCGCCGTTCGCATAGGACACCGCCTGCTGTATGAGCACTTCAGCGCCCGCTGTATTCATCGTTATTTCAAGGCTTTTCAGCCCGGCATCAATACACGCTTCTATCAAAGGCTGAAGGCTCCCCGAATCTATCCCCCGCAGGATGCCGACCAGAGGTACTTTTCTGAATTCATTGATATTCATGACACAGTAATTCCATACCATTGAAGAGTTAGTTTACTGTGCAGTATACACAAACCGTTTCATACATGTAAATTTTATTTTTATGAAAATCGGCTTTAAGATATTTTGGCAATATCGACGTACAGCGGTTATTTTCCCGGTATGCATATGTAATAGGACAAGAACTGAACGATATATTACAAGCTGGAATCGACTAGAGAACGGAAACCGATCGTTCTGGAAAAAACGTCACGTGCTGACATGCGCTTCTTTTCTTTTATGTAGTCCAGAGACCCTGACGTTTCAGCAATCTGTGCGGGATCTTTAACTCCATTGGTATAGAACGGACTGCCGGGCACATCCTTATAACGGCCGTACGCATTGTAAAACGCTTCGACGACCTCCGGGTCAAATTGTGTTCCTGAAGCATTAAGAATCACCTGTATGGCGAAATCAACAGACCGTTTTTTACGGTATACCCGCTCACTGGTGAGGGTATCATAGGTATCAGCGACTCCAATTATACGGGCGAACAATGGAATTTCCTGACCTTCCAGCCCTTCGGGGTATCCTAAACCATCCATCCGCTCGTGATGATACTTGGCTCCTTCCGCAATGCGCTGCATACCTTCGTATTGTGATAAAAGTTCACTGCCGTAAACAGTATGTTGCTGAATCTTCTCGAATTCGTCGGACGATAATTTATTTGTCGAGTTAAGCAGGGTATCCGGGATACGGCTTTTGCCGATATCATGCAGTAATCCCGCATAAATCAATTCTTCAATATCCTTTGAACCCAGATTCATTTCCTCGCCGATAATCCCGGCTAAAGCGGCGACTCGTTCTACATGCCCGGCAGTATACGAGTCTTTAGATTCCAGCGCGGATACAAGCAAATCCGTAACCATGCGAACATGCCACTGCGCAAATACCTGATGGATAATTGTTTTAACACGATTTAACTGAGGAGTAGGCTTGCCCGAAAGCTCATTAATGATATGAGCGGCCAGCATATTGATTTCGCCTTGCCCAAACCCCTCCCAGCCTTCTTCATTGATCATTTCCAGTTCAAGCTGATACAGTAACGCGAAAGCTATCTCGGTGTAATTCCTGAGTTCTCTGAACGACATATCACCATTTATGAGCGGCGCGGTTAATGTCTGGTCAAGAAACTCACGGATTGTACCCATATCAGGTATTGAACCAAGCATAAGCTCTTCATAAGGACGATTTGAAGCGCCTGACGTCCCTATCGCCGGATTGATGACTGTATAGGATATGTCCGCATTTCGCAGGATATCCGTAATTCCATCGTTGTGAAATCCTCCCGCTATAAGAAACGCAGTTGTTTCGCCGCTTTCCCTGAGCTCACGTAACGTATTGCGTACCAGAGCGGCATCCCGTTGGCTCGCCACAGCATAGAATGAAAGCGCACCACAAAGAGGGATATCCGCATATGTCTTAGGATACGAAAACTCTGCATCAACAGCATTTGCAAGGGACTTTATTTCCTCAAATAAATTCTCCAGAGAATACGAAGCGTCCATGCCTGAAAGAAGCGCGTATTCATCTCTGTCAGCGCTCAATGTGTACACAGATAAGAAAGCGTCGATTCGCTTTTCCAAATCAAACAGACGCATGGATAGAGGATCAGCATTAATAAAAGCATGGGCTGTCGCGTTCACCAGCGCGGATAATTGCGTATTCAGTTCAGTGGGATTAATTTTTTCCCATTGCTGAATTAAGGTGCGGCGTTTCAATATCAGCTGATATGCTCTGCCTTTTTGCTGATATTTTTCCGCAACATTGAGTACCGCAGAAAGATAGTCCATTTCAGCGCAGATCCCCAGAGTGAACGATCTCCGCATTTTCTGAATATGTTCTCTATCAAGTGAAGGCACGTCCTGTTTAGAAATCGCACGAATAAGCTCATCGACGGACATATCCACCATTTCCGGCTGTAATTCCTGCTCCTGAAGCCGTAACCTGTTCAGAAGACTGCATACCGGATATGCATGTACCATAATACCCGCTTCAGCGGCGCGTTTCACCACCTCGTCAAAATAATGGAAAAATGATATCTGGCCGGACTGATACTGATACTCCAGCGCGCGAAGGCACTGCATATCTTCAGTATAAATATGTTTGCGGAGCGACTCGGATAATGACCGGGCGTGATTGAGAAAGGGAAGTACCTGTTTCGCATTCGTTTTTATATCGCGATAGATGTCAAGGTTCTTTATATAGGCGTCAGGATCCTCAACGCCAATAACGGTGTATGCGGAATCCTCATGGTTTATCGCCGAATATTCAGAGCCTGAAAACAGCCCTTTTTTTAGTAAATAATTAGCCGCTAATTTTTTGCGGACAGGATCATCAAATGTCTCATAATATGATATATCCAGAGGTTTTGACGCACCCTCAACACAGACTAATGTAATGCCATACTGTGATGACAACGCATTGATGATTTCCGCTATACTGAGCTGAGTACCAATATCTGTGTGACAGTCCTGAATATAGACTATGTGCAGGCCGCTGGAACCATCATATGTGCCGCTTACTGTGCCCCACTCGGAACGGACGGATATTCTCTCTTCCGCCGCGCCGCAGAACAACGATTGGAGCAGTACGGCTATAAATACGGATAGATACGCCGACTTTCTGAGCACAAACCTGTTATAAAAACACATCGATTGCTGATCCTTTATTTTTCAATTACCACTATCAGGCCGAATCGGATACACATACATTACCGATTGATAATGAAGATATTATAACACCAGAAACAGTTTTTTTCAACGGCAGTATTAAGGTTTACTTAATTCTAATATTTGGGATCGATGAAAAAGTCACAACAGACTGTCATTGCGAAGCCCCGCAGGGGCTCCGCTCTACTCATTTTGAGATCACCACGTCACTTCGTTCCTGATGACATTTTAAAAGAGCAATTAAGAAACTTTTTCAGCACGCCCTATTTGGGGAATAAAAAAACGCCGGAACTCCTAAGAGTTCCGGCGCACAAACAATTCAACCGTAAGTTAAACAGTTATTAATACAGGTTGGTTGACTCTGTTTCCGTTACCGGGCGTTTCAGTTCATCGCTCTGCATTTCAACGCTGAACCGAACATCACCGGATTCTTTGGCTTTAATTTGTACACGCCATACGGCCTGTGCTTTTGGAGCGAGTGTCGGCAACGCCGCAAAGTTCACTGTTTTTCCTGAAGCGGCAACTTTGGTTTCGCCCTCGCCAGTCACGTATTCCATATTTGCTTCAAGAGTAGTTTTTATCAGAATGTTGTTTGCTGTAGCTGAACCCTGGTTGGTTACAGTGATAACATATGTGGTCATATCACCGATACGAACCGGGTCTTCCAAGTCAACCACTTCGAGCAGGAGAGCAGGAATACCGAGCAGATCGGTAGTCGCGCTGGCAGAAGCGGCATCCGCGCAATACGCGGTTGCGGTCGCTTTAGCCGAGCATGCGCCTTTCTGCTGGGCAAGAAGAGTCACTGTCATGGACTTGGACTCGTTTGCGTTCAACGAACCAAGATTCCAGACAACATCCTGTCCTTGAGCAACACCGCCCATAGAAGCTGACTGAAATACCGCTACTCCACATCCTGAAAGGCGTACAACAGCATCTTTCGCAACAGCGTCACCGGTATTCTTTACAGTAATGTCATAGGTGATTGTTTTTGTTACATATTCTTTATCCGGAGCTGACAAGTCAATACTTAACGCCGGAGCTGAAACAGCCACTTTGCCTTGGTCTGATGCCTCAAGCCCGCCGTCAGCTTTCGCTGTTGCCTGAACAGTAAAGTTTCCTGTGTTACCCGCTTTCAACTGTTGAGTGAACCGCTGTGACTGCCCTGAAGCCAGCGAACCGGCTGGGATTGTGAAAGAGCTTTTGCCGTCGGCGGTCATCAGGTTTGCAGGCAGTGAAACAACTATATTTACATTATCAGCGGCTCCTGATCCCGGATTGGAAACTACAAATGTCGCTGGTATAATATCGCATTTCATTGCTGAAGCTACTACATCCAAATCAAGGGCAAGCTGAGGATTGATTATGTTTGTCGCAATACAAACAAGCGGATCATAGGTCACTTTCGCGCAATTAATGCATGTGCCTGTTCCGGTTGCCGTAGCGGTCACGGTAATAGTTTTTGTTTCGTTCGGTTCGAGAATACCCAGATCCCAGGCGTCGCCGTCAGGGGTTGTTTTGGTAACCGGGGGAACGGCGCTTTTAATTTTGAATTTATCGTTCGGTTTTTCAGTGACGACAACATGTTCAAGTTTGTAATTGGTCAGGTTTGTTACTTTCAGCGTATAGTCATAATCCTGCCCCTGAATAACGGTCTGAGGGCCCATTTTTTCCAGTAATACCATGCTGGTCGGCTTATCCGCTGTCGGATGAGCAAGCCAGTTATAGTTCATCATGGGTTTTTTAGGTTCCGGTTTAGGCGCGGCCTTAGCTTCTTTTTCGCAGTTAAGACAACATCCTGACAAGCCCACTGTCGCTGCCATGGCAACCAGTAGAAGCAATTTTGAAGCGAGTTTAAGTTTCATGGTTTCCTCCTGTTGCTTTTTTTTCAACGGTTGTTGGATGCAGTAATAAATCAGCAAGCATGCATAGCATCTCAATCGATTTATTTACCGTAAGTTATTAGTTACAATGAAGTTATATCACAATTCACTTTTTAGGAGACCACATCACGATGAAACAAGGTGCCGTTTAATGTTTAATATATTATAAAACGAATCCTAAATGTTCAAGTATAAGATTTCACTTTTTACGCTTTATCTTTCCCATAGATTCATAAAAACTTCCATAAGAAACATCACGTAAACTGAATAGACCAAATTATGTCTATACATTTACTAGATTCTTTATTGCACAATAAAGTTCTGTAATTTTTTTCTTTTTATTGTAAAGACAACCAAACCAACAACTGTTTGATCGACATAACACTCTTTTTAACAATAAATTACAGACAATTTCCATCGAAACATAAAATCATCGGGGTTATCAATCATGAGAAGACTACAGATCACAAGAAAAAAGCGCCCCCACAATCGCTGGGGGCGCTGTACTGCACGATACGATTATTTGCCGATATTTTTCAATTTATCGCTAACTGCTCCGGCAGTTTCTTTGGCTTTTTCCGCTAAATCATTCTTAGCCTGCTCAATAATTTTTTTCGCTTCATCAGATTCTTTTTCGAGATTAGCAATAATGTATTGCGCAACGTTTATAGCTTCCTGATACTCTTCGGATTTCTGAAACGCTTTCGCCTGTCCGACCAGATAATCTACCTGCTGTTCCACTGATCCTTTCGTTTTAGAGATATCAATTGCTTCCTTGCCGGAAGCCGCCTTTTTCTCACCGCAACCGGATAACATGATGCCCAACGCAAGAACTACTCCGACAACTGAGAAAAAATGTTTCATGAATGCCTCCCTGATTCCGTTTAACTTTTTATTTTTTAGAATACATACAACCCGAAAGACAATCGAAAAAACTCCTAATTTTCAACTCTTTCGTTTCGTTTCCCAAAACATAACTATATAGATTTGACTTTCTCGCTCCGGGTTCTATTCAAAAATATTTTCTAAAAAAACTTGTATCAGGAAAAACCGTTTAAACATCAAGACCGGCAAAGTATCCAAAAAGTATAGTCAAACGTTTGTTTGGGGTCAAGCTTTTGACTGCCCCCGTCGATACATTAATACAATTCGAACTTTAAATGAGCGGTATAACGATGAAAGCATTCCACACTAAAAAACTTAAATGCCCTATATGCACAAAGGAAGCCGAATATACACTGCTCACCAGCGAGGTTTTCGGGCTTTATTACCCCGCATCCCGTGACCGCGACCAATATGTTTCTCAGTGGAACTGGCGCGACCCGCAATGGAGCCATATAAATCCATATCATTACGCGATAATTCTATGCCCCATCTGCCATTACAGTGATTTTGAGGAAAATTTCGGGGATTCACCCAAAGAGTTATCGATTCGGCAGATAAAATTTTTGCGCAAAATCATGACCGCTCTCCCCGCCACTCACGTAACCCTTATTAAGGACATTGCATGGCTAATCGACAATGCAGGCTCCAGCCGCACTCCAGAAATCGCAACCCTTAGCTACATACTGGCTCTCGCGTTTCAGCAATACCTGCTTGAAGACAAATCGTGCCATCACAATTACAACCTGCTGGGACGGATGTTCCTGCGACTCGCATGGATGTACAGGCAACAGGAAGAAGCCGGAACTCATGCGAACAGCGCTCTGCAGGAAAACCAGCCCGCAACGCCGTCAACCGTTTGTTACTCCATGCTCGATTCATTGGCTCATTATTCGTCGCTCTCAAACGAACTGCTTAAATACTATGATAATATACCTGTCGATAACGCGGAAGAAGTACAGTCAATGATTCATATATTGGATAAAAACATCGCGCAGGTTATCAAAAAAACACAGGCTCTGGCGCAAGCCATAAACAAAGGAACAGAAAGCGGACATTCAAATATCCACATCATTTTCAACAACATCTATTCTGTCTGGACATGGATGCCGCGAACAGAAAACGACGCTATAAACTCTGCCATCAGCCATTTTGAGGAAATGGCACAGAAAGACAGCACAATAACTGATAACGCCCTGTGGAAACTACTTGAACTACTGGCTTTTCTGTACGACAAAACAGGCAATATTGAAAAAAGAAACAACCGCCTGAGCCACATAATATCAGCAAGCCATCGCAAACGGATGCTTCTCAGCAAAAAACTCCAGCTCAACATTTCCACAGCAGAAAGAGCTGAACTGGAACTTGACTTAAAAAAAATAAACAATTATATTCAGGAAATAACGTTCCAATACAAGTACGATTACAACGAAAACGCCTCCGTATAAATTTCCCGTTCGTCGCAGTATGAGCAATTTTCAGTGACTTAATCCTTGCCCAAATATTAGATTTATGCTATTTTCTGGTTAATTTTTTGTTACAACCTCCTCGATATATACACGAAAAACATTTAATGTATAAACATGAATTGCCGTCTTGGCACGGCGGTTTCAGGGAAAGGATTCTGTAAATGGATAGAGATTTAATTTTTGGTGTAATCGGCGGGCTTGGATTATTCATTTACGGGATGAAACTGTTATCCGACGGGCTTCAGAAAGTTGCCAGCACCCGATTACGTAAAATAATACTGATGTTCACCAACAAACCGATCATGGGTATTATTTCAGGATGCCTTTTGACCTGTATAATCCAGTCCAGCAGTGCTACTACTGTAATGACCATCGGGTTTGTTAATTCAGGAATGATGCTGTTGAGGCAAGCGATCGGCGTTGTCATCGGCGCAAATATCGGCACAACCATCACAGCTCAGATTATCGCCTTCAAAATATCGGCATATGCTTTGCCTACTATCGGCATAGGGTGCGCCATGCTCCTGTTCGGGAAGAAAAAACGGACTCAGTACTGGGGGCAGGTTCTGCTGGGGCTCGGCATCCTGTTTTTCGGATTAACAACAATGGAATCCGTACTGAAATCATTAAAAAATTCGCCGATGGCGACAGACTTTTTTATCCGGCTGGGTAAATACCCGGTATTCGGCATTTTAACCGGCACATTGGTGACCATGATTATACAATCAAGCAGTGCGTCAATAGGGCTGGTTATCGCCCTTGCCTCAAACGGCCTGCTCGATTTTCAGGCGTCCATTTATCTGGTGCTGGGCGATAATATTGGAACAACTATAACCGCGTGGCTGGCATCAATTGGAACCAACCTCAGCTCACGCCGTGTAGCGGCATCGCATTCGTTATTTAACCTTCTGGGAGCAAGTATATTCGGAGTACTGACCTATACTGGGGTGTATATCGCTATTGTCGACCATATTACGCCAGGCGATATCGGCACGGCAACCATTGCGCGGCATATCGCAAATTCACATACCTTATTTAATGTACTAAACGCAATCCTGTTCTTCCCGTTTATCCCTATGCTTGAAAAATTTGTCAAGTTGATCCTTCCCGGACAGGAAGAGATGGCAACGGAACCATGCTATCTGGAACCGCACCTCCTTGAAACGCCGGAAATCGCTTTATCTCAGTCGAAAAAAGAGATGGTTCGTATGCTTCAAGTCGCAAGAGAAGCGTTTACCGAAGCGATGGAAGGTTTTTTCGAAAAAAACCGCAAACGCCTCAAACCAGTGCAAAAGATGGAGGACACCATTGATAACCTCCAGAGCGAGATTACGTTATACTTGATCGACATATCCAAAAACCAACTTACCACGGAACAATCGGAACAGCTTCCGTCATTGCTTCACTCCGTGAACGATATTGAAAAAATCGGCGACCACGCGGAAAACATCATGAAAGTTGCGGAACGCGTTATTGACCGGCAAATGGAAATTTCCGTCATCGGCATCAGGAAAATAAAACATATGTACAAAGACATACAGGATATGTTTGATATTATCATTACCAACATGAAGCTGGTTAATGACGGTAAAGAAACATGTGTTAAAAACGTATTTAAAATCGAAACAGACCTGAACATCACCTACAAGGGCATCAGCAAGGAACAATTGCGCCATTTTCAACAGGGCAAGGAATTCGCTCATGCCAGCATTGCGTTTCTCGACCTGATAAACAACATGGAAAAAATCGGCGACCATCTCACTAATATCGCCGAAGCGCTCAGGGCGGATTTTGCGTATCAGGCAGAGTATGCCGCATCCAGAAACTAACGGGATCCTGATGCATTTTCAGCAGTTACACTGGAACAGGCGGAAACGCCCGATACGGCATCTGGCAAGCAGGTACTGAACCATGACCATAACCGTTCCGAGAGTGTACAGTATCCCCTGATAAAACGAGATTGACGAGGAATCAGGCAGGTAACGGGTAGGTATAGGCACATCTCCAATACGGAACCCGCACCAGACAGCCTGCGCCAGCAGTTGGGTATCGAAGACAAAACTATCTGAGTTGTGTTCAAAGCAAATTTTTTCAAGTACCTGACGGGTATACGCACGGAATCCGGAATGGCAGTCGCCGATATTCTGTCCGAGAATAATATTTTCAGCAAAGGTTAACTGCCTGTTCACAATATATTTATAAAACGGCATACCTCCCTGCAGGGCCTCTTTGCGGCTTCGAATACGCGAACCGATAACAACATCACAGATACCTGCATCCAAAAAACCAATAGCGTAGGGTATAACCCGGCAATCATACTGGTAGTCAGGATGAATCATTACCACAAAATCAGCGCCTGCGTTCAAAGCCGCCTTATAGCAGGTTTTCTGATTCGCGCCATACCCGGCATTTTTTTGATGAGTTATCACAGTCACCCCAAGTGACTGCGCAATCTCAACAGTCCGGTCAGTACTGGCATCATCGACCAGAATAATCTCATGCACAGATGATCGAGGAATGTCATTGTACGTTTTTTCAAGCGTTTTTTCAGCGTTATAGGCTGGTATGACTACAACAATTTTTTTATCGGGTTTCATATCCGTCATTCCAAAGGTACTGGTCTGCTGTTGTACTGCAACTATACCGTAAGACACTTAACCGGGTAAACATAAATAGCGTGATCCATTAAAACATAATGGCTAATCAGCCGTAACGCAATAATAAAGCCTCTGTTACTGTGTCAAATTTTTCTTGACATCCAACCTTATTTCCATCATTTTAAAAGGTACTATTTATATAAGAATAAACAGCAGTCGCCACAGAACTGAATATTAGTTATGGGACAGAAACTGGCATCATTTTTCACTAAAGCACACCAAATCGGCGGGTTACGCGCGCACATAAGGTTATCTGTGCTCACGAAAATGTCGTGGAAAGCCGCCTCCAACGCCCCTGATGTACCTGAAATCATCAAACGGTTTCAAATCGCTTACAAACGGATCGAAAGCGAATACAAATAATCGGGAACGCTCTTTGTTTTGAATTTCATTAATAAGTCAACGATGACAGGCAGGCATACAGTTCCTGCTGGGTATGGCACTTCATAAGAACATCCCGAACCGACTTTTTTCTCATCACCCGTGACACCTGCGCCAATACCTGCATATACTCGTCAGGATTATCATCAGGGCCAAGAACCAGAAACACAAAATAAACCGGTTGGTTATCGGGTGACGCGAATTCAACACCTTCAGGAAAAAGGGCGAACGACACCATAATAGAAGTCAGTCCCTGCAGGCGGCAATGCGGAACGGCAATACCTTTTCCTACAGAGGTAGACATCGACTGTTCACGGGCAAGTATAGCAGAGATAAGCGGGTCGTACTGAAGCGAAGTGATCCTGTCACATGTTTTCCGCACCAGAAGCTTCAAAACCTGTTCTTTTTCCATCACGCCATAAGTAATAAACATTAAATCCTGTCTAAAGACATTCTGTACAGGGGTATTCACCAGCTTCATAAGCAAACACAATCACAGTTGTTATTACCGCATTACTGCGGAGATAGACTCAAAGGTTTTATCCAAGGCTCCGTTAATACAAGATACAAGATACTTACCTTTTTGACCAACGGAAATGCGGAGGGTTCTGTTTAAAAATAATTTTTTTAGCACCGACTCAAGTTCATCCGGTGTATTTGCAACAAACCCAGCGGATTGCGCGATAAAAGAATCTGCGATCAATCGGAAATTATCCATATGCGGGCCAAAGACCACCGGTTTTTCCAGCGCGGCAGGTTCAAGGATATTCTGCCCGCCGCCGGGAACCATGCTTTTGCCGACAAACACCACCGACGCGAGATCGTAGATATGGCGCAACTCTCCCATGGTGTCCAGAAGGATAACGTCAATTCTCCCGTTCTGTGGTTCGCCCGCGTCAAGCGACGTTTTCCTGACAAAATCAATACCGGAATTCTGCAATATTTTTTCCACTTCAGCAAGCCGTTCAGGATGGCGCGGCGCAAGAATCAACTTCAACTCGCGGATATTCTCTTTCAATGATTTATACACCCCTGCAACAATCTGTTCTTCCCCGCGATGCGTACTGCCGGCAACAAGCACCTGTTCTTTCCTCGACCACTGAGCGTTAATACGGATTTGATCAAGTATTTCAGTTTTGACCGGCGTTTTGAGCGATGCTTCGTATTTCAAGTTCTGGGTCACAACAACCCGTGACGGATCTATTCCGAGCAGTATAAGCCTTTCCGCATCAGCTTTTTCCTGCATGCAGAACATTTTAATCGCTTCCGTGCTGGCAAGAAACAACGGCCTGAGGCGCCTATACCCTTTGTACGACGACTGGCTGATTCTGCCGTTTACCAGAACAGCAGGCACATTACGATGGTATGCCTCGATCAGAAAGTTCGGCCATATTTCCGTTTCCATGATAAGTATGAGGCGAATATCGAATTTTTTGAATATACGGCGGAAAATGTGCCGAAAATCAAGAGGGAAATACATCACGGTGACAGTTTCATCGCCGGCGGTGCGCGATCGGGCTACATTCTGCCCTGTCGCCGTCGTGGTGGTTAAAAGGATATGGAAATCAGGATGCTCAAGTTTAAGCCGTTCAATCACGGGAAACGCTGTCTGCGCTTCTCCGACGGAAACAGCATGCACCCAGATCAGTTTTCTGCCTGCTATACGGGCAGTCAGCTCGGACGGCATGAACCCCGAACGCTGGATAAAACCTTTCCGGTACTTTTCCGTAATAAGGATTTTCACGATAAAATATGGCGATGCGGCAATAAGAAACAAAATGCCGCAAATATTATATACCAGCTGAAAAAAAAGTATCTTCAATCCATGCATATATCAGGCCCTCGGATGGGATTTCATGTACACATCTTTCATTCGTTCTGTAGAGACATGGGTGTATATCTGCGTGGTTGATAAACTTTCATGCCCGAGCAGTTCCTGAACAGACCGCAGGTCAGCGCCCGCGTTTAAAAGATGCGTGGCAAACGAGTGCCTGAGAGAATGCGGCGAAAACCGCGAATCAAGCCCCACTTGTCCTGCGTACTGTTTAAAAATCCGGCGCACGCTCCGGTCTGTTAATCGTGAACCCCGCTGGTTCAGAAATAAGGCGGCACTAGACTTTTTTCGTTTAACCAGTAGTAACGACCGTTCGGTCAGATACGATTCCAGCGCTGTGACAGACGGCGGGCCGAGCATCACCAGCCGTTCTTTTTTTCCTTTGCCGCGCACTTTGACCGCATCGCTTAACAAATCTATATTATTGACATCAAGGTCGATAACTTCCTGTACCCGCATACCTGTGGAATAAATCAGTTCCAGCAGTGCCCTGTCCCGCACCGCGCCGAAATCATCGCCTTCAGGCGCCTCGACCAGCTGAGCGGCTGTATACTCATCCATTACTTTCGGCAAACTGCGCCCCTTTGCAGGAGTAGACAGCGACACAAACGGGTTTTTGACGCTCTCATAATTTTTACAGAGATACCTGAAAAACGATTTCAAAGCAGACAATTTCCGGGCAACAGTCTTATCGCCAAGCCCTGATTTTTTCAGCGCCGCAATAAAACTGAGGGCAATATCATGAAACTCGTCCGAAGCCAGCGATGTACATTTTTTTGTTTTCAGAAACTGTAGAAATTCACTGACATCAGACTGGTACGCTTTGAGTGTATGCATAGAAGCGTTTCGCGCCACTTCCATATACTCACAGAAATGCGCCAGTTCTTCATGCAGAGACAACTGTATCATTCAGGCTGTGCCTCCTGATTCGTGAGGCTTTTCAAAGATGTGGCAGTAAACCGGCATTGCGGGTAATTACTGCATCCATAGAAGCTTCTGCCTTTTTTGCCGCGGCGCTGAACCAGCTCTCCGTCACACCCTTCCTGCGGGCATGGCGTGCCTGTTTTGTTGTCCTTTACGGGCCGGGTAAATTTACAGTCAGGATACCCTGAGCATGCCAGAAATTTTCCGAACCGCCCTTCCTTGACAACAAGCGGACTGCCGCACTTATCGCACTTTTCTTCCGTAGTTTCTTCAACATCCTCGATAGGAACTATTTTCCCGTCGGGATCTTTCTTATAGTTCATAGTGAATTTGCAGTCAGGATACGCGGAACAGGCAAGAAAAGGCCCGTTTTTCGTGAGCCGGACAACCATTTTCTTACCGCATTTCGCGCAGGTAAACTCAGTTTCCATAGCGACTATTTTCATGGATTTATACGCCGCGTCCAGATTTTCTTTAAAACTCGCGTAAAAATCTTTCAGGAGTACATGCCAGTCCTGTCCGCCTTTTTCCACGGTATCAAGGCTTTCTTCCATAGAGGCGGTAAACTTCTCGTTCACGATATCGTTGAAACTGACAGTCAGCGCCTGAGTAACCATGCTTCCCAGTTCAGTCGGATACAACTTCCCTTTCAGTTTGGAGGTGTAGTTCCTGTCCTGAATTTTCGCCATAATGGCGGCGTAAGTGCTCGGCCGCCCTATTCCGTTTTCTTCCAGAGCTTTAATTAAAGTCGCCTCTGAGTACCGCGGTGGCGGCTGGGTAAAATGCTGTTTCGGCACAAATTTCTTTACTGTCAGTGCAGAACCTTCCTGCACGTCAGGAAGCAATGCATCTTTTTCCTCAGTTTCAGTATCAGCATCAGAATCCGCGTCCTCATCCTTTTTTTCAAGGTACAGTTTCATAAACCCGTCAAACTTGATGATCGAGCCGGTCGCGCGAAACAGGTATTTGCCGCCCGTAATATCAATCGTGGTCTGAGCGATAATAGCCGATTCCATCTGCGAGGCGACAAACCGTTTCCAAATCAGCCCGTACAATTTAAACTGGTCTGGGGTCAAAAACGCCTTCACGCTTTCCGGAGTGCAGGTAACGTCAGTCGGGCGGATCGCTTCATGCGCCTCCTGCGCGGATTTTTTGCTCTTATAATAGTTAGCTTTCGCAGGCAGATATTTCTTGCCGTATTCATTATTAATAAATGACCGGACTTCATGCAACGCCACATCTGCGATACGGGTTGAATCGGTACGCATGTAGGTAATCAAACCGGTAGAACCCGCCGACCCCAGTTCAACACCTTCATAGAGAGTCTGCGCTATCCGCATGGTTCTCTGAGCGTTAAATCCGAAATGACGTGACGCTTCCTGTTGCAGGGTACTGGTGATAAAAGGAGGAGCGGGATGCCGTTTCTTGTCTGTTTTGACGATTTTCGTGACGGCAAACGATTCTTTTTTCAGTTCAGAAAGGATAGCGTTGCTTGTTTTTTCGTCAGGGATCTTAATGTTCTTATCATCAATTTTGAGCAGTTTCGACTGCACTTCAGCCTTATCGCCAGTCTGAAACATACCCGTTATTGACCAGTACTCTTCTTTTTTAAAGGCAAGTATTTCCGCCTCACGGTCACAAATCATTTTCATGGCTACGGACTGAACCCTTCCGGCGCTCAATCCACGCCAGAGGCGTCCCCAGAGAAGCGGGCTGATCTGGTATCCTACCAGCCGGTCAAGGATACGCCGCGCCTGCTGAGCGTTCACTTTATTAAGGTCAATTTCAGTCGGGTGCTCAAACGCTTCTTTTATAGCCTGTTTGGTAATTTCATTAAACGTGACACGAAACACTTTCGCTTTGGATTTTCCCAGCTCGTGCGCGATGTGCCATGCAATCGCTTCTCCTTCACGGTCAGGGTCAGGCGCGAGATAAATATTCTTCTTGCCTTTGGCAGATTTCTGTAATTCGCTGATAACTTTTTCTTTGCCTTTAATAACAATGTAGTCCGGCTCGAAATCCTTTTCTATATCGATCCCGAGTTTGCTTGGGGGCAGGTCGCGTATATGGCCGACAGATGACTTCACTTCAAAATCTGAGCCAAGATACTTATTAATCGTTTTCGCTTTTGCCGGAGATTCGACAATAACCAGTGATTCAGCCATCTGTTCCTCATATGTAATGTTCGTTAATTACTCAGATAATAATTACCGGGTAATTGTTTTATAATGCTCTTTATTTCCAAAGTCAACAGTAAAACAGCAATTTCAGGCGCCGAAAACTCCGTTTTCTCAATAATGTCATCTATATATACCGGATCAGTGCCTATTAAGTTCAGAACTTTCTTTTCATCAGAAGATATATCAACCGGCGCAGGCATTTCCAGCGGAAGCTCCAGTACATCCCCATTCCTGTGCAAAGCGGGTAATTCCCGAAAAATGTCATCCACAGACTGGTACAGGCATGCCCCCTGTTTGATAAGGTTATTCGCGCCTTCCGATGTGGCATTATATATCGAGCCGGGCACGGAAAACACCGCACGTCCCTGCTCAAGAGCGAATCCGGCAGTAATGAGCGTACCGCTTTTCGCCGCGGCCTCAACAACAACGGTTCCCATAGTCAGCCCGCTGATCACCCTGTTGCGTATAGGAAAATTCGAGCGAAACGGTTTCGTCTCCAGCGGAAACTCCGAGATTACAGCGCCGTTTTGAGCCACCGCATCAGCCAGAGCCCTGTTTTCATGAGGATACAGCCGGAGCAGTCCCGACCCGAGCACAGCCAGAGTCCTGCCGCCCACGTCCAGCGCCGCACGATGGGCGATGCTGTCCAATCCCCGCGCCAGCCCGCTGACAACCGTAACACCTTGTCCAGCAAGGGCTGATGCGATATCCTGAGCCGCCTGTTTCCCGTAACTTGTCGGACGGCGGGTACCAACAATGGCTATCGAGTTCATATCCTGCGCCTCAATGGAGCCCATCACATACAACACCAGCGGCGGTAAGGATATCTGTTTCAAACTTACCGGATACTTTTCGTCCGCGATAGTAATAACCTCGCAGGAAGACCGCTCGATCAGGTCAAGCTCATGGTGCAGAATTGAATCCTTCCTCTTGTCGCATATCGCCTGCAAGGTAGCCTGCCGGACTTTCGGAACGGCAAGCACATCTTTATCCGGCGCCTGCATCGCTTCAGACAATGACCCGAACCGGTCTTTCAAAGCGCACATGGCACGGTAGCCGATACTTAACAGATTTAAAAACAGTAACGCTTCTCTCTCATTCATGAATATATAACCCGGCAAAATAAAAAGAACTGTCAGAAAGAATAAAAACGTGAAAAGTCCATTTTCCAGCCATCCGGTTCACGGACCGCATTCAGTTTTTCCTTGTGCCCGTCCTGATCCTCGATAATAATCACCGCGGTACTCCCGTCTCCGGTCAGGTCAATATCAAGTACAGTACAGGTCGTGAACAGGTCGCGCGTATACGATTTTCCCGCCAAACGTTCCTGATTGGAACGCATATACGTTATAAAAAAGTGCCTGCCGTCAAGAGAATCAAACTCACCGGAAGAAAGGTTCATTGAGTTCAGAACCCGTTGCCGGGCGTCCTCGTTCAATACCTTAAACTGCTCCTTCATAAAAACGACCTGCTCGTCAAACTTCTTACGGCTGTCAGCAGACAACATCCGCCAGTAGAGATTCCAGTCATTTTCCAGAACCGCTTCCTTAATCATGTCAAACGCCTGACGAGGGTTTCGTGCCGAGCGGGAACAGCCTGCTATCCCGGCACAGACAACAAAAAACAGTACGAAAACAACACATTTTTTCATGGTCGCATGGAAACTCATTTTTTTACAATAATATGAAATTATAAATGTTACAAGAAAATTAACGAACGGCCAGATTATCCTTGCCCCAGAACGGTGAAATTTCCCTGAGTCGGTCAATCACAGGCGGTACTGTCTTAATGACAAAATCTATTTCCGCTTCCGTCGTATACCGCGAAAGGCTGAAGCGTATCGAGCCGTGCGCCGCAGTAAACGGAACTCCCATAGCCCTGAGCACATGAGATGGTTCAATCGACCCCGAAGTACAGGCAGACCCTGACGAGGCGCAGACTCCTTTTTCGTTCAGCAGTAACAGGATGCCTTCTCCCTCTACATACTCAAAACTGATATTTGTCGTGTTCGGGAGCCGCATTTCCCTGTGCCCGTTCAATATGGAATTCGGCACAATGGACAGCAGAGCGTTTTCCAGTTTGTCACGCAGGCGTTTCACTTCAGTGTTCTCATAATCCATATGTTTTTGTGCTATTTCACAGGCATACCCCAGCCCGACGATGGACGCGACATTTTCAGTACCGCCGCGCCTGCCGTGTTCCTGATGCCCTCCGATAATATACGGCTGAAAACGGGTGCCGCGCCGAATATACAAAACACCGACCCCTTTAGGCGCATGCAGTTTATGTCCTGATAACGATAACATGTCCACCGGCAGTTCTTTAAGATCCAGAGGAAGTTTGCCGACAGCCTGTACGGCGTCAGTATGAAACAAGACGCTCCGCTCTTTCACAATTTGCGCTATTTTGTCTATCGGATACACCACTCCGGTTTCGTTATTGGCATACATGATGCTGACAAGAGCGGTATCAGGCGTGATCGCCTCTTCCAGTTGCCGGAGGTCAATCATACCTTCATGGTCGACAGGCAGGTAGGTTATGGAATACCCCTTTTTAGAGAGGTGCTTGCACATATTCAGTATCGCGGAATGCTCTACGCGGGTAGTAATAATATGACGTTTATCAGGATATGATTCCAGCGCGGACAAAAGAGCGGTATTATCGCTTTCAGTGCCGCAACTGGTAAAAAGGATTTCCCGGGGGTCAGCGTTGATAAGGCCGGCTATCTGCTCGCGAGCCCGGTCAACGTCGTGCATGACCGTCCCTCCGAAATCATGCATGCTCGACGGGTTGCCGTAACGGTCTTTCAGGAACGGCATCATTTTATCCAGTACGATCGGGTCTATGCAGGTCGTGGCGTTGTTATCGAGATAGATGGTCTTCATTCCCTGACCTCCTCGACAAAGATATCCTCGTCAACCAGTTCCCGCAGTTTTGCCTCGACGGCGTGCTGTAAGGTAAACTGAGCGGTACGGCATCCGGCGCAATTGCCGCGCAACCCGACAAGCACCCTGTTGCCGACGACGTCAATCAGTTCGATATCGCCGCCATCCGCCTGGATTTGCGGCCTGATTTCACGGTCTATGGTTTGCTGGATCAGGGTAATCTTCTGAATATTGGTGAGGACTTTCTTTTTCTGGGTTTCAACGATTTGTGTTGCCTGAGCGCCATGTGTCTGAGCAATGATATCCTCAATGGACGGATGGCACATCCCGCATCCGCCGCCTGCTTTGCAGAAATTTGTCACTTCCTCGACCGTATGCAGGTCGTTTTCCCGTACTACACGGGCGATAAGAGAATCAGTCACGCCGAAACAATGGCATATAATTTCGCCTTCCTCATGAGTATGTTCCTCAGGAGCTTCCTCGCCAAGATAGTTTGCCAGCGCTTTTTCCAATGCTTCCTGCCCCATAACGGAACAATGCATTTTTTCCCGGGGCAACCCGCCCAAAAAGCCGGCTATTTCCTTATTAGTGATTTTCCGTGCATCTTCAACTGTCTTGCCTTTAAGAAGTTCAGTCAGCACAGAAGACGACGCGATAGCACTGCCGCACCCGAATGTCTTAAATTTGGCGTCCTGAATAATACCTGTTTTTTTATCAATACGCAACGTCAGGCGCAGGGCATCGCCGCAGGTGATGTTGCCCACTTCAGCCTCAGCGTCAGGATTCTCGATTTCCCCCACATTGCGAGGGTGTAGAAAATGGTCTTTTACTTTGTCGGTATAATCCCACATGGTGTTTGTATCCTCCGTAACCGAAATATACTGTAACGATAAAACATGCTAGTTAGACTTAAGCGCCCTGACTAATTTGTAAATAATAAACATCATCCACAGAACAATCAGAACCGCAAGAATACGAATCAATTTCTTTTTTAAGCTTAGTTTCGCTTTTCGTTGTTCAAGTTCATCTGGGGGTGATGTTTCTGGTTGAGAAACATTCGGTTTCCCTGTTTGATCCTGAACTGCGGATGACGCGGAAACAGTGCTCTTTTCGGATTGAACACGCGCGGGTTCCGGTTCGGTTACAGGTTTTTCAGCGGCTGAGGGCGCATACTCGTTCTCAACAGGGTTCGGCGCATCGGAACCGGAAAACACAGACGGGTCAATCTGATTTAATGTATAATATTTCCGGATTTCAGAAAAGCTTATTTTTCCGACAAAATCCTCGACCATCTGCATGGCTTCGGTATCCTGAGTGGAGATGATGCGTGCATCTTTCTGCTGTTTCGGGGTCAGTTTTACCGGCGCGTCGCTGGAAAAACCGCTGAAATAATAGCTGGCGGAAGTGGAGGGGTCACTGGTAATTATGCCATATCGCGCTTCATTGTTCTGCGCGGTGTATGAATCAAGAAGGATATATCCCGGATATATTTTGCCGGACAACTGGTCTTCCAGTTCAGCATATATCCATGACGGGTCATTGAACGATTCGCCCGGAAGCAGGGTAACCGGGTGAGGACTGCTTGTCTGAGCTACCAGCCACCGGAGCAGTCGTTTTTCCATGGCGTTCAGGCTGGGATTCAGCACCTCGATTTCTTTTTCCTCACTGCCTTTCATGGTGATGCCTGCCATGCTCTCGCCTTTTCCCAGAAAATACGAGCGGCCTTTATGATTTATCTGAAACTGTTCATGTCCTTCAGCTGTCTGGTTGTATCCCATGAAACTGACGGGAAAAACTATTGGTTCAATCGAGGTGGTGAACCATGTGAGTTCTGGTTTATGCGCTAAATCGACCAGTGCGGAACGGGCGGCCGCCATCACCTGTTCAGGCGCGTCTGATGCGGTAATATCCAACAACTCCGACAATGCCGAAAACCAGTATGAATTATTCATAAGGTATAACGCCTTATCCAAATCGCGTTCGTGGCGTGAGGTAGAACGAACCGCTTCCGCGATAAGAAAATAAGCGCCGTCAAAGCGGTCTTTATACTCAGGGTAAAATTCTTTGTCTATAACCGACAAAGAAAGAGCTACACTGTTCAGCCACTGGCGCGACTGCATATAAAACGCCAGCCGGGCAAGATTGCGGCGGGCAGTATCATCCTCTCCGAATGAGCTGTCTTTCTGTTCAATCGCGGATTCGCCGTCCGCAACGGCGAACGACTCATGCACCCGCAGTGCATTGTTTTCAAAATGATATGACCGTATAGCGCTTTCAACAGGAACATCAAGCGTAAGTTTCTGTTCATCAGAATGAACAAGCCCATAATAGTTGAAACCGGTATACTCCTCAATATGATCGAAATAAAAATAACCGACAAATGTCCTGTTTAAGGGGATATGCGAGACTTTCGCGGAAAATGCCCGGTAGATGGGTTTTTGATTTTTCTGCAGAAGCCTGTAATCCAGATCTTTCAGCTCGGTAAGAGTTACTGCATCCGTAACAGGGTCATAGCCTGTCACTTTGAAAATCGACACGATCCCTCCTTGAGGTACGCTGATATTCCGTTTTCCCAAAGTGAAATTAAAAACCCAGGCGCCGTCCCGCATAGATACACCGGTATACACTAAAGGGGTGTTCGGTTCTGCCGCATACCGCATCCTGAACCTGACGATAAAATCAGACAGGTGCTGTTTGAGGTTATGCTTTGCTTCGCCGAATAATTTTTTTGAGGGAAAGGATTTAAGTAACAGGCGAGTCGCGTCATAGTTCAGCAGCTGGCGAGAAACGACGGAAAACGACCTGCCGAGCTCACGCAGAGCGATTTCCTGAATCACGCTCGACCTGAGCGTTTTGAGCAATTCATTCAGTTCCTCTTCGGCAAGTTCGCGTTCAGGAGCATCGGGAAATGATGTTATCACGGATCGGTACAAGACCAGCGCAAGGCTGTAATCGTGCTGTTGGCGGGCTGAACGGGCTTCAAGCATGATGCCGGGGGCGTCGGAGGTCATCAGCGTGTCCGGCAACGGACCAACAGGAGCATCATTGTCCTGCGGCGCAACACTATGAGCAACACACAAAAAAGCGCATGCACAAACAAAAAATGAAAATATGGCACACCTGAAGAATGTTTTCATATGGCGAAATTGAATCATTTCTTAATTTTTGTGTTCTAAGTTATTATAGATTAGTATCGGTATTTTCTATATAAACTGAATGAAGCAGAGCAAGATCAATGCTGAAAAGTGAAAATAATAATGTTCTTGGGCTATATTTTTGTTTTCTCTTGACTTTGAATGCATAATTTTTACAATTTAAATGATGTTAAAAGGTTGCGGCCATAATAAACCTTTTTCTTTTAAGCGGCCTGTAATTGAATTAAAACAATACTGAGGTCAATGGATGAATAAAATCGAATTTGGTTGGTTGGACGAAAAAGTTATTATCCGCGTCGTGGGCAAGGGAAGTTTCCTTAACAGCAGGCATTTTAAGGAAGGGCTGGTCGAGCTGTTGAAAGAAGGTTACCGCAATATCACCGTTGATTTCAAGGATTGCGTCGGCATGGACAGCACTTTTATCGGAGTGCTTACCGGACTGACGCTGAAAATGATTAAAAGCTACAAAACCACCGTATCGCTGGCGAACCTAGGCAAAACCAACATGGAATTACTTGATACGCTTGGAGTTATCCGTTTTTTCCATACAATTGAACAGCCGTGCACATTCGATACCCGGTTTGAATCCGTGGAGGATATACCTGAAGACCCGGACGAAGCCATCAATCAAATCCGGCATATTCTTGAAGCACACGAAACTCTAATGAAAGCCGACCAGAAGAATGTTGAACGGTTCAAGCTGGTAAAAGAACAGTTGGAGAAGGATTTATCCAGCAAATTGCAGGATAAGGATAAAAGCAAATCCTGACCGACATACGCTGAATGATGAAATAATAATCCCCGGACGCATCACCGCACCGGGGATTTACACCATAGAGCAAGGATAACAGCCATAACTACCGCATTTTACATCTTACTCATCATTATTGTCGTTCTTCTCCTTTTTGTACTGCGGCTCATAAAAAAATGCAGGGAACTGGAAATCTGCCAGAGCGCCGTTATCGAAGAAAAAAACTCCATGGTTGATTTCCTTCGCGAAATCGGTACCGCCTTTTCCGCGTCAATGAAGGTTGACGACCTGCTCAATATCGTCATGCATACCGCGAAACGGGCAACTGACGCCGGGGCGGGCGCAATATATCTCGTGCAGAAAACGGAAAATGAAACATCACGGGAAATGAAGGCGTATATTGTAGACGGTTTGTTCCCGCCGCTGGTAAAAATCAAATCCAATACTGAAACGAAATGGACCAGTAAACAAAAATATATTCACGACATCATAAAATCATACCCTATAAAAGCAGGCGAAGGAATTCTTGGTAAAGTGCTTGAGGACGGCAGACCCCGGCTTGTCGAATGCAATGCCGATGACAACGAAGACCTGATTCCCCAATACAAGTCCGAATTTCTTAAAGTAAACAGTATCATGGCTGTGCCGCTGAAAGTAAAAAGCAAGGTACTCGGCGTGATGGCAGTGGTGAACAAACGGTACAAATCCCCGTTCCGGCCGCAGGATCTGTCGTTGCTGGAATCGCTCGCCGAACAGGCGGCTGTCGCCATATCCAACATTCAGTTATCGCTGGAACTGGCCGCGCGCAAACAGCTCGAATGGGAAATCAGGCTGACCGAAGACCTGCAGGCCCTTCTGCTTCCCAAAGAACTGCCAAAAATCCACGGGTTCGACCTCGCCGCACTGAGCAAACCGGTTCGCACGCTCGGCGGCGACTATTACGATATCGTCAAGCTCGATTATGAACGCTACGGGCTGATTATCGCTGACGTCTCCGGCAAAGGCGTGCCCGGTGCCATCACCATCGCCATTTTCAGGAGCCTGTTCCGCAACTATGCCATCAAGTACCAGTCTCCGGCAAAAGTACTTATAGAAATAAACAACTGGCTGTACGGGGAAATGAAAGAAGATATGTTTATCACCGCCCTGTACGCTATCCTCTACCCCAAAGAGAACAAGATAATATGGAGCAGGGCAGGGCATGAACCGATACTCTACTACTCAAATCAGGACCGCGCGGTTCATTCGTTCTCAGGCATGGGGTTAATGATGGGCATGACCTTCGGCAAGGATTTCGACCCATACATCGAGGAAAACGAGATCGAAATCAACACCGGCGATGTGGTCGCACTGTACACCGATGGAGTCATCGAGGTACAAAACGACGCGGGCAGTGAATTCGGCAGGACACAGCTATCAAATGTCCTGCGCTCCAATACCACAAAAAAATCACAGCAGATAATCAAAGCCATCACTAACAGCATCATCAAATTTTCCGCTGATGAATCGTTTCAGGACGACCTGACTCTGCTTGTTCTGAAAAAAGAATGACCCAATCCTGCCGCATATTTTTACTACTGTGCTAATAGGAACATGTTAGATCAGTATTGAGAAGAAATTTGTGTTGACATGACGCTCCTCTCTTATTATTGTATCTATTTATTCAATCGCAAATGAAGAAAAGGAAGACGCTCTTGCGCAAAAAACAAACGCGCAAAGCTGACTGCAAGAAGGTGTGAGGAGGTTAAGCAGAGATGAAGAAAAGAAACGAGGATCACGTCGACGATCAGCCGCTGGAAAAAAATCAGCCTGAACCTGACGCCGCCGAACAGGCTGGTCAGGGCGAACCTGCCGGCAAGGAACCTGATACAGTTTCAGTATCAAAAGAAGACTACGAAAAACTGCAGAAAACAGACGAATATTTCAATCAGATGCTCCGTATTCAGGCGGAATTTGATAATTACCGTAAACGGGTAAACAAAGAAAAGATCGAGTTTCATAAATACGCCAATGAAAAACTGTTATCTGAGATTCTGCCTATTCTCGATAACTTTCAGCGCGCGTTAAAAACACTTGAGGAACATGTAACACAGGAAAACCATCCGTTCTTTCAGGGCGTGGAAATGATCTACAAGCAGATGGCACAGCTGATGAAACAATACGATGTGCAGGAACTCGAAACGGTAGGCAAACCTTTTGACCCGCGGTTTCATGAAGCAGTACAGCAGATAGAAAGCGCCGATCATCCCGACAGCACGGTTGTTACTGAAATATCGCGCGGATATATGCTGAACGACCGCCTTTTGCGCCCTGCCATTGTGGTAGTGAGCAAACTGCCCGCGGACGCGGCGAATGACGCAAATTGAACCGCTGAGTAAAATTTTGATTAATATTGTTATTAAAATAATTA
>QZJZ01000097.1 GCA_003599815.1 Candidatus Auribacter fodinae
CTTACTTTTGTCTGGATTTATCGCGTGCTTTTTTGTATCATGCTTGTTTTAAATGAATATATTTAAATCAGGGAACAATATGAAAAACTATGCTGTCGTGGTTGCCGCCGGTTCAGGTAATCGGATGGGGAGCGCTACTCCGAAACAGTACCTGCTCTTGAATAATACACCAATTCTTGTTCATACATTACGACGCCTTAGTTCAATGCCCGGTTTGTCGGGTATTATCCTTGTAACTGGAAAAGACTCTGTTTCGTATTGTGAAGGAGAAATTGTTTCGAAGTTTTCGCTTGGTAGGGTAATGCGCGTTATTGAGGGTGGTGAAATGCGTCAGGATTCGGTATATAATGGCTTGAGTGTTTTACAAGCATTCAGCCCTGATATCGTGATGGTGCATGATGGAGTTAGGCCGTTTTTCAGCGACAGGCTTTTCTCTGAGCTTATGGATGCCGCTATACAAGTTGGCGCGGCTATTCCGGGGGTGCCTATTGTGTCTACTGTGAAGTCAGTTTCAAATGAGTTGTTAGTTGAAAAAACCATTCCGCGCGATAAACTATGGGCAGTCCAGACACCGCAGGCTTTTCAGTATGAGCTGTTGATGCAGGCGTACGAGCTTGTCCGTAAACGAAATGCTGTTGTTACTGATGAAGCAATGGCAGTTGAACTGTTAGGACATGATGTTAAAATGGTTAAAGGTGATAGCGAGAATATCAAAATTACCACACCCGTGGATCTCACAATAGCCCAGCATATTCTTCAGCAGTGGGAAAAGGAGCATTGTGCATGAGAGTGGGGTTTGGGTGTGACATACATCCGTTTGATGAAACAAAAAAACTCTATCTCGGTGGAGTATATATCCCTGGAGCGATCGGCTTAAAAGGGCATTCAGACGCTGATGTGGTTCTTCATGCGGTCTGCGATTCACTTCTCGGCGCGGCGGCGCTTGGCGATATAGGAGAACATTTTCCTGATACAAATGCTGTTTATAAAGACAGGCGAAGCACCTTTTTTCTTGAAACGGTCGTTAATCTTTTACATGATAAAGGTTTCATGGTAAACAATATTGATATTATGATCCTTGCGGAAAAACCGAAGGTTAACGCTTATAAACAGGAAATGCGCGAAATAGTTGCCCAATTATGCCATATTACCCCATCGTGCATAGGTGTTAAAGCTACTACTGCTGAACAAATGGGGTTTGTCGGGCGTGGTGAAGGTATTGTCGCTTATGCTGTATCAACGATTAAGTTATTAGAGGTTTGAAATGGTAGCGATTCGAACTCGGTTTGAACTGAATCCAGCCGGAGTGATGCATGTAGGAAATGCTCGTGTCGCTTTATATAACTGTCTGTTTGCCAGAAAGATGGATGGTGATTTTATAGTTCGTGTTGCAGATGTTGACCCTGAGAACAATAAGATAGAGTCGCTGGAAGAAGTCCTGAATGATTTAAGATGGTTGAAACTTACTTGGAATGAGGGGCCGAATATCGGTGGTAAATATGGTCCATACCGGCAGTCCCAGCGATCAAAAATTTATCTCGAACATGTGAAGATTCTTGCTGATAAGAACCTCGCATATCAGTGTTTTTGTTCCGTTGAGGAATTAGCTGTACGCCGGGACCAATCTATGCGCAACGGTAAACAACCGGGTTATGACAGCCGCTGTCGAAATCTCACTGAAGAACAGCGTCATATGTATGAGAAACAGGGACGCAGGTCAGTTTGGAGGTTTAAAAACGGATCAGAGGCGATTACGGTGCATGATCTGATTCAAGGTGATTTAAAATTTGATGCATCACTTATTGATGACTTTGTTATTCTGCAGGCTGATAACAAACCTACTTCGATCTTTGCCAGTACTGTTGATGATGCCTTGATGTATATCAGCCATGTAATTAGGGGGGCAGACCATTTGTCCGAACTGCCGTGTAATATCCTGTTGCTGAATGCATTTGGTTACGCAGTACCACAATATGCGCATCTGGGGCTTATACAGGGAAAAAACAGCCAGAATTTAACTAAGCAGGAACTTAATTCCTTGTTTTCCATTTCAGCTCTACACCAAAAAGGATATCTCCCCGAATGTGTCATAAATTATTTAATGCATCTGGATATTTCTGCTGAGGAAGATAAGGAGATCATGGCTCTGGAGCAAATTGCCGATGAGTTTGATTTGGCGCAGGCGGGCAGTTCAGCCGTTGCGTTTGAATATGATAAGCTTAACTGGTATAGCGCTCATTATCTGCAATCTTCCGACCTGACTCGCATTACTGATCTGAGTTTGCCGTATCTCAAAGAGAAAGAACTTGTTGCGGGGAACTTGACTGAATCTGAGTATGAATATTTAAATAATGTGATTGATGTTATCAGATACAAGGTTCCTTGTTTATCAGAGATGGCTTCCTATGCGGCGGTATACTACTCAGATTTCGTCGGGCTTAGTGATGCAATGAAAAAAGGTGTTGCTGCTCCTGAAGCACAGCAAATATTACGACAAGCATTGGCATTGCTTGAAAATTCCGGTACTGAATTGCAACGCCAGAACATTCCTGCATTTCTGAATGCATTGAAAGTTTCAGCCGAGACTCTGCAGGTTGATCTTGAATCGACTTTGAGAGTTGTGTTAACGGGGCATAAACAAGGGCCCGATCTTGCGGATGTATGCTGGTTACTTGGAAAAGAGAAAATTATAAAACGAATAAAGGATATAGTTGAACCTGATGTCTGAGCTTTATATTCATAATACTGTTACAGGTAAAAAAGAAAAATTTGACCCAATTATCCCGGGTAAAGTTAAAATGTATGTATGCGGGGTCACTGTGTACGATCGGTGCCATCTAGGGCATGCACGCGCGGTAGTTTTTTTCGATGTGGTATTCCGATATCTCCGGGAACTTGGTTATGACGTTACGTTTGTGAGGAATTTTACGGATATAGACGATAAAATTATTAACCGCGCTAATAAGGAAGGCGTTTTCTGGAAGGATCTCGCTGAAAAATATATTCAAAAATTTCATCAGGATTTTGCTCTGCTCAATGTTTTAAAGCCGACGCATGAACCCAAAGCCACAGAACACATTGGCGATATTATTGACTTTATTAGTGAACTGGAAAAGAGAGGGTTTGCGTACTTCAGTGAGGGCGATGTTTATTTCAGTGTGCGAAAATCAGCTGATTACGGCTACTTATCAGGGCGCAGTGTTGATGATATGCGCTCCGGTGCCCGTATCGAAGTCAGTGAGAAAAAGGAAGACCCTCTTGATTTTGCGCTCTGGAAAAAGTCCAAAGACGGTGAGCCGGCATGGGAGAGCCCATGGGGATTAGGCAGGCCGGGATGGCATATAGAATGTTCAGTGATGTCACAATTTTATCTTGGTGTTCCGTTTGATATTCATGGTGGAGGCAATGACCTTATATTCCCTCATCATGAAAATGAAATTGCTCAGTCGGAAGCGTTAGCGGGCAATCGGTTTGTGAATTATTGGATACATAACGGCTTTGTTACTCTCAATAAAGAGAAAATGTCAAAGTCTACGGGTAATTTTTTTGCTCTGGAAGATATTTATAACGTTTGTGAGCCTCGGGTATTAAGGATGTTTCTGTTGTCCAGCCGCTATCGTGATCCGCTTGATTACTCGTCCGAACTTCTCGAAGAATCGAAACAGGCGGTGTTTCGTCTGGAAAAAAGCATCACTCTTATCGAATATGCATTGCAAAAGCATGGTGTGTCATCTGATAAACTTGACGAAAAGAGTTATCTCGATTTTTGCGATGCGATGAATGATGATTTTAACACATCGAAAGCTAAAGCGTTGTTATTTGAACTAGTTCGTTCAGTGTATTTTTCGATTGTCAAGAAAACACCTGACACAGAGGCCGCGAAACAATTGAACACTATATACAAAATATGCTCCATTCTTGGTTTGGATTTGAATAAGCTTGTTCCTGTTGTTGTTTCTGTGAATGATCTGAATAACTTTGGTGCTGATAACATATCTTTTGATTCGCTCGCCGGACAGGAATCGCTTACTATGGATCAGGCAAAAGAATTTGCGTTATGGCGCTTGTATCTTAGAAAAGAGAAGTTGTTCGATAAAGCTGATGAGATTCGTTCTGTTCTCGAAAAACATAATTTCGACATAAGTGACATTCAAGACGCAACGATTATTCTTAAGATATAACTTTGATCATAAGGAGAAAACATGAAAGGGTTGTTTATCACCTTTGAAGGGCCTGAAGGATGTGGAAAAACTACTCAGGCGAAACTGCTTGCTGATTTGCTTGCATCAATGGGGTACAATGTAACCCTGACTCAGGATCCGGGAGGGTCATCAATAGGAGATAAAGTACGGAAACTTCTGCTGGATCCATTGCATGGACAGATGGCTCCGCTGACCGAATTGTTTCTTTTTCTTGCCAGCCGCCATCAGCTGGTTGAGGAAATCATAAGAAAAGAACTTGAAGCCGGAAATATTGTTATTAGTTCGCGTTACTCAGATGCTACTCTTGCTTACCAGGGGTACGGAAGAAAAATTGACTTGGAATTGCTAAAACAGCTTAATGATGTAGCTACTAATAATATTTGTCCTGATTTGACCATTCTTCTGGATATCGATCCGCAAAGGGGTATTGCCCGTGCCAGATGCCGTCAGGATTTGGATCGCATTGAAGATGAAGAAATTGGGTTTCATGAGACGGTCAGGCAGGGATACCTTGAGTTATGCAGGCTGTTTCCTGAAAGAATAAAAAAAGTTGACGCTGACGACACCATAGAAAACGTACAGGCTGAAGTCAAGGAACTGGTTATTGATGTCCTCGATAAAATATGAGTTATGGAATCGTTCTCTGATCCGGCGCGTTATTGATTCCGGACGGGTTGCGCATGCATATCTCTTTCTCGGTCCTGACCAGCAGAAAAAAATATGGACTGCCATTTCTATGGCAAAAGCACTTATGTGTTCAGAGACCGGCGCTTTTTTTTGTGATCAGTGCCCTACATGCAAAAAAATTAACAGCCATAACCATCCTGATGTTCTATGGCTCCGTCCGTCCGGTGCACGACGTGAAATCAAGATTGAGATGGCACGATCTATCCAGGCGACTCTTTCATTAAAAAGTTATGAAGGTGGTAAAAAGGTCGCTATTTTGATTGATGCTGACCGCATGAACACCGAGGCCGCCAATTCGATGCTGAAAACCATCGAAGAACCCGCTGATAATACATATCTTATTCTTATTGCGGCAGATGTGGAACGGTTTCTTCCAACGATTGTATCTCGGTGCCAGCAGGTATATTTTCCTCTTGAGGACCGTTCTTCGATTGTTGATTTTCTGGCATCGGAATGCCATGTGGAGCCTTCCCGTGCGGAGGTGATAGCATCGCTTGCTTATGGCAATTACAGCGAAGCGATTAAATATCTGGATGATGACCGTCTTGAATGGAGAGAGTATATAATTGATCTTTTTTTTCGTATATTTCACAGTGAAACCGATATTTTTGAGTTAGCAGAAACGTGTGAAAAGCGCATCATTGACCGGGCGGAACTGAGTGTGAAAAATATTCCGCCGGATCAGGCAGGCGCAACCCCTGATGGCAGTGATTTGACAAGCATGGAACGTGCTTCGGTGGAGAAAAGTGTTTTTAATGAGGAAGTATCGGTGTTTTTTCAAATACTGGAACTTTGTTGCCGTGATTTTATAATATATAATGAAACAGGGGATGCTGAGCTTCTTGTTAATTCCGACAAAGTTGAAGCTTTATCACGATACGCTCGAGGTTTTTCTATGGAACGGTTACTACGGTGCATGGTCGAAATCGGCAACGCTTTTAAAGCGTATCAGGGTAATACGAAACTGCAATTTGTTCTTGAGATTCTTTTTGATAGAATTCAGCAGGAGCTTGTTGCCTAATTAATAAGTGTAACGTATCGTGAAAAACAGCTTTATTTTTTATATAGCTTTTGTTCTGATAATATGCTGGCGCACGATTGTTATTTCAGATGAAATTGAACTGAATGACGGAACGGTATATACAGGCAGAGTTATAAAGGAAACCGGTTCGTCTTTGTTGTTTCAAACTGAAATTGGCGTGTTTGAAATCCAGCGTGACGCTATAAAAAATATGCGTTTTGCTGAGCAATGGGGCATAGAGGATCATGTTGTTCTGCACGATGATGGAAATGTCCAGAACAATGGGGCGCAGTCCGATAAGCTGTTAGAGTTCAATACGCATTATTTCCCATTAAAGAATTCTATGAAATGGGTGTATAATGTCAGGTATCGTCCACATGACTCCAGTGGAACTATTATGACTGAACATAAAAGATTTTTTCAGGAAACATGGTCTCTTTCAGAGGCCGAAGGTATTCGGGATTCTTTTTATTTTGCTCAATTTGAACAGAATGTCGGTCGGATATTTCGGATGGAAATTACATCCTCTGATGCGGATTCGTTAAATACGTCAAAAATTCTGTTTATCGGGTTTGAAAGTAACCGTAGCGATAATCTATATCTGGTAATGACTGATGAAGATGTATCTCGGGAGCTTATATTTTACCAACGGCTTATGCCGGTGAACCCTTTTTTAAAAGCACAGAAGGAATGGAAAGACATAGGACAGGAAAATAATTCTTTTTTTTATTCGGCAAGCACTATCGAAGGTGTTGAAGGTATAAATACGGATGCCGGTTATTTTGAAGATTGCCTGGTGGTTCACCATACATATACAATAGAAAACCAGCAGATTTTTTCAGAAGTTTATATATGGTATGCTCCTGGCGTCGGAATGGTAAAAATGGTACAGGATATCCATTATCCTGATAATAATAACAGTGACGGGATTACCAATATTTTACAGGAATATGATCTCGCTGAATATGGAGTGCAATAATCATGGCTAAACATGTTAATGATAGTAAGGAACAATGGTTTTTACTGCGGATGCGTGAGGCAGGGAGAAATTATGTTTGTAAACCTCAGGAGGATATCGACATACAACTGGGTGAACACTATATCGTTGAACTTGATCGCAGTGAAGACTATGCCAGGGTATTATGTAAGCGGGTACCAACCGCCGATGAAATCAAAAATACTATTATAAAACGGATTAAGCGTAAGGTTACGGATAAAGACTGGAGCAGGATAGAATCCAATAAACAGCGTGCGCGCGATGCTTTTGTCCGATGTTTACGGCGAGTTGAAGAGCATGAACTGGAAATGAAACTCGTAGATGTGGAATATTCTTTTGATGGGTCAAAGATTGTATTTTATTTTACTGCAGATGGACGGGTTGATTTTCGTGAACTGGTGAAAACCCTTGCCTCAGAGTTTCGCGCTCGTATAGAATTGCGGCAGATAGGGGTACGTGATGAATCGGGTATTATCGGAGGCATAGCGAGCTGTGGTCTGAAACTCTGCTGTAAATCGTTTTTATATGAATTCGAGCCGGTGACCATCAAAATGGCGAAAGATCAGCGATTGCCGCTTAATCCAGCTAAAATATCAGGATTGTGCGGACGACTTCTTTGTTGCCTACGTTATGAGAACAAACATTATAAGAAAACCGCCAAAACAATGCCGCGCGAAGGAGCTCTTGTTTGTACTCCAAACGGCAAGGGGCGGGTAATTGATATGAATATGATTAGCAGAAGCGTTTCCGTATTGCTGAGTGAAACAGAGAAGATAGTTACGTTCCCTGTCGATAAAATTAAAATCTTGCAGGATCAGGAACCTGTTAAACCTGCAAAAATAGATCGTCCAGCGTTGTCTGAAGATGTTGACGTTGCCGATCTCAAAAAGCTGGAAGATATACCAAGCGCTGATATTGATGATGAAGATGACGATGACAATGGTGATGATACTAAAGAATAACGTTTTGTGAGGACGTAACATAATGAAGAAAAAGTTCTACGTAACCACCGCAATCGATTACGTAAATGCTCTGCCTCATCTGGGTACTGCTTATGAGAAAATTGGTGCTGATGTATTAGCCCGTTTTAAACGGATGATGGGGTATGACGTGTTTTTTCTTATGGGAGTTGATGAACACAGCCAGAATGTTGCAAGGCAGGCTGAGAAGCATAATTTGCCGCCTAAAGAATATTGCGATGATATGGCCGCCAAATTTGAGAATGTTTGGCATTCCCTTGATATTCAGTATGACCGTTTTATAAGGACAACTGACAGTGATCACATTATTGCCGTGCAGGAATTGTTTCAGCGGATTTACGATAATGGTGACATCTATAAAGGCGCCTATACTGGGTGGTATTGCGTTTCATGCGAGCATTTTATACCTGAAAAAGAGCTTGTTGACGGGAAATGCCCTGTCCATAAAAAGGAGCCTCAGTGGCTGGAGGAACAGAACTATTTCTTTCGTCTTTCGAAATACCAGCAGGTACTTATTGACCATATAGAAAAGAATCCCCGGTTTATAGAACCGGAAATTCGCCGAAATGAAATTCTGAACGTACTAAAGGGCGGTTTGGAAGATATCAGTGTATCTCGATCAACGGAAACATGGGGTATTCCGGTTCCGTTCGATAACTCAAGTGTCGTGTATGTGTGGTTTGATGCACTGATTAATTATATTACCGGCGCTGGATTTGCCTCTGATAATCAAAGGTTTTCACTGCAATGGCCTGCGGATGTCCATGTCATTGGCAAAGATATCACTCGTTTTCATGCAGTTATCTGGCCGGCAATGCTTCTTGCCGCAGGGGTCGCCATTCCTAAACAGGTTTTTGGTCATGGTTTTGTGTATCTTGGCGGAGAAAAAATGAGTAAAACTGCGGGTACTGCTCTGGATCCTGTTTCACTTGCTGAAATTTATGGGCCGGATCCTTTGAGATATTTTTTAATGCGTGAAATTCCATTTGACCGTGACGGTGACTTCCTTATGGAGAAGTATGAAACACGGTATAACGCCGATCTGGCCAACGATTGGGGTAATCTTGTTCAGCGGGTTTTGTCAATGGTTAAGAAGTATCGCGATGGCCTTGTCCCTGCAGGCATGCTGGACTCTTCACACGATATTGTTGCGGAATGGAAATTGTTACATGATGATCTGATTAAATCTATCGAGTCATTATATGATGAGATGAAATTTAGTGTTGTTCTGACCAAAATATGGCAGATGATCCAGCTTAGTAATCGTTTGGTTGAAGTGCAGGCACCGTGGAGCCTGTATAAAAAAGATAACGCATCGCGTGAACTTGACAATACGCTTTATGCATTGCTTGAGATGATCCGCGTGGCGAATATACTATTGTATCCTGTGTTGCCCACAATTTGTAAAAAAATACAACATCAGCTCAACATTGATACTGATTTTGCTATAGAAGAAGCCGCGCAATTGGGCATCTTAAAAGCCGGCCATAGCTTGGGCGAAATTGAACCCGTATTTCCTAAAACCAAAGATAAATAACTTATGTTTGATTCACACGCTCATTTATGTGACGAGAAATTTAATCACGACAGAGACGATGTTATACAACGCGCTTATGACAATGGTGTAACCGCAATGCTTGTTGTTGCGGATTCGTTGAATACATGCGAGCAAGTGTGTTCTTTAGCGGCACGGTATTCCAATATGTATCCGACGGCGGGCATTCACCCGCACAACGCGGCATTTGTTTCTGAAGATACGGTTGTCGATCTTGAGCATTTTATTAAGACGCACAGGGACGTAAAGGCTGTCGGTGAGACCGGCTTGGATTATTATTACGGGCACGATACTGTTACAGTTCAGAAAGTTCTTTTTGAAAAGCAGGTTTGTCTTGCAGATTCTTTAAAATTGCCGCTGGTGATACATTGCCGGGACTCGCAATCAGATATTGTGAATATATTAAATAAATACTCTGCAGTTCAGGGTGTGTTTCATTGCTTTTCGTCCGACGAAACATTCTGTAATGAGGTACTTGAAATGGGATTTTATGTCTCTTTTTCAGGAATAATTACTTTCAAAAATGCGCAGGCAATACGTGATGCGGCACATTGCGTACCATTGGATAAACTTCTCGTTGAAACAGATTGTCCGTATCTAGCTCCACAAGGATACAGGGGGAAGAGGAATGAACCTGCTTTTATCAGCGCAACAGTGAAATGCCTTGCTGAAATAAAACAATGCCATGTAGATGAGATAGTAAAACGTACCACTGAAAATGCGCGAACACTTTTTCAAATAGAGGATTAGAGTATGGGAGGATCCACAGGATACGCAATAGGGATTGATGTTGGGGGAACAAGTATTAAGCTTGGACTTGTGTGTTGTGATGAGTGGAATATTACTGCACGGACAGTTATACACGGTAAAGACTACGAAACACCGGATGCTTTTTTAACATCCATACCTGCGGCAATTGAAAAAGTTTGTGCTGAAGCACATGTGAGAAGAGAACAGGTATTAGGCATTGGAATCGGATTACCTGGATGTGTGGATTCTTTGCGAGGCATAGTAAAAGATATTACCAATTTGCCGAACTGGCGAGGTGAATTCACAATTAAAAAAGCATTGGAATCCCTTCTCGGCATTCCTACATATATAGATAACGATGTGAATCTTATGTCAATAGCTGAACTTGTCCGCGGCGCAGGGAACGGGTGCCGCAATATGCTGTGCGTTACTCTGGGTACAGGTGTGGGCGGAGCGATAATCATAGATGGCAAACTATATCGGGGTTCTACTTTATCCGCTGGTGAAATCGGACACATTACATTATTTAAGGATGGTGAACCATGCAACTGCGGTAACTGGGGATGTCTGGAACGGTATGTAGGAAATGCCGCTATTGTGAACCGAACTGTACGGGCAATCAGTGAATCGTCGTTAAAAAAAGATATTTTAATGAAAAGTATACATAATGATCTCAGCCGTTTGACACCGAAAATTATTTGCGGAGCCGCATATGATGGCGATGAACTTTCTCAGCATATCTGGGAGGAAACCGGATCGTATATCGGGATCGTTTTCGCGGCGATGGTAAATGTGCTTAACCCTGATAAAATCGTTGTCGGTGGCGGTGTTGCACAGTGCGGTAATATGCTTTTCAAAGCGATACGGAAGACAATTAATGAACGAGCAATGCCTGTTCCTGCAGAACGCGTGGAACTTGTACCTGCTGTGCTTGGTGCAGATGCCGGTATTTATGGCAGCGCGATATATAGCGTTAAGACTGAGTTCCATGAGGAGATAGGATAATGAAAGTTCTGCTTACTGGCGGTGCGGGGTTCATTGGATCGCACCTCACCGCACAATTACTGGGGAGAGGCTATGATGTTTGTTGTGTCGATAATTTTAACACGTATTATGACCCATCAATAAAACGACGCAATATACAATTGTTTATTGAGAATCCGCAGTACACCTTATATGAAGGGAATATTGTGGATTTTCAGTTTTTGGAGTCTATTTTCAAGAAAGAGAAATTTGACCGTGTGATACATCTCGCCGCGCGTGCCGGTGTTCGTCCTTCTATAACCGATCCTGATTTGTATAACCGGGTTAATGTGATTGGCACAACGAATTTATTGAATTTGTCGAAAGCAACAGGTGTTGAACAATTTATATTTGGCTCATCGTCTTCGGTGTATGGTGTGAATTCAAAGGTTCCTTTTTCTGAAGATGACAGTATTGATAAACCTATATCGCCGTATGCGGCTACTAAAATTGCCGGTGAAATGTTATGCCACGTCTATCATTATCTTTACGGGTTACATATCACATCTTTACGTTTTTTTACTGTTTATGGACCGCGACAGCGGCCTGAAATGGCTATTCATAAATTTGCAAGGGCTATTATGGATGGAACGCCTATACCTGTTTTCGGGGATGGAAGTTCCAGACGCGATTACACTTTTGTTGATGATATAGTGGCGGGCATTATGGCTTCTTTTGATAAAAATTATGCATATGAAGTCTTTAATCTGGGTAATTCTAATACTGTATCTTTGGCGGAATTAATAGAGACACTGGAAACCGCAATTGGCAAAAAAGCAGTAATCAGTAGAATGGAGAATCAGCCCGGCGATGTCCCTATCACGTATGCCAATATCGATAAGGCACGGACAAAATTGGGTTTTGAACCGAGAACAGGTATCAAAGAAGGTATTACCCGGTTTGTGGAATGGTTGCGCGAACAACCATAATTTTTTAAAGAATATTATTTTGCTTGGGTTTTTGATCTTTAATCTGGTATTATTTTCATTCAACTAACATTCCCATAAATGACAATTATCTTCTCTATCTCAGTGTATAAAATACGAAAGGGTAAAGAGTGAAGGCCATACCAAAAATATCGTACAAATACAAGTTATCGCTGTTGACTGCGGGGATTCTTTTTTTTGCCGTTTGTCAGGTTCATGCTGTTGTTTCCGAATCACAGCAATCTGCCGCAGAACCCGTCCCGAATGGAGACCAGCCAAAACAGAAAGAGGATTTTCCTATTGAAGTTAACGCTGATAATGTGGAGTACATTAAGGAAGAGGAAATTGTCAAAGGTACCGGTAACGTTGTCATTAATTTTAAAGGTGTCCGGCTGGCCGCTGATTCCATAACGGTTAACCTTGTGACTAAAGATGCCTATGCTGTTGGTAATGTCCGATTTTTTCAGGGTGAGCGCATTTATACGTCTGAAAGCATCCATTACAATTTTGAGACTGAAAAAGGTACTTTTGATCATACGAAAGGAAGATTTAAGCCGTTTTATCTCTATGGTAATAAAGTAGAAAAACCGGAAAAACGGCCTGAATACCATATATCTAACGGTTATGTTACTACTTCGGATTACGCTCTTCCCGACTACCGTCTCAGGGCGAAAGAAGTCCATGTTTATCCTAAAGATAAGATTATTATGAAGGATATCGTATTTGAAATAGGGAACATACCGGTATTTTGGGTTCCTTTCTGGTATTATCCTTTAACCGAACGTGATTCACCCGTATCGGTTGTCCCCGGTCATTCCGGGAAATGGGGATATTATTTATTGACCTCTGCTGAAGTCTATAAGTCTCAAAACTTAACTGTAGAAGTCGGTGCGGATTATCGCAGTAAGCGGGGATTGGCGGGTGGAATTGATGCAGATTACAACTTCAATGACCAGGTTAAAGGAGAAGTAAAATCTTATTTAATGCGCGACAGAAATTTTGAGGATTATGACCGCAAGTTAAATGGTGATACGGAATTGCAGGAAATTGAAAAAACACGCTATCGTCTCACTTGGGAGCATGAACAAAAAATATCTCCATCAACTCGGCTGCTCAGCGAATTAAATTTGCAGAGTGATAAACAGATAATAGATGATTTCTTCCGCCGTGAATTTGACGAACAAATACAAAGGGTAAACTTTCTTGATTTGACCCGTGCGACTGAAAAATATCAGATGGAATTTTATGCATCACCTCGGTTCAACAGCTTTTTTGATGTATTGGAGCGGTTGCCGGAAGTACGCTTTATGACCCGTGATATGCAAGTACTGGATACGCCTCTTTATCTGAAAAGCGATATTCAAATAGCCGATCTCAATTTTCGTTTTGACGATGAAGACTTAGATTTTGATTCGTTCAGGGTTGCTTTGGCGAACGAACTTTCCTATCCCATGTTTTTATGGGATTTTTTCAATTTTAAACCATATGTTAAAGGAACTTCAGTGTATTATTCCGATTACATTGATGATTCTGATGACTTGAGAAGCATTGTCGATCTTGGATTCAAGAGTAGTTTTCGTACCTCGCGGATTTATCATGTTGAGTCTGATAATTGGAATATCCATGGCTTACGGCATATTTTTGAACCGACAATGGATTTTAAAATGATCAGGACAAGCGTTAATGTCCGAGATGTCTACCAGTTTGATATGATTGACGCCGCTACTCAGGATACGGCGGTCTCTTTTCAGCTCAGGAACCTTATTCAAACCAAAAAATGGGTAGATAAAGTTGTGCTTGATACCAGCAACAAAGACAATAAAACGCTGATGTATACAAAAGGAATTGATGAAGTCTCAAAAGATCTTGTGGATTTTTCTTTGTCTTTCGATATTTTTCCTACCAAGGCAAGACGGGATTCTTTTGCTATTGGACATGCTAACAGCGAGTTCCAGAATCTCAGTATGCTGGACTTTTTCTTTCGCAGGAATATTGCTTTGGGATCGCCGTATATAAGTAGCAGGAAAGACAAATACATATCCGAATTGCTGTTCGATATGAAATTTTCACCATTTGATTGGTTTGAGACCAGTTTTAAAGCCCGGTATGATCCCCACGATCAACAAATTGAAGAACTTGTTTATGGCTTAACGTTTTTTAATAGTGATAAAATCAGCTGGGATATTTACACGTCATTTTATCTTGGCGGCAGCACACAGGTTTCTCATGTGCTAAGTTACCGGATTAACTCCGATTGGCGTCTCAGAATGTCGCATATAATTGATTTCGAGCGTGACTCAACGAGCGGCATATTTGAATACCAAAGATATACACTTATAAAAGATTTACACGAATGGGAACTTGCTTTCTCATATAGTGATAGACGGTATTTCAGGAATCGTGATGTTGTGGATCGGTCATTTTTTCTGATGGTCTACCTGAAAGATTTTCCCAATGTTCAGTTGAAAGTTGGAAATTAATTATCATATCGGAAGGGAGAACTCATAATGAATTTATGTATTATTGGCACAGGATACGTAGGGTTAGTTACCGGAGTATGCCTTGCTGAACTCGGTCATTCCGTTATCTGTATAGATAACAACGAAGAAAAATATAATAAACTCATTGCAGGGGTTGTGCCTATATATGAGCCGGGCCTTGAAGAACTGATGCGAAAAAATGTAGCAGAAAAAAGGCTTAGTTTTTCTATGAATATTCAGGAAGGTGTAGAACAATCACAGGTTATTTTTATCTGTGTAAATACGCCTCCAAAAGACGACGGACAGGCCGATCTGACATATGTTGAAAAGGTTGCACGTGAAGTAGCTACTCACATGACGTCTCATAAGGTGATTGTTGATAAAAGCACGGTGCCTGTTAAAACAGGTGAAAAAGTTGCTGAGACTATAAAACGGTATAATAAACATAAAATTGATTTTGATATCGTATCCAATCCTGAATTTCTCCGTGAAGGGTCAGCAGTGGAAGACACTTTCAAAACCGACAGGATTGTCATTGGCGTCGACAATAAACGTGCTGAAAAAATTATGCGTGAGGTATATGCACCGATAAATGCGCCAGTCATTGTTACCGATATCAAAAGCGCTGAACTGATAAAGCATGCATCTAACTCATTTCTGGCAATGAAGATATCTTTTATCAATGCACTTGCCAATATTTGTGAACGATCTGGTGCAAACGTTGAAGAAGTAGCGCTTGGCATGGGGCTGGATAGGCGTATCGGACGAAGTTTCTTGAATGCCGGTATTGGATATGGCGGGTCGTGTTTCCCGAAAGACGTGGCCGCGTTTATTAAAATATCTGATGAGCTCGGATACGGCTTTAATCTTCTGAAAGAAGTTGAAGCGATTAACGCAGAACAGGTACAGCTTTTCATAAAGAAAATTGAAGAAACTCTTTGGGTTGTTAAAGATAAAAAAATAGGTGTACTCGGTCTTGCCTTTAAACCAAATACTGATGACATGCGTAACGCCCCATCCATTAAGATAATAGAAGCTCTTTTAAAAGAAAGTGCTCATGTAACGGCTTACGATCCTCAGGCAATTGAGAACACCAAACATATATTTCCTGATATTGAATACTGCAATGACCCATATGCTGTTGCTCAGGATGCGGAAGCGCTCATTATTGTTACTGAATGGGATGAATTTAAAACGCTTGATCTGGAGAAAGTACGGAAAATAATGGTTCATCCTATTATAATTGATGGCCGGAACATTTTTAATCCTTCGGATATGGAGAAACATGGATTCATATATAAAAGTATCGGAAGATAGCCTCTATATTAATATTGAGAACGATGTGTCGAACGGCAATCCGGCGCCTGATATTCAGGAATTTTTAAATAAAATTGAGAATAAAAATGTGACAGTTGGCGTGATCGGCCTAGGATATTCAGGGTTACAAATAGCGACCGCTTTAGCATCTTCAGGCATATCTGTTACCGGCATTGAATTTGACAGGGAAAAAGTCAAAAAAATTAACCGCGGCGTTTCTTATATTGAGAATGTTTCATCGGAAACACTCGGGAAACTGGTGGAAACGGATCGGCTATACGCGGTACATGATATGGCGGTTTTATCTGAACTGGATGTCGTCATAATCAGTGACCAGATACCGAGCCGTCATCCTCTCAATAAAGACATTTCTTTTATGATGGCGTTGATGGAGAAAATCATTGCTTCTCTTGAAAAACCACAGTTGATTATTATTGACACTGTTATGGTGCCGGGGACAACGCGTGATGTTCTTTATCCGCTGTTTGTAGAACAAAAAAAATCTGTCAATGCGGATTTTTTTCTGGCAGTCGCTCCTGAACGAACTGATCCAGGCAACAAAAAAATGAGTGTCTCGATGATTCCACGTGTAGTCGCGGGAATAACAAAAGAGAGCAGGATTTTAGCTTCGGCATTGTTACAGCACGTAACAAAACAGACAGTGCAGGTGTCATCCCCGCTGGCGGCGGAAATGGTGAAATTTTTTGAGAATTCATACCGTTGGGTCAACAGCGCTCTTGTCAATGAAATGATGATGATGTGCAATAAACTCGGCATAAGTGTCTGGGAAGTGATGCATGCTGTAAAATCAAATCCGTTTGACTATTTTCGTTATTTGCCTTCTCCCGGGTACGGTGTAACTTCGCAGTATAATGAAGAGCCATTTGAGCTGTTTTGGAAAAAAGCACTTTCGGGCTTGCGTTATGATATTCTGGGGAAAGCGATTGATATCAACACATATATCACTCGTGATTTTATTGTGGATATGATTTCGGAACTCCTCAATGACCAGAAAAAGTGCCTGAATGGCGCAAATATTCTTATTGTGGGAATTGCGAATAAAAAAGATGTGGGTGAATGGAATGAATCGTCCGCTGTTGAGATTATTAAAGTTTTAATTAATAAGAAAGTTAATGTCTATTATCATGATCCGCTTATTAGTCATGTAACAATAGGCAAAGGACATGATACACTTTCTTCCATAGCATTAAATGCTGAAATGTTGGCATGGGTTGATTTGACGGTTATCCTGATGGACCACAGTGATATCAATTTTGAAACTATTGTTGAGCACGCTCCTTTAATTCTTGATACCAAAAATGTAACGCATGGTATAAAGGGAGATAAAAAGAATATTAAAGTTATTTAATACATGTTTTTTGGGAGGGAACAATGGCTCTTTTTCTCGTAACAGGTGGTGCCGGGTTTATCGGTTCAAATATAGTGAAGTATCTCTTGCACAATACCGGGCATTCAATACGGGTTCTGGACGATTTATCTTCAGGTAAGAAGGAAAATCTTCAGCCTGTAATGAGTAAAATCGACTTCATAAATGGGGATATCCGGGATACGGATACTGTTGAAAAAGCGGTGAAAGGAGTTGATTATGTCCTGCATCTTGCCGCAATACCGTCGGTTCCGCGCTCTGTTGAATTACCTGAAAAAACCAATGATGTTAATATTACCGGAACATTGCGATTACTCATCGCCGCTCGTGACGCAAAAGTAAAACGTTTTGTCTTTAGTTCCTCATCTTCGATTTACGGGGATTCTCCAAAGATGCCGAAAGAAGAAACTATGATCCCTGATCCTATTTCTCCCTACGGCATTCATAAATTGACCATAGAGTATTATTGTCGTGTTTTTCGTTTATTATATGGAATGCCGACAATTTGTCTCCGATATTTTAACGTCTTTGGCCCCAGTCAGGATCCAAAATCAGAATACGCCGCAGTTATTCCTAAATTTATCACGATGATTTTACAGGGAGAACACCCTCCTATTTTCGGAGATGGTGAGCAGACCCGCGACTTCACGTATGTCGATAATGTCGTGCAAGCTAATATTGCGGCATGTATGACAGATAATGAAGCAAATTTTGGTCAGGCATTTAATATTGCATGCGGAGAACGCATTTCATTAAATGATCTGGTTCGTGAAATCAATGACATTCTTGGTAAAAATGTTACCCCGGTGTATCTTGATCCCCGACCGGGAGATATTACGCATTCTCTGGCAGATGTTACTAAAGCAAAGACAGGTTTAAAATACACTCCGGCAATCGATTTGCGTCAGGGATTGGAAATAACTGTAGAATGGTATAAGCAGAAGCACAATGCGAAATGATATTCTTAATGATATTATTCAACAGGTTAGGTATCATCTTGTCTCTTTAAAACGAAATGGCACCAGTTCAGTATTTTTTGAGGAATATCGTAATGATGGTGCTCAAACGGTCCCATTTATCCTTGAAAATCCGCTGTCTCAGACTGAAAATACGTGTTCGGTATCTTCTCTTGAAGAACTGGCTTTATCGGTACATAACTGCTCTCGTTGTGAGGAACTTGTCAAAAATCGTACTCACGTGGTATTTGGGTCGGGGAATAAACATTCCCGCTTGATGTTTATCGGCGAAGCGCCAGGGCATGATGAAGATATACAGGGACTTCCTTTTGTCGGAAACGCCGGCAGATTACTGACTAAAATGTTGGCCGCTATTGGGTTGTCACGAGAAGAAGTGTATATTGCCAATGTTATAAAATGCCGACCGCCTGAAAATCGCAATCCGCTTCCTGATGAGGTTCAAAATTGCGCTGAATTTCTGCATCAGCAAATAGAATATATTAATCCAGAGATTATTTGTACCCTTGGCTCTGTTGCAACACGAAATCTTCTTCAGACCGAGACACCTATAACCCAGTTACATGGGCAACGACTTAATTGGCATGGGATTCCGGTTCTGCCGACATTTCATCCATCGTATCTTCTGCGCAGTCCTCATATGAAGAAAGAAGCATGGCGGGATTTGATTACCTTGATGCGAATCATCTCCGAACAGGCCATTGTTGTATGAAATTGTCAGATACGATAGCTCATGTTGTTTTCGAAATCGCTCTTGACCGTGAGTTTGATTATAAGATTCCCGTCCATCTTCTTGGAAAAGTGGGAGCTGGTTGTATTGTACAGGCTCCATTTGGCGAACGCGTATTGCACGGTTTTGTTGTTAAGACATCAAACAGCAGTTCTTTCCCATCGTTAAAGGAACTTCAGGATGTAGTTCCTGAAAAACTCTTTATCGAAACTCCGTTATTTAAACTTGCCCAGTGGATGAGCTCTTATTATGCCTGTCCACTCGGGTTAGTTTTAAAGTCAATGTATCCTAGCTATTTACGTAAAACAATGAGAAATGCTCATGCCGAGTATATATCGCTTAATAAAAACAAGGAAGACGTTATCAGGTACATGGACACCTTGAGAAAGCGGGCGAAACGTCAACTTGATGTTCTTGAATACATTTTACAAAAACGGGAAGTGTTTTTTGAAATGGATGCTCTCTGTGCCGCTGTAGGATGCGATAACAATGCTGTGGAGCGATTGATAAAAAAAGAACTGCTTGCGCGTATTACAGAAGATGAACTTGTAAAGAGGGACAGCCGTCTTGATCGGTATAAATATGTGACTCCAATTAACAGTATTACGCTGAATCTTGATCAACAACGCGTACTTAACCAGATTGAAGCCGCTCTTGACTCCAGAGAGTTTGTTCCATTTGTCCTTCATGGTGTAACGGGAAGTGGTAAGACCGAGGTATATATTCGAAGTATACAACGGGTTTTGGAGCGAGGGCAACAGGCTATCATGCTCATACCAGAAATATCACTTACTCCCCAGACAGAAGAACGTTTCAGAAAACGATTCGGAAATGTCGTTTCGGTATTTCATTCACGTTTATCCGATGGTGCTCGTGCCCGTGAATGGAAAAAAATGCGTGACGGCAAAGCTAAGCTGGTGGTGGGCGCCCGTTCGGCGCTTTTTGCCCCCTTCTCTGATCTTGGGTTAATAGTTGTTGATGAAGAACACGAGCGAAGTTACAAGCAGGAAGAATCGCCTCGGTACCATGCGAGAGATATTGCGGTGTTGCGTGCGAAGCTGTCAAACATCCCCGTAATACTGGGGAGTGCTACACCGGCATTGGAAACCATTTATAATGTTTATCAGGGCAAGTACACATTGCTTAAATTGCCGGCCCGGGTGGATGATCGTCAATTACCTGAGGTCATTTTAGTCGATCTTGCGAAGGAAGTCAGAGAAGAAAAAAAATGGGTAGTTCTGTCTGTTCCCCTGAAACAGAAAATAAGTGATCGCCTTGACAAAGGGGAACAGGTGATTCTTTTTTTAAACAGGCGCGGGTTCTCTTCAATGGCAGTATGTCAGCAGTGCGGGTATATTTACGAATGTGATGATTGTTCTATTACATTGACATATCATAAGAGTGTAGAACGCCTGATGTGCCATTTTTGCGGCAAAATGATCACCAAACCTGTGTTTTGCGGAAAGTGCGGCAGTTCTGAAATTAAGTTTTCGGGAATAGGTACACAAAAAGTTGAGCGTGCGTTGAAAGCCGTTTTCCCAGAGGCACGTGTCCTACGTATGGATTCCGACACAACAACACATAAAGATTCTCATTTTGAACTTCTTACGCAATTTCGACGAGGTAAGGCTGATGTCTTGATCGGAACACAAATGATAGCCAAAGGATTGGATTTCCCTCGTGTGACTCTTGTTGGGACTATTATTGCGGAATCCACATTGTGCTTGCCTGACTTTCGGGCGGCAGAAACAACGTTTCAGTTGTTGACACAGGTTGCGGGCAGATCAGGGCGAGGTGAGATTCCTGGCGAGGTTGTTATACAGACATTTATGAAAGATCATCCTGCGATCGTGTGCGCGCTCCAGCATGATTATGACCGTTTTGTTGAAGGTGAACTAAAGGCGCGCAAAGAATTGCTCTATCCACCCTTTTACCGGTTTATCAACATAATTATTACCGCTAAAGATAAGAAAAAAGGGCAGTGGGCTGGTACCCAGATAGCCCAGTCGCTTATTAAAACAGTTTCTAAGGGAACAGAGGTTAAAGGGCCATTGCCGTCGATGGTTCACCGTAAGCGTGCGCATTTTTACTGGCATGTGTTGCTGAAAACCAATGATGTTTTTGGTACTAATGAAGCTATAAAACAAGCTCTTTCGAAATCTACCCGTTTTACTCAGGTCAGAATATCCGTGGATGTTGATCCATATTACATGTGGTAATTATGAATGATATGTCTGGCGAATTTTGTCAGCGACATCTTTAAATCCGATATCGACCTTATAAATCTCTTTGTACTGATCAACTGCTTTTCCTATATGTCCTGTATTTTCATAAACAGCGGCGAGGTTGTATATAATTTCTTTTGTAAAAGTATCCATAACATTTTTACCGGATTCCTTTAGTGCTGTCGTGAATTGCACCTCGGCTAGGTCAAACATTTTTGCAGCCATAAAGCAGAGGCCTAAATAATTATGAGCCCTAAGTCTGTATCTGGGTTCCTGAACAGCAAGCTGAAATTCCTTTATGGCTTTATCTATTTTGTTCATCTCAAAATAAAGCCTTCCTAACTGGTATCTGAGTTCTTTATCTGCGGGTTTCTGTTCAACTATATGTTCCAAATAATATTCCGCAACCTTTCTTTTTTCAGTTTCCAGTTCTTTAATCTGTTGTTCTTTTTCTTCCGATGGTAAAACTGATTTCGCCAGTTCAAGGATGGTATTATCAAACTGTGACATCTCTGCGTTCATAATCATTTTCACAATAGTGTAATCTTCAGGTGTGAGATCAAGCGCTTTTTTATAATATGCTATCGCGGATTGATAATCTTTAGCTTGCAGATAATACGATGCCAGTTCGATAATGGTTTTGCTGTTTTGGGGTTCCTGTCGATGCGCTTCTTCGGTATCCTTAATAAGTATTTGTAAATCTTCTTCAGATTTAACTGCACGCATTTTCTTCTCAGCAATATCTGTATAATCAAGATCCTTTACTTTTGTTAAGAATGACGATGAAAGATCGTCATAACTGCCAGTTTCAATGGTCTGTAAAGCTGATACATCGCTTACAGCTTTGCGCGCCGCGTGGTTTTCCTTATCATGCTGCAGGATAGTAGTGAAACACTCTTTCGCTTTTTCCAGTTCGCCTGTTCGGTCTTTATAGATGATTCCGAGTTTCATCAGGTTTTTTATATGAGATGGAATTATCCGTCTGATCGTTTCGAACGTCTCTATAGCTGTATCGACCATATCGAGTTCCAATGCACTGTTTCCAAGTGTTGTGAGCACAATAATATTAACAGGGTCATTTAATAATATTTTTTCATAAAAACTGAGTGCTTTGTCATATTGTCCCCGATAGAAATAAAAGTATGCTATGGGATAGTATGGTATACTTAACATATTCCCAATAAAACGCTTTAAAAGTACTGCCTTGGAGCGCTCAAGTTTTTTCATTTCTATGAGTCGCAAAAGGTGACGTGCCTTAATAAACTGCGGAGAGAATTCGACTACCGTCATGAGTATTTTGATCGCGTAATCAAGATTATTTCTCTTGAAGGCTTCCTGAGCCTTTTCATATAATCGTAGTGTCTTTTCCGATGATTTTGAATATTCCATAACGGTACTCTTATTTAGGACATTTAACGCTAGTAGATAGTTATAACTATAATATTCATCGAACAGATGGAAATAAAGTTTAGATATGAATTCAAAAAAAAAGGTGGGCATTGCTCTTGGATGCGGTACTGCACGAGGTTTTGCCCATATTGGTGTACTCAAAGTATTAGAAGATGAGAATATTCCTATCAACTATATTGCCGGCAGCAGTATTGGCGCGATAGTCGGTACCTTATATGCTCTGGGATACGGAGCATATGAAATTGAAAAGATGGCAAGCGATTTCGGTCTAAAACGCATGGCGTTTGTATCCAACCCGTCATTTTCCGGTTCGGGACTTCTTGAGGGGCGCACTATAGAAAAAATACTCAAGCCAATTATTGGACACCGCACTTTTGAAGATTTGAAGATTCCATTAAAAATTGTCAGCACAGACATTTGTTCGGGAGAGGAAGTTATCTTTACTGATGGCTTATTACTTAAAGCTTTGCGGGCCAGCGCATCGTTTCCTGGATTATTTGTGCCGATGAAATATAACAACACCTATCTTGTTGACGGCGGCCTGATTAACCCAGTGCCTGCAAATATTGTGAAACGAATGGGAGCAGAGTGCGTTATTGCTGTCGACGTTACAAGGAATGTAAAAGACTATACCCGTTTTATGCGCCAGAAGAAGGAAAAAAACATTAAAACGGAAACGGACAAAGATTCTGCATCAAATGTTTCTGTAAATTGGCTGTCTTCTTTTGATGTGTTACTGCAACGCAACAAACAATGGGTACCTAATATTGTTAATGTTTTATTGCAAACAGTTTATATTGCCGAACAAAAGATCGCTGATTCTCAGCTTCATTCTACTCATATTGATGTAGCAATCTCGCCTGATCTTGGACATTTTACTATGTTTGACTTTAAAAAAGCTCATCAAATCATTCATTGCGGAGAAAAAGCCGCGAAAGACAAATTACCTGTTTTGCTCAATGCATTATCACGCTAAACATACCTTTCTCTTGCAGTATCTAAATATAGGATATCAATAGTACCAGATAGTTACGAAAAATTATCTGTACACTTGAAAATTTTCTTAATTGAGTTAAAGTCTTCTCTTTCCTTTTCCGATATAAGGCTATGGAAGAAATCAAACGCAATTGAAGAAGCCGAGAGAATGCTTAAAACTGTTATTAAGGAAGGATTGAACGAAAATGAAAACGATCACAGAAAGGGAATTGAAAGAGTTTTTCTCACAGCTCAATGAGTTTGAAATGGAATTGATGCTTAAGGAAAAACAGGATCTTTTTCTGGATATGTACAACTCCTGGCTTCAGTCAAATGATACAAACCTCAAAGGAAAAATCAATCAACTGGCTGAAGAGTTGATGCAACTTGATCCAACTTTCAAATTCAAATTTTTAATGTAATTGGTGATATATATTGATCTCCAATGGAATCTTGTTAGATCAATTGAGAAGAAACATAATCGGCAAACAGTATGCCCTTATCGGTCAGACAAAACCGTTGATTGTCAATCTTCTGAATCATCTCCTCTTCCAACAGAATACCAAGAGCATCTCTGAGAATTTGATAAGGTGACAAGCCGGGATACCTATTTTCAAGTTCAGGAATATAAATACCTTCTTTAAGAAGTCTCATATTAAGTGCCGCAGTTTCATGCAAAGAGCGTTCTTCTTCGAGTTTTTCCCTGTCATGATACAATTCGTCAATATTGGCATCACACTTTTTTATGTACTCCATAATACTGGCAGGAGCACTAAATCTGTATCCATCTACAAAACTGAATGCTGAAGGGCCGAATCCCCAGTACGGCTTATTTTTCCAGTATATCATATTATGACGGGACTCCAATCCCTGAAGAGCAAAATTTGATATCTCATAATGTATATACCCTCCATTTCGGACGGTTTCTATCGCTATTTTGTACATCTCTGATTCTTTCAACTCATCAGGCTCAGGTAATTCACCTTTTTTGTAGCGATGATACATTTCGGACCCCGGATCATATGTGAAGCAATACAAAGAAATATGCTCAGGGCGAAGTGATAATATCTTCTGCAAAGAATCTTTCCATTGGTTCATAGTTTGCCCCGGCAGTGCGAAAATGGCATCGATGCTGATATTTTTAAATCCTGTTTTTCTGAGTTGTTCATATATGTGATAGCTGTCGTGTGTGCAATGAGGCCGGCCGATTGCTTTCAGTATGTTGTCATCGCATGATTGAATACCGAGGCTGATTCTGTTGATCGGAAGTTCAGCCAGCTGTTGGATTTTCATATCACTCAAACTGGATGGATTTGCTTCGATGGTGATTTCAGCCTGATTATCAAAATGATACAGGTTCATACATAGATTTATAATATTTGTGAGTTCTTTAAATGGCAGGAGAGATGGTGTGCCGCCTCCCAGATATAGTGATGTAAATGTGTAACCTTGTGCACTATCCGCTCGAAACTGAAGTTCTTTTTTCAGGGCTGAACAGTACTTGCTCATCAATTCATTGTTAAGCGGGACGGAAAAAAATCCGCAGTATAAGCATTTGCGGATGCAAAAGGGGACATGTATGTAAATGCCGCTGTTATCCATTAATTTATTTTCCTATACGAAGGATTTTTTAGGAAATTGCTATAATTAAAACATGCTCTGTGCTATAAAAGATACTTAAATATTATTTTGATTATCACGAAAAAATACTCTTTAATTGTAAAAAAGTTATAACAAATATGAAACGATTTTTACCGATAATTCTCATCATAGTCGCTTCATTACTTTCCTATAGTAATATTTTCAGAAATGAATTTGTTTTTGATGATCCTGATGTCATATTGAAAAATGAGGCGATAAAGGATATCACGAACCTGAAGGCGATAGTAACTACCAATTACTGGCATTCGGAAGCCAACGCGGGTTTGTACCGTCCCTTTATTTTTCTGACGTATGCGATTGATTATCATTTCTGGAAAGATAACCCTGTCGGCTATCATTTTTTTAACATAATTGGTAATCTTGGATCGGGTATAGTTTTGTACCTTATTTTTGCTTTGTTGCTGAATAATCCTATCTCTGCATTGCTTTCAGCTCTTTTATTTGTAATACATCCTCTACATACAGAAGCGGTGACCGGTATTGTTGGAAGGGCTGAAGTTTACGCCGCATTTTTCTTTTTTTTGGCGTGGTACTGGTACCTGAGGGGATATCAGAAGGGATATTTCAACGTTGCCATGATGCAGTACTGTCTCTTTTCGAATTACGCGATTGGCAGTTATATTGCTTTTTTTCTGGCATTATGTTCCAAGGAAAACAGCGTGGTTTTGCCCGTCATACTTGCTTCTTCCACGCTGGTTTTCGGAAGAGAATTCTCTGTTGTCAGGTCGCGCAATATCCTTGTTTCACTGGTGCCGTACATTTTGGTGTTTTTCGCATATATGCTTATAAGGATGAGTGTTATTGGCTCTATTGGCCCGCAGGGTGAAGAACAGTTTTTTCATGGGAAACCGTTTACGACTGTTTTGTTCACTATGTCGACGGTGTTTATCTATTATTTAAAGCTTCTTTTCCTTCCCACAGGTTTACTGGGTGTTTATCGTCACTGGCCGATGTATGCGAGTTTTTTTGATATCAGAGTAATATTTTCGATGATTATACTGAGTTGCGCCGCCATTTGTTCCGTATTGTATTTGTTGCAGAAAAAAACATGGCAGTTTTTTGTGTTCTTTTTTGTGGTAACATTATTTCCTGTTTCCAATTTGGTTATACGTATCGGTGACATCATGGCTGAACGATTTCTGTACCTTCCTTCTGCGGGTTATTGCGCTTTGGTTGGATTTTTTTGTTCTTCACTGCTTCGGCGGTATCCAGGCAAAATCCGATTGTTATTGCCGCGAAGAGTAATGCTTGTTTCAGTTAGTATTCTTTTTGTTAGCCTTATAGTGCTTACCGTGGCTAGAAATGCTGTATGGAGAAATGGAATAGTATTCTGGCATGAAACACTGAAACATATTCCTGATAGTTTCCCTGGCTATTATAATCTGGCGGTTGCATATTCTGAGAAACAACAGTACAACCGGGCCATACAGGCCTTGCAGAAATCTTTGGATCTGCACCCCCGGCATCATCTAGCGCGAAGATATCTTGCTGAACTCTATTATGATATTGGCAATTATGAAGAAGCTATTAAACAGAATGCGCTCCTGTTACAATACCAGCCTACAGAAGGAGTGGTTTACAGTAATTTTGCCTTATGTTATTTCAAACAGCGTAAGTATGATCAGGCATTGGCTGTTGCGGAGCGGGGACTTAAGCATGCGCATGACAAAACTCCCGTATATCATGTGATGATGCGTATTTATAAGAACGAAAATGACTATGAAAACGCATTGAAAACAGCGTACAAAGCGGTCGAATATAACCCTGATGATATCAAGGCATACCTTAATATGGGAACTTATTATGAAAGGATGGAAGATTTCGTTTTGGCTAAAGAAAGTTTTCGGAATGTAATAAAGCGGGATCCTAAAAATCTTGAAGCGCTCGATAAACTGGCATCCATTTATTTTAAAGAAGAAAACTACAGAGACGCTATAGCCATTTGGCGCAATGCAACAAAATGGTATCCATCAGCTGAATCTTTCTGGTATTATATCGGTCTTGCATATGATCGGATGGATCAACATGAACTGGCAGTGAAAAGCTGGAGAAATATTAAAGAATCCAGTGAATATAAAAAACGTATTCAGGAACGTCTTCAGTAATCCAATTCTATTTCAATATATGAGGTGACCGGTGACTCAGAAAGGTATAATGAAAAAAGAAGGTATTGAACTGTTTGTTATCAGCCTGCTCGGATTGTTTCTGGAAATGGCGTGTATCAGGTGGCTTCCTTCACAGGTACGGGTATTATCATATTATACCAATATCGTTTTGCTTGCCGCGTTTCTGGGGCTTGGTATCGGGTATATACTTAGTGCTCGAAAAAAAGATTTTATTTACGCGTTTCCGTTAATCTTCTTGGTTCTTATCTCAAGCGCCGCTTTTTTTGCTCAGAAGAATATAGAGGTTACGCATCATGTTTCAGTGTACTTCTGGCAAACAATTATTTCTCCTCTGGCTCAAATAAATCTGAAGTGGGTTCTCCTTTTTTTCTTCATGATTACCACACTCTTGTTCATTCCAATCGGACAGCAGACAGGGAGACTGTTTGACAGGCTAAATCCGCTTCCGGCGTATACCATCAACATTTTTGGAAGCGTCACGGGGATATTATTGTATTCTTGTATGTCATATAACCTGATACCACCAATTTGGATTTTTGCGTTATTTATGATTTTATATCTGTATTTTGTGTTTACTCGTACCAATCAATGGTTTTTTGTTTTAACGGCAGTCTTGTTTGTAGTGTTGATGTCATGGATTTCAGTAATGGATAAAGGGACATTCTGGTCGCCATATTATAAGATCCGTATCGACAAGATTCCTTCGGAAAAACATAAACCGGGGTTCACCCTGACAGTAAATAATGATTATCATCAAATGGCGTTGAATCTGAGTAAAGAAGCCACTGCCGAGAGTAAGGGCGATTATGAGTGGGCGCGGTTGTATGAATTGCCCTTTCGTTTGCGTGGAAGCGTTAAGAATGCGATGATTGTGGGTGCTGGCACTGGTAATGATGTTGCCGCCGCGTTACGTATGAACGTCGAGCATATTGATGCTGTTGATATTGATCCGTTGATCCTGAAAATCGGTAAGCGGCATCATCCTGAACAGCCCTATAATTCGCCTCGAGTTTCAGTTTATAACGATGATGCGAGATCGTTTTTTAAGAAAACCAATAAGAAATATGATGTGATTGTTTTTGGCTTCCTTGATTCTCACCAGCTATTCTCTAGTATGTCTGAGATGCGCCTTGATACATATGTCTATACCGTTGAAAGCATTAGAGAAGCCTGTTCACTGCTTGCTCCTGATGGGATTCTGTCGGTTACTTTTTGTGTGACCAAGGACTGGATCGGAAACAGGTTGTACAAGATCATGAAAGAGGCGACTGGTGTTGACCCTCTTATACTCCAGTCGGGAGAGGAACCCAATGGTTTTACCTATGTATATAATTACACATCACCTGATTTGAAAGGATACACAAAGCTTCCGCCAGATTATTTTGGAAATGATGATATTCCAGTAGCTACAGACAACTGGCCGTATTTTTATCTCAGGGAAAGAGCTATTCCCGTTGACTATATTATTGTTCTGGGGATTATAGCATTATTCTCTCTTGCGATGATTTTAGTTTCGGGACTTGATAGTCTTCGCCGTTTTAACAACGTTTTTTTTCTGTTGGGTGCTGGGTTTCTTTTATTTGAGACACAGAGCATTACACGTATGTCATTATTGTTCGGCTCTACATGGATAGTCAATTCTGCTGTTTTAGTTTCTATTTTTCTAACCATACTGTGCGCCAATTTCTTTGTTTTTACATGCAATGTTAAATGCCTTAAACCTTTTTTTATATTGTTGTTCATTGCTGTCGCGGTTAATTATTTCTTTCCAATAAATGTAATACTGCAGTACGGATTTTTTCTAAAGGCTTTTATTGCGGGCGTACTGATTGGTCTTCCCATATTTTTTTCTGGAATCATATTTATAACGCTCTTCAGAAATTCGGAAAGCCGGTCTTCAGCGATGGGGTCAAATTTGCTTGGCGCAATGTGTGGAGGTATATTGGAGTACACATCGATGCTATACGGCATTAATTCATTGCTTATCTTCGTGGTTGTCTTTTATGGACTGGCGTTGCTTCTTACCCTGAAAAAAGGCAGTACATCTCATTGATAGAAAATAGGATGGATATATATCGCATACTTTTTATCTCAGATCATGGTGATGCTATTGGCGGAGCTGAGCGTTCGATGCTTGAACTGGTAAAAGGCCTGATGGCAGATGGACATAAAATATTTTGTATTTTACCCGGCAATGGCGCATTTTATCAGGCGCTGGAACAGCTTGGTGTACAATGCAGAGTTTCTGTCATGCCGGTTATTGAACGTAATACCTCGGTGCGGTATGTCTTGTCGGGGATATTTGCGTTAATCCGCTTTGCGTTCACTAATCTTATATGGTGTTTACGTAATAAGATACAGATTATACACTCGAATAAAACAACATCATTGTTCTACTCAATGGCTCTTTCTTTGTTGTCACGCAAAACGCTTATTTGGCACGCCCGGAGCTATAACCGGAATTTCGGGCGAATAGGAAAACTTGCGTATCGTTTTTGTGATGCGGTTATTTGCATCTCAAAGAATCTCGCTCAACCGTTTTATGAAGTTCTCGGTCAGAAAAAAATTCATATTGTATATAATGGTGTAAGTGTACCGAAGTTATCAAAGATTTCTTATTCAGCTGGCAAATGTGATGTGTTGACCGGACGGACTGGAAAACAACATTATGTCGGCGTAGTTGGTCGCATTACTGCCTGTAAAAGTATAGAAACATTTATTGACGCGATAAAATGGATCTCTAAAGATTATCAATATGGTTCTGTGCATGGGTTGATCGTCGGCGATTGTGTTACGTCTAACCCTGTGCAGATGGATGATGACACTGCCTATAAAAGATCCTTAATTAATCGCGTTCAACGCCACGGTATAGAGAACCGCATAACGTTCACAGGATTTATCGCAAATCCTGATGATATTATATCTGAACTTGAGGCGCTGGTGTTACCATCTGTTGCTGAACCATTTGGACGGATATTGATTGAGGCGATGGCTCTCGGGATCCCAGTGATAGCGGCACGGGCAGGAGGCATACCTGAAATTGTTATTGACGAAAAGTCAGGGTTATTGTTTAAGCCGAGGGATAGTCGTGAACTTGCTTCTTTGATTGTTTCGATCATTGATGACCCGATAAAAAAAAGAAATTTGGCTCGTGAAGGGTGGGAGCGGGCACAGGCTGTATTTTCCACCGAAGCGTATGTGCGGAATGTTGAAAAAATATACTCGGAACTATTACAGCAGGATTAACTATGCGTATTGGGATATCATGCATCGTATTACATAGGAATCGGCGTGGTTTTGAAACCTATATACGACAACTGATTAAAGGGCTTGCCGAACTCGACAAGGAACTTGAAATCTACATCTATTCTGATCATGAACTGCCTGAATTTGAAAATATTCAAAATGTCAAAGTACGCGTGGTCGCCAATCGAATTAAAAACTTTTTCTGGCGCAATATCTCACTTCCATTGTGCGCAATGCGCGATAAAATAGATATCATGCATTTTCCTGATAATTCAGTCTGGCTGTTTCCATGGAAAAGAACGGTTGTAACATTGCATGATATAAGTCCCGTTATCTGTAAAAAATATCACCTGACTGCATGGTGGATGTTGATTCTTGTTCGCCTGATTTATTGGCTGATTAAACAAAATGCTCAGGTAGTGATTACTGATTCTAGGTCTTCCAAAAAAGATATTGACCGCTATTTTGGTGCTCCAAGTCAAAAGGTGGTAAGTATACCATTGTACTGCAATGAAGAATTTCGTCTTTTAGCTCCTGACGTGTGCAGGATATCTACGCTTGATGTGGATAAAGGGGAGCAGTTTGTGTTATTTGTCGGTGCGATTGATCCACGGAAAAATCTTGTTAACCTTGTTAAAGCTGTTGAAATTGTTCGGAAACGTTGGAAAAAAGATGTCAGACTGCTCATTGTCGGTGAATATAAACGACTGAAAGGGTTACGCTTTACCCGAAGAAAAGAACTTATTTATCATGAGACCGTGAAAGATTTTGTGCGAATGATGGGATATATGGATAAAAACAAGCTGGTCGCATTGTATAATATGGCTTCTGTTTGTGTGTTGCCGTCTTTCTATGAAGGTTTTGGTTTACCAGTGCTTGAGGCAATGTCATGCGGTACTCCTGTTATAGTGAGCGATAGTGACTGGGGTAGGGAAATTACCGGGGATAACGCTTTATTTGTCGACCCTGAAAACGTGGTGGATATAGCTGAAAAAATCCTTATCATCTTGAAAAACAATGATATTGCTGATTCATTGCGCGCCAAAGGACTGCTACATGTCAAGAATTATTCTGCAAAAATTACTGCCAGCAAAACCCTTGATGTGTACAAAAAAATATTTGGAGTCGTGTGATGTGCGGGATCACTGGGTTTACAGTCAACAAACAATCACAATATCCAGATCAGAGTATGAAAATACTTGATCCAATGCGGAAAGCAATTCAGCATCGAGGTCCTGACGATATGAAAGACTATATTGATCAGGATATCGCGATAGGGTTTTGTCGCCTAAGTATTATTGACCTTTCAACTGGCGCCCAGCCTTTGTACAACGAAGATCATTCCATCGTAGTTGTTTGTAATGGTGAGATTTATAATTATAAAGAATTGCGCAGAAAGCTGGAGGAAAAAGGACATCGTTTTGTTACAGAATCTGATTGTGAGGTTATTGTTCATCTCTATGAAGACGAAGGTGTTGAATGCGTTCATCATCTTGATGGAATGTTCGGTATTTGTATCTGGGATATCAAGAAAAAACGTTTGGTTCTTTTCAGAGATAGGAGAGGCATAAAACCTCTTTATTATTACTGGAAGTCGGGGCTATTAGTGTTTTCATCGGAATTAAAAGGAATTCTTCTCCATCCAGCAGTTTCACGGACTGTTGATCGTGAGTCGCTCGGATTCTATATTACACTGAACTATGTCCCTTATCCAAATACAATTATTGAGAATGTATTTAAACTGCCGCCGGGCCATTGTCTTATTTTTGAAAACGGCTCAATGGACGTACATGCTTATAATTCCGATATGTACCGTCTGCCGGGCAGTAGAAATATGGATGAAAAGCAATGGGTATTTACACTTCGTGAGTTTTTCTGGCAGGCGGTGCAAAAAAGGCTGATGGCTGACGTTCCGCTTGGTGTTCTGCTGAGCGGAGGAATAGATTCCAGCGGTATCGTGGCGGCGCTATCGCGGTTAGGCGCATCGAATATACCTACGTTTTCGGTTATATTTTCAAAGATGCCGGGATATTCTGAGGAGCAATATAGTTCCATGATTGCAAAATATTTCAACACGAATCATACCGTGCTGAACATTGATGCTGATTGTCTTGATTATCTTGAAGAAGTTGTTTATCAAATGGACGAGCCGATTGCTGATAAAGCGCTTATTCCGACGTATCTGATTTTCAAGGAAGCTTCAAAATATGTCAAAGTTGTACTGTCAGGCGAAGGTGCAGATGAGATTTTTTTAGGATATTACAAGTATAATAATGCGAATAGGCTTCCTTCTTTTGCGCTTCCATGCATGAACATGCTGCGTCCCTTGATGTGTACTTCACGCCGTGCTGAGAAATTACTAAATTATTTTTCACTGCCTGTTTCGATGGAAAAAGCGGTGTTATGGGATATGGTATTCATGGAACAGGAAAAACGGGCTCTATTAAAACAAGATTTCTTTTCTACCCAGTCAGTTGAATCGGTATGTCATGGTAAATATGCCAGTGCGAAAAACCTTATCTCGATGATGCAGTGGTGGGATCTTTTTTACTACTTGCCCGAAAATTTGTTAATGAAAGTTGATAAACTAAGTATGGTACATGGCGTTGAGGCGCGTGTACCATATCTTGATATCAGTTTTTCACGTGAAGTACTGCGTGTCCCTGCCTCGTTAAAACTGAAGGGAGGGACGACGAAATACATTCTGAGGAAAATGTTTCAGGAACTTCTGCCTGAAGAAATTGTCAGAAGAAGAAAACATGGTTTTACTTTGCCAGTGAAAGAATGGATTAAAAATGACCGAAACGGAATTATAGCTCGTTCTTTGGATAGACAGCGACTGGATAAATCAATTTTTAATCGGTCAAGGGTTGAACAGTTGTACTCCGCGCATAAGTCGGGTAAAGAAGACCACACCCGCCAGTTATGGAATATAATCACATGGCAGCTATGGGCGGATCATTATGGTATTAGCTAAAAAGAGAGAAACAAACCTGAAAATTCTCCATCTCACAACTGATTCTGCTATCGGCGGTACGGAAAAAATGATTATTCAGGTTGCCGGTTCATTAAACGACAGAGGATTTGTCTCGTATGTGGTTTCCTTAAAACCAGGCCTACCCCTGAAAGAACAATGCTCAAAGATGAATATCACCTGTCTGAGCGTTGAGATGCGTTCAAAATTCGATATTTCCGCACTCTTTAGATTGTATGCGTTAATACGTGATATCAAGCCTGATATATTGCATACATACCTCTTTCATTCAAATATACTGGGAAGAATCATTGGCAGGATAGCTCGAGTGCCTGTGATTATTTCAGGACAAAGAAATGTCGATCTCTGGCGTAAGTGGTATCACAATATTATCGACCGCATATCATCACGATTTTGCAGATATATAATCGCCAATTCTTACGCAGGACAACGCTTTCTTATTGATGCAGTCAGGATGCCTCCTGCAAAAGTTATGGTTATTCATAATGGTGTTGATTTTCAATCGGTTAGGAGCAGTTTTACAAACACGGCCTATCAGAACAAGCCGTTGACCTTAGTTACGGTTGCCAGCCTTACCAGAAAAAAAGGGCATGAATTTCTTTTCGAGGCGTTAAAAACTAAACGAGGGAAATGGTTGTTAATTCTTGTCGGAACTGGCAGGGAAAAAGAACGCTTAAAACAACTTTGCGAGGAATACGGGCTTTGTGATAAAATCAATTTTGCAGGTTTTAAAACGGAAATACGATCGTTTCTTGAACAAGCAGATATTTTTATATTGCCTTCCTTATGGGAAGGCTTGCCCGTCGCGCTTATGGAAGCGATGGCATTCGGGTGCGCTTGTGTTGCTACTGATGTCGGTGGTGTACCCGAGTTAATAAGCGACAGGCAAAATGGATTATTGGTTCCTCCCGGGGATAGCCAAGCGTTGCGAAACGCCATTGATTGTTTGCATGATTCTCCGGATATGCGGGTAATGCTGGGACAGGCGGCCGCTAAAACCATCAGGGAACATTTTTCTGTGCGCAAAATGATTGATACTCTCTCTGATGTGTATACAGTTGCGGTAGAGGATGTTCAAAGATGATTATGATCGGTGTGGTTTCTGATACTCATGTTCCGACACGGGCACTGGCTGTTTCTCAACAGATACTAACTGCTTTTGAAGCAGTAGATATGATACTTCATTGTGGAGACATAACCGTACTGAGTGTATTGGATAAGCTAAACACCATAGCGCCTGTGTATGCTGTGGCGGGTAATATGGATTCGGGCGAGATAAAACGGTTTGTTCCTGAAAAACGGGTGGTTGTTGCCGGTAATAAGCGGATTGGCGTTATTCACGGCGCGGGTGTTCCATTTGGCATTAAAAAACGTATTATAAAAGCATTTGCCGAAGACAATGTTGATTGTATCGTCTATGGGCATACTCATCACGCTGACGTTGATATAGTGCAAGATACGCTATTGTTTAACCCTGGGTCTGCCTCTGACGATCATGGTTCATTCGGGTTACTGTTTATTGATGATAATGATAGATTGGATACCAAAATTATTTATTTATAAAAGGAGCTGGCAACATGAATACAGTCTGGGCGCCATGGCGGATCGAATATATAACTGCCCCTGATAAGATTGAAGGCTGTATTTTTTGTAATGCGCTCAGCCATTATGATGATTCCGTTCATCATGTTCTCGTCAGACGAGAAAGCTGTTTTGCTCTTCTGAATAAATACCCCTATAACAATGGACATCTCATGATCGCGCCAAATCAGCATACGGGATGTATGGAACACCTTGCCGTTGAGGTGATGGGCGAGATGATGGAACTGGTGCGCGACTGTAAACAGATACTTTCCGCCGCTATGTGCCCTGATGGCTTTAATATTGGAATAAATATCGGCAGGGTAGCGGGCGCTGGAATACTTGAGCATTTGCATATCCATATTGTTCCCCGATGGAATGGTGATACAAACTTTATGCCGGTCATCGGGGATACCAAGGTTATGCCGCAGGCTCTGGATGGTGCCTATCAGGCTTTAATGAAAAAAAAGATTGAATTGTTTGGTAAAAATTAAACTCACGGGAAATTTAGTCGATTATATACATGTACAAACACGCGGTGATTGTCACATTATTGACATAACTGATCACGTTGAGAGTATTATTTAATCGTCAGGCTTTGCGAACGGCTTGGTAACAGTGTTTGTCGCAGGTTCGACTGCGGCAGATAGTTTTTATTGATCTCGATAACAGGCCGCGATCCAGATCAATCGCGGTTCAAGTTTTAAGTGGGTAATATACAGGGGGCGACAATGCCGGATACGTCAACTAATATAACAGCCAGAAGCGCTCAAAGCGAAGAGCAGATTGTACAGAAAATTGTCGAATTATTGAATGAACGCGGATATGAATACGAACGTGATATTCGTCCAATTATTTGCTGGAAATACAATGTCAGCTCATCGCGTGAATTAAGTTACGACCAGAAAATTGCCGTGAAATCCGCGCTTGAGAATGGTTCTTTTGAACAATGGGGGAAAGAATACCGTCAGGCTGTATTGAATCAGGAAGTTGATATCCTTCAACAAATTGATCAGCTTAAAGACACTCCTTCGCCGATAAAACTTGATAACAAAGAACAAGCTCCAAAGACGAAAACTGCAAAAAAAGAAACTGGTGAAGCGGCTCCCAAAACAGATGACGCTCCTGCAAAAATAAGCGTTAAACTGAAATCAAAAGCCAAAACCGAAATTCCTGCAGACGAACCATCATCAACAGTTAATGCAAGTAATACTGATGAATCGGTCGGCGCTTCTAAAATTCAACTTCCTTCATCGGCACCGATTTTAAACAAGACGGAAGACGTTGCGGAATCTGCTCCATCAAAAAAACTGATTGATGGAGGAAGTATAAAACTAAATGCTTTAAACAAGAGCGATGCGGACAAAAAAACGGCGAAATCAATCCAGAAGAAAGATAATGAAGCCTTAGATACTCAACCTGATGCAAAGGTCACTGAAACGGCTCAGCCTTTATCTGAAACCATAACGTCCGATGCAGATGCGACAGCCGCTAAAAAGACGCTGAAAGCAGTGGTCAAAGATGCCCCAGTGACTTCCTTGCGCAAAAAGGACCAGATATTTGAGAATAAAGACAATGATGACAAAAAAACAATGGATATAGAGGAAGCGAAGTCCATTGTTAAAAATAAGTACCAGAGTGAGCTTCATGAATCAAAATCTGTTTTTGCCGCCATATTATTGTTTGTGGCGATAGCTTTATTTGGCGCGTCATTGTACATCAATATTGTTTTGATTACACAGCCTGACTTGCCTGAATGGCTCAAATTTATTTGCAATTTCCTGAAATAGTCATTACACTTATCACGGTTATATTAAAGCTAACTGTTGATAGGATGAAGTGATATATGAAAATATCCCCCCAACGCCTTACGGAAACTTTTCTTGAACTTGTCAAAATAGACGGTGTATCGCGTAATGAAAAAGCGGTTAAAGAGTATCTCTGCAATGATCTCAAAGATTATGTTCTTACCATACATGAAGATACCGCTTATGATAATGTGGACGGCAATTCCGGCAATCTGTTTATGAAAGTTCGAGGAAGCGAAAAATCAGCGCCAACAATTATTTTATCTGCACATATGGATACCATTAACCCCACAAAGGGTATGGAGCCAATAGTCACTGATACAAAAATTATGTCAGACGGCTCAACAATTCTGGGAGCAGATAACCGTCTTGGAGTGGCTATTATTTGCGAAATTATCAAATCTCTTCAGGATAATAATGAACGCTTTGGCAACATTGAAATAGTCTTTTCTATTTGTGAAGAAATAGGACTGCTTGGAATCAAAAATTTTGATTTCAACCAGCTTAAAGGGAGGAATGCTTATGTTCTGGATGCGGGGAATCTGTCAGTCGGTACGATTATTAATCAGGCCCCTTCTGCTGTTCGATTTACTATCGAGGTAAAGGGCCGTGCGGCTCATGCCGGTATCGCTCCTGAAAAAGGGTTGAACGCCATCGTAATTGCCGCAAAAGCGCTGGCACGTATCAGGCAGGGCAGACTGAACGATCATTGTACTTTGAATATAGGCTCTATACATGGTGGAACCGCTACCAATATCGTACCCGATAACGTTTCTATGCGGGGAGAAATACGATCATATTATCAGAAAGAAATTGATACAGTATGGACTGAAGTACAAACCGTTTTCCGGGATGAAGTGGTAAGCGCAGGGGGAGAGGTCTTTTTTAAAACGGAACAGGATTATGATACCTACCTGATAAATGAAGACAGAAGTATTATTCAATATGCGAAACAGGCATTTTCAGGCAAACTCTCTGTTGTCCCGTGTTTCGGAGGCAGTGATGCGAATATATTTAACAAGAACGGTATAGACGCTGTTGTTATTTCTGTTGGTAATTGGGAACCGCATACAAATGAAGAATTTGTCATTATTGACGAAATGATTTCCGCGGCGCAGTGGGTCTATGACATAATCCTTGCGTCAAGAGACACTACCGTCTGACCCCTTCTTTGGTCTGGGAAATGCGGTAGGTCGTAATTCTTGGCGACAAACAGAATGGGCAGTGAGGTTCTCTGGCTTTGTTACGTAAAGGAAAAACCGCTTTGCATTCGCGGCATTTAAAAACCACATCAGCCGTATTTCTGTGACATTTTTTACATTCTACTGGTGGTATTTTAGGTATATCAACGAAACTGTGGTTACATATTGAACAAGTGTATTTCCAACGGAGATTAACCGGTGTTTTTGGTTTTGTCAGATTTTGAGCGATTATAAACCATCCTATTTTTATCCAGACTAGTGCAATAACAATTCCGGCAACATAGCTCAAACACTTTTTTAAACTGAAATCTTTCATGTAATGATGGAGTGTTATGGTTTTTTTCTGGATTTTTTTCAGTGTTTCGGATGATTCGTTCTGTTTTTCCAGGTCAGGATCAATTTTTATAACAGGAAAATAATTTTTAGAGCCGCAAGCGGGGCATTCCATTCCCGGTAACCATTCAATACGGCGTTTCTCTCCGCATTGTTGGCATTTTACATCGCATTTACTCGATGTATCCGAAGTAATTTCTTCAATAGAAAAATCTTCCTCGGGAATTTCCTGTGAATTGTTGATGACTGGATTTGTATCCACTCCATACTCCTCAATAGAGTTATTATTCCTTATAGTCAGAATATCGTCAAAATTGAGGATAAATTTAGTGAATCCCTTATGCGCAGGCATAAAAAAAGCCGCCTGTAGTCCACAGGCAGCTTTTTAAAGTATACTAAAAGATACAATTAATTCGCTTTCCCAATATATGCGCCAGTCCGGGTATCGATCTTGATGACATCGCCTTCCTTGATGAACAGTGGTACGTTGACTTCAAGTCCTGTTTCCAGAGTCGCTGGTTTCTGGACGTTGGTTACAGTGTCGCCTTTGACTCCAGGGATTGTGCTTACTACTTCATACGTTATTGAAGTAGGGAGTTCAATCTGGATTGGTTTTTCGCCATGAAACATGATAGTCAGCTCCATGTTCTCCTTTAAAAATTTTCTGTCAGAGCCAATGTCATCGGCTTCCATGTGTATTGTTTCGTAGTCGTCAAGTTTCATGAAATAATACAGATCGCCGTCTTTATAGAGGTACTGTGTTGGTCGTGACACCAGTTCTATTGCTTCAAATTCGTCAGTGGGCCTGTGGCGGTTTGAGTATGCTTTGCCAGTATTCAGGTTTTTGTATGAGAGTTGGATGAACGCTCTAAGGTTTCCGGGAGTTCTATGCTCAAGTTCGGTTACAATGTGAATTTCATTATTGAGCATGAATGCCATCCCCCGTTTTAATTCGGAGGCTTTTATCATAATTTGACCCTTTCTTTTTGACTGATTATATAAATGTAACTTATAACAAACGTTATTAAAAAATTTAATGTAGTATCATTACCCTAAAACATTAAAAATGTCAAAAGATAAATCAAAAATTGCGAGAGTATTATTCTTTATTTGCGTGAACAATAAAAGGGAGTATTCCTAAACTGATATCTGCAATGATTGAACCGGCAGTTTCCAGCGTTTTGCGGAAAGGAGTATTCTGCACATATGCCCAGCGCGGGTCTTCCAGTCCGCTTACCGGAGTTTTTATATTATACAGAAAGGGGATACTCCATCCGTGATCCTGTGATCCTGCGGAATGGGCTCTCATCCATGCTGAACCTCCTGGCAAAACGTCTGTGATGTAATCTATTGCTACTTGCCCGTTATCAAAAATTGTGGTAACGGCTTTTTGCCCCGCTTCAAAGTTGCCAATGGTGGCATCAGGAATTACTTCTATTGCGTTAAGTACACCAAATAAAAGGTCTTCGCCAACATTAATTACGCTGGAAGGTATGCCGAGCACAATATCGCCGACAAATCCATCGACGAATATTTTTTTACCCATATATCCTGCTGTTTGCAGTAACCCTTGAGGAGGGTGTTCTTCGTTTTGTCCAAAATCAAAAGCGTCGATTACTTTACCAACGAAATTCTTAATTGTTCCAAACAACCCTGTTTTTTGTGCATGGCTGATTTTGCCGCCTTTGTCAATATATGAGAATTTAGAACCTCCACCGATATCTTTCAAGGCGTTGATGAAATTAGCTCCGGCATCCTGAATGTCTTTTCCAATACGTGCGAAGAAATCTTTGTGGTCAATATTTGGTTGGTACACCGGAACCCCATCTTTAACCAGAAAATTATCACCGCCGGGATTGGAGAGGAGTTGTTCATGTTTATATAATTCCATTTGCTGGGGTAATGTAAGTTTTTCGGGGATCCTGAATACCTGCTGTGAAGACTGGTCGTTTGCTTCATTGCTTTTCTGATTGTTTAAGCGTTGTTGCATTGCCTGAAATTCCTGAAGTGATCGTGCTCTGTACGACGGCGCGTTATACTTTTGTACATTTCCTTTAGTCTCAGAAGAAGGTGTAATATCTTCAATAGTGATGTTGTCTTTCTGTACATCACCTTCTTCAGAAATATTAATATCCTGAAATGTCTGCTGGAATGTTCCTGGTGGAACAACTGTTTTCATATTCTGAACCGGTTGCGCAGCAGGTGTGTTGGATGCGTTGAACGGTTGAAAAAAAATATCGCCCATAATATATAACCTCCATTTGCAGAAGTTATAAAGCACATTATATACCTGTTTTACATTAAACATGCGTACATATAAAGAATACACTGGTATTTCATGATAATTTGAATATAATTAAAATGACACTATCTAAAACAATATAATATCTGTTATTATTGTTCTACACCTCGCCGGACACACATCAGAATCGCAGTATATTTTTATTTATATCCAGCTATAAGAGGAGTTAATCATCATGATCAAGTTTTTTCTGCCCTTAATGTGTTCATTTTGTATTTGTTGCATCCATGTTTTACCATTGCGATGTGCTGTTGATAATGATTCCGCGGTACGTGAAGAAGAAGTCAGCAATGAATCAGTTATAAAAAGTGTGCCTTCAAGGCGAGAGCAGTTTACGCGCATCATGAATGAACGCTGGGAAAATATAAAAAAAATAGCTGATGCGGAACCTGAAAACAGAGAGGCGGTCATGCAGGCGGCTCAAACCGCACTGTTAATGGCGAAAAATAAGGAGGCTATAAAATACTTACGGAAGGTTGTTGAAATCGACCGTGCTTCTGCTAGTCCAAGCATTGATGAAATCATACAGCTTCAAAGGCGGATTATAGGGCTTTATATTCGCGATCACAACATCAATATGGCTGTTGTCGAACTTAAGAATTTAACATTACTTCAGCCAGATAATGAAATATTACAGCATGAATTTGCTGAATTTCTCACCAACAATGGCTACGCTGACCGAGCGAAGTTGGTTTATACCAGTATTATAAATAAAAATCCTGATGATGAACGTGCTCTTTATCAGTTAAAACTATTGGAAGAGAACCAATAAAACAATTTAATACTATTCCTGAACTATTTCTCAATGAAGAATTAGCAAAAGTGGTCTGGACTTTGCTTATTTTTTTAAGAAAAAAGTGTAATAAACATTAATTTATGTTTGTTTATATATATAGAGTTAACAATACTTGGGGGATAGAGATATCATGAAGTGTACAAATCTAAGCGAGCAATATTCGTGTTACATTGACAAAGAATGTTCGCCGGAAATGATTGATGTTATCAATCAGCACTTAAGCCAGTGCAGTAAATGCGCTGAAGAAATCGAAACTCTCCGACTAATTAAATCAGCATTGAAAGTACTTCCAAGAATAGAGCCGTCTGAGTCGTATTTCAGCGCATTTGATAAAAAGCGAGCTGAGTTAAAAAAAAGCGTCAATTCATCTTCATCTACAATTGTGCCTTTTTACACAAAGTCACTCGGTAAAATAGCTTATGCGGCAGTCGCGTCTGTGATATTACTTGTATCATTTATGTGGTTTACCCACAATGAGACTGCTGTCGCGCCGGAACCCCTCATTACATATATGCGAGGGAAAGTTATGATCTCAGAGGACGATCAGGCTCCGGAACTGGCTTTTCTGAAGAAGGCAATAACAGGCGGACAGATTATTGAAACAGGGCCGTTTGCAAAATTAGATTTTGAAGTGTACAGGAAATGCCGAATCAGTTTAAGTGAAAATTCGGCGTTGCGTATTGAATCAATAAATGTTGAAAATGACCGGCTGATTCTGCATTGTTCTTTAGAAAAAGGGACAATCCTTGCACATGTGGTAAAAAGCAAGGATCAGAAGGATCAGGCGGATGTTCTAGTTGAAACTGAACTTGTTGATGTAAAAGTTGTTGGAACAAAGTTTATGGTGCAGTCCAATACAGGCGCTCAGGAAGGCAATGTATGTGTTGCCGTTCTGGAAGGTGTGGTTGCTACAACAACGAAAGTCTCTGTGGATTCATCGATCCCCGAAACGCTGAATATTTTTGCGAATCAGAAAATGATTTTTGATGTGAATGGAAGAGCAAAGTTGCAAAAACAGCTTTCTGCGGCAGATTTTCAAACTCTATATGATATTTATAGTATCGGAAAACGAACAAAACATATAGAGCATCAAAATCAGTATAGTGATCAGGATGTTCCTATTAATTCACACTCAAAACTGAATTAAGCTACATTTCTTTTGCCCCAATGTCAAATATCGTAAAGATATTCTTGAACTTTTCTGAATATTCGTTTATACCTTGTTAATGTTTTAACAAAAATAGTCGTAATAATAGATGACTGTTTTTGTGTCAGTTTGTTGAATTCAGACTATGAATTAAGAGGATGAAGTGGATCTATTCTTTTTTTTGACTCCCAAAGAGCTTGTTTTGATCGGGGTAATCCTGGTTGTTCTGTTATTTATAATGTTATTTTCCATTGTACTGTTTAACCGGTGGTTGTCCCGGCGTGCCTTGTACCGAATGATAAAACATATGGAATTTTATGCATCAGGAAAAAACCGCACTACTGAACAATGCAATGAGTTGGGAAACAGTTATTTTGAACTAAAAAATTTTTTAAAAGCAGAACACTGGTACAATGAAGCGCTTGCCGTTGATCCTGAAAATATGGACGCCTATACTTCTCTTGCTGAATTGTATAAAATTACAAAAAATTATGAGAAGCTCCGAACTGTTTTTGAAAAATTATCTGAAGCCAATCCATATGATCCTGAGCTTTTAAGGGAATTGGGCTGGGCATATTATCATTGTTCTGATTTTCGAAAAGCGATCGTCAAGTTTGAACGTCTTAAAAGTGTTATTCCCGGTGATATTCAGGCACGCTATTCACTAGGGTTGCTGTATCTTAGTGAAGGCAATAAAATGAAGGCAATTCAAGAATATCAGGAATTACGGAAGCTTGATGAGAAGAAAGCGGCTGAACTGATCGAATACATATATCCTGAAGATGACTTAAAAGGGCATTGAGTTGTCTATCTTACCTCTTCCTTTATTTTTTTAATGAAATAAACAAATGGATGTTTTACAATCATCTGCCGTATATAAAGAACTATGGTGGTGATACATGATATTTTCTGTCAATGAAGTGTTTTATTCGATTCAGGGAGAGTCCCGTTTTGCGGGTTATCCGTGTGTGATGGTACGTTTTTCCGGGTGTAATCTTTCTTGCTCATATTGTGATACTGCCTATGCCCGCGACGAGGCTGAGGAATGGGATTTCAACCGGTTGATGGAGTCCATTGATCAGTTTCAGTGTCCGTTAGTTGAACTGACCGGGGGCGAACCGTTATTACAGACCAACATTCAGTTTTTAACAGAACAGCTTATTTTAAAGGGGTATAGAGTCCTCATAGAAACAAATGGCAGTTGTGATATAAATACGATATCTCCCAAAGTTATTTTTATTATGGATGTCAAATGTCCCGGAAGTGGGCATACGAATGTATTCTGTGAGAAAAATCTGTCTTATATAAAAACGGATGACGAATTAAAGTTTGTTCTTTCCGGCCGGAGCGATTATGACTGGGCAAAAAACTTTATATCTCATTATGGCTTATGGGGTAAAGTTAATATATTGTTTTCACCTGTATGGAATAAGCTTAATATCCGGGATCTTGCAACGTGGATGCTCAGTGACCGTCTATATTCTGCGCGGTTACAGCTACAATTGCATAAATTGATATGGGGTCCGGATAAGAGAGGGGTATAACAGTGAAAAAAGCGGTGGTTCTGCTCAGTGGCGGTATCGACTCCTATACAGTCGCGGCTATTGCCCGTAAAGATGGATTTATCTTATACGCATTATCGTTTGATTATAATCAGCGCCATAAATATGAAATTCAGGCGGCTAGGCGCATAGCAGAATCGCTCTCTGTAAAACAGCATATTGTTTCCCAACTGGGATTCCTCCGTGACATAGGCGGTTCAGCTTTGACCAGCTCAATACCGGTACCGGAAAATAGATCCGATATGTCAGATATACCTGTCACTTATGTTCCTGCCCGGAATATTTTATTTCTTTCCTATGCTGTGGCATGGGCGGAGGTGCTGGGAGCCTGCGATATTTTTATAGGAGTGAACGCAATAGATTACAGTGGTTATCCCGATTGCCGTCCGGAATTTATTGCGGCATACCAGCAGGCGGTCAACGTTGGTACAAAAGCAGGTGTAAACGGACAGTTTTTTTGTATTCGCACTCCTTTAATAGGAATGACTAAACGCGAAATTATCTTAGCAGGTCGCGCTGTTGGCTGTGATTATAGCTTGTCGATCAGTTGCTATCAGGCGGATTCACATGGGCTTGCATGCGGTGCTTGCGATAGCTGTCTTATCCGTATGAAAGGTTTTCAGGATGCTGGCGTGCCTGACCCAACCCAATACCGCATCCGATAGTTCTATTTTTTTCTGCTGAATATTGTGTTTACTCGTTCAATAAATGTTGTGCGTAGTTGGTCGCCAGAGACCAAGATAATCAGTGATTTGATAATTGTTTTTCCCATGCAATATTCGATACACGCCTCAACCGTTTTTTCTGCAATGATATATGGCGATGCATGACTGCTCGTAAGATAACAGGGGATAAGCACAATCGTTGAACAGTTATAGCTTTGGCATGTGCTCAATGCTTTTAGCATGTAACCTTTGACCGCGTTGTCATCAATTCTGCCGTCCTGTCCCATACATACACAATGGACGAGATAGGTATAGGGCAGTTTTCCCGCTTCAGTGACGATAGATTCACCGAGTTCACATGGTCCTTTTTCCGTGGCTTTCTGTTCGACGATGCTGCCTGCATGTTTTTTTATTTCACTCGATATTTCGTTTCCCATCCATAAATAATCGTTTGTCGGAAAGATTAACGCATCAGCTTTTATGCTTGTGATTTCGTCGTTGGAAATTTCAAGATGTGTTTTATTAAGTTTAATTTTCATTAATTATTTTCCTCTTTGAACAATGGAGTGCCTTATATACAATAAGTAAAGATATCATTTTTTTTGAAGGAAAGAATAAAAAAAAGCGTGTCATGTTTTGATTTTGCAAAATTTGTGGTATAATAAGAATGACGGCGCATAACACGATAGAAAAGGATGGCTTATGAAACTTTTGATGAAAAGGCTTATTTTTACTTCAGTTGCTATGGTTGCGGCATTATTCCTAGATCAGGCAACAAAATACATTGCTGCGGATATCCAGTTAAGTAATCCCCTGAGTAACGATTATTATATAATAACTCTGTTTGAGAAACTTTATCGGAGTGCGGGGGTTCATTTTTTCCTTATTAATGTACGTCATTACTTTGAGCTGTCCCAGTTGGTTTTAAGAGTTGTTGTTCTTCCGCTTATAGGCGTATATATGGTTTACTATGTCATGACGCGAAAAATAACATCAATGTCCGCATTTATTGGATTTGGTCTGATGATAGGCGCTCTTTTGGGGAATGCTGTTGACATTGTTACTCGCGGGTATGTTATCGACTGGATCGGGTGTTCTTTTTTTATTAGTTCCGCTGAATTAAATTATGCGATTAATGTTGCTGATATAATAGCTGTTTTTTCCGCCCCGATTATTTTGGTCAGTATACGATATGCCCAGCGCAGATCTGTCGTAAGTGAGCCAGCGCATATTGTTTCTTTTCAGGATGAATCTGTTGCGTAAGTCTTACCTACATATTGTTATGCTCTTTGCCCGGCGTTTGCCGGGCTTTTTTGTTTTTCTACGTACCTGCATCTTTCTAGAGCCGTAACTTCCTCACTTTAATATTGCAAAAAAAAATACAGTGATGCTAATATAATACGACATTTTTATTTCATGAATTCTTAACCTTCTGGATTGGAAACGAATGCAACCACAATTGAAGAAAACGCGCAATATTGGTTTTATAGCTCATATTGATGCGGGTAAAACTACAGTGACCGAGCGAGTGTTGTACTACACTCATAAAACATATAAAATTGGTGAAATTGATGACGGTACGACCGTCATGGATTTTATGGACGAAGAGAGAAAACGTGGAATCACCATAACTTCAGCCGCAACAACGGTTTTCTGGGATGATCATCGGTTTAATATTATTGACACTCCCGGGCACGTCGATTTTACCATTGAAGTAGAAAGATCGCTCCGTGTGCTTGATGGCGCAGTAATCATTTTTTGTGGCAGGGGAGGTGTGGAGCCTCAATCGGAAACCGTTTGGCGACAGGCCGACAGGTACAAAGTGCCACGGCTTGCGTTTGTCAATAAAATGGATCGTGCCGGAGCTAGTTTTTCGCATTGCGTTAATATGATACGCTCTCGTTTGAGAGCGGTTCCGATTCCTATTCAGATACCTATCGGACGAGAAGACCATTTTGAAGGTGTTATTGACCTTGTCACTATGAAGGCATTGTATAATACTGATGAAGATGGGAGCACAGTAACTGTAGGTGAAATTCCAGAAGCATGTCGTGAGGAAGCACAGGTTTATCATGATCAGATGATAGAAATGCTGGCAGAATTCGATGAAAAACTGTTTGAAAAATATGTGGATTCAAGTCCGGTTACTGAAATAGACATTCATTCTGCGTTGCGAATGGTTACGCTTACGAATAAAGCAGTGCCAGTCTTGTGCGGGGCGGCTTTAAGAAATAAAGGGGTTCAGCCTTTGTTGGATGCCATCGTAAACTATCTTCCGGCACCTTCGGATAAGCCTCCCATAGAAGGGCACGATCCTAAATCTGCTGAACGGATTCTGCGTAAACCGAACATTCAGGAACCGTTCTGCGGTTTAGTATTCAAAGTAATGACTGATAAGGATTCCCGTCTGGTATTCCTTCGTATTTACTCAGGTAAAATTGAAAAAGGCGATATGGTATACAACTCTACCGCAGGCAAATCGGAACGATTGGCGCGTATCTTTCAGATGCATGCCAATAAACGTGAACGCCTTGACATAGCGTATGCTGGTGAAATTGTTGCTGTTACAGGGCTTAAATATGCGATGACCGGCGATACCTTATGCCCTGAAGATAAACCAATTGTGCTTGAACGAATTCAGTATCCGGAACCGGTAATTTCACTTGCTATCGAACCTAAAAGAAAAGTTGATGAGGATAAACTCATCGACTGCTTGAATAAACTTGCTCAGGATGACCCTACATTGACTTTTAAAATCGATCCTGATACTGGGCAGAAAGTTATATCCGGTATGGGAGAATTGCATCTTGAAGTTATCGCGAATCGTCTTCGCGATGACTTTAATACTGATATAAACACCGGGCGTCCTCAGGTGGTCTATCGCGAAACGATCACATCTCCTGTCAAACATAGTGCTGAATTCGATCGCGTCATTTCGGACAAACGCCAGTTTGCCGGTATCAGTATAGAACTGAGACCGCTTGAACGTAAATCGGGTTTTGTTTTTGAAGATAAAATCAGGAAACCCGATGTTCCAAAACAAGTACGTGATTGGCTTGAGTCTTCTTTAGTGGAGTCGGCGCAATGCGGTGTTTTAAGCGGCTATCCTCTGGTGGATGTAAGAGTGTCGGTACTTGATGTGATATTTGACCAGAATGATATTTCAGAAATAGCGTTAAAAGCAGTCGCGAATCAGGCTTTAAGCGATGCGCAGAGAAAAGCCGCTTCTAAGTTGCTGGAACCTATTATGAATGTTGAAATTACCGTTCCGGATAAATATACGGGAGGCGTCATAGGCGACATGACAGCGCGTGGAGGCCAGATTCAGGAAGTGAATCTTCTTGATGATGACCTTGCGGGCTCGAGTGCATTGGATGTGCTGAAAACCATTACAGCATTTGCTCCTCTTTCGGCTCTTTTCGGCTACAGTACGGCGTTGCGTTCATTAACTGAAGGAAGGGGAACTTTCAGCATGGAGTTTTCCCATTTCGGTGATAAATTGTAATGGTCTTATCTGTAAGAGAGCGATCGAGCAACACAATTATTTATTGAAAGGATACGCGATGGAGGCAGTAGAGGTCAATTCAAACAATCATCTGACTTGGGATCAATTCGAAAACGCAACCACTGACCAGAAAGTTGATTTTTTTAAGCGTGATGGGAAAATTTTTGATGTATTGATTTCTCAACAGTTCAATCGAGACTTGTTGGAAGAGTTAATCCGTATCGCTGATGCTATCAGGAAAATTGCGAAACGGAAAAAAGGCATGGATTGGCTTCAGTCCCTGATGTCCCATAAACGGGCAATGCTTTATTTTGTTCAGCCTTCTACGCGAACATTTCTTTCTTTTCTTAATGCCTGCCATATACTTGGTATACGATCTTCAGAAGTTCGAGATCCTTCGACTTCTTCCGAAGTAAAGGGAGAAACACCGGAGGACACAATACGAACTTTTTCCAGTTATGTTGATATGATTATAATGCGTTATCCTAAAGAAGGTTTTGCCGAAAAAGCTTCTTTCGTTCTTAATCAGACTGATCGTCCAATTCCGATTATTAATGCAGGTTCCGGCAAAGATCAGCATCCAACACAAGCCTTGCTCGATATATATACACTTCACCGATCATTTGATGATATGGGGGGGATTGAGGGCAAATCTATCGCTATGGTCGGCGATTTATTGCGAGGCCGTACAGTTCGATCTTTGAGTTATCTTCTTACAAATTACCCCAAGGTAAAAATATATTATGTATCACCTCCTCAGTTAAGAATGGGAAACGATATTAAGAATTTTCTTAAAAGTAAATCGACACCGTTTTTTGAAGTTGATTCTATTGAAGAGATTTTGCCCATTGTTGATGCTGTTTATATGACTCGCATTCAGGATGAATGGGATAAAAACGGTGAATCCAAGGACACAAATTACGATAGATATTCTCTTCTCGAAAAACACATGAATGTCATGAAAAAAACGGCGATTATAATGCACCCGCTTCCGCGACGCAATGAAATTGACGTTAAAGTTGATTCTGACCCGCGTGCAATGTACTGGAGACAGGAACGGAACGGTATGTGGATTCGTGCCGCGCTGTTGATAAAAATATTCGGTTATGAAGAAGTTGTTATGACCTATAGTGATTAACCCCATTTTTAACAGACAAGGTCATATTTGATGAAAATTACCTCAGTTGAATTTCACATGCCTGCTTCAAAGCCAGAACTGTTTTGTTTTGATCTTCCTCAAGTTGTGTTTGCGGGTCGTTCCAATGTGGGAAAATCTTCTTTAATTAAGACATTGATGAATCGAAAAAAAATGGTTCGTGTCGGCCGCACACCCGGTGTAACGCGCGCCATTAATTTTTTTAAAATCAACGAGCGGTATTATTTTGTTGATTTACCCGGGTATGGTTATGCCAAAGCTCCTCCGGCGGAACAAAATAAGTGGAAAAAACTTATAGAAGCCTATTTCAACACAGTGGTTAATCTGCGTAAAATTGTGTTGTTGCTGGATATCCGTCGCGAACTGACTCCCGGTGATAAGATGTTTCTTGAATGGGCGCGGAACTTTGAGTTCCCATTGCTTGTTGTTCTGACAAAAATGGATAAGGTATCTAAGAATGAGGCTGTTAAGCGGCGCTCAGAGATTATTAAAGCATGCGGATTACCTGCGGAAGACTGTATTTTGTTTTCCGCCCTTAAAGGAACCGGTAAAGAGGATATTCTCATGAATATCGGGCATGCATTTGCTAACAATGAAAACTAAGATAGCAGACAGACTGTACATAGTTTTATGCTCTCCCAAATACACTCCAAATGTGGCGTTTACCGCACGATCCATGAAAAATATGGGGGTTAGCAGGCTTCGCATTGTATCTGCTTCCGACATTAATTTTGAGGAAGCGAAATTGATCGCTGTACACGCTGATGATGTGATTGATTCTGTTCAGCTTTTTGACACTCTTGATGACGCGCTTGCCGATATCTCATATGCGGTTGCGTTCACTGCACGGGAAAGAAAAAAAGGTGAACCAGCCGTAACACTGAGATACTGCATCTCAGAACTCGCTGAATCACTGAATAAAGGTAACACAGCGTTTGTTTTTGGGCCGGAAGACACGGGATTATCCAATGAAAATATTGCGATCTGTCATAGGAATGTTAAAATTTATTCATCAGATGAGTTTCCTTCTCTGAACCTTTCTCACGCGGTTATAGTTGCTTTATACGAGCTGGTTATGGCGTATGAGGATATGGGATCAAAATACGATTACAAAAGAATCACCATTTCCGAAGAGAATAAACTGCAAACGACGATTGAAAGCGTTCTTACACATCTCTGTATCGAACGGTCTTCAGGTTATGCGGGTTGGCCGCAGGCATTAATGTCGATTTTTAAAAAGCGCGATATCACTATTCCTGAATATAATGCTTTGATGGGCTTCTTTAACTCATTAAAATCAAAATAAGGTAGTTATGCTGATTCATCAAAAAGCTTTTGCAGGGATATGACCTTTTGTAAATCAGGCTCTATGGTGCGCGGAGCGATTTCGATCTGCAAATATCTTTCCAGACCGGGGGTTATGGCTATACCTGCATTTGTTGCCGCTTTCATGACAGCATCGAACGCGACTAACTTGGCAGAACTATCCGATTTAATTTGCCGTTCCAGAATGTATAAACTATCGGCAGATACCTTATTCATATCTATAAGGTACTTTGTGAAAAGACCGAAAAGCTCTTCTGAAGTTATTATATTTTCGAGCTTTTTATCAGCCTGTAATTGCTTAGCGACATTGAATTGTCCCTTAAAAAATACCCTGTCTGCAGTTGTCAGTCCCTTGTAAAAGGTATCTATGATGTCACTATGCAGTTTCGATTCCGATTCTTCAAACGATTTAACTAAAAGCAAATACAGGGATTGCAGAGAATTTATTTCTTTTGACGCAGTATTTTGCAGTTCAGAGAATACTTTGTTTAACTGATACAATGTTATCTCTTCTTCAAGAAGCGGCATAATGAATTGCCAGTCGGAAACGGATATATCGACAGTTTTGTAAAACTGTTCCAGAATAGTATCTGCCGGTAATGATTCAGGTACTTGTTCAAGAAATTTTATAAATAGGGCAAATAATTCTCTAAATGCTTCAGGAATTGTGTTCTCGTCAATTCCTTGTCTTATAGATACAACATACATTGATTGGCGAATCTGATCTGTTGTGTCGTTGGTCTGACCGCCTGTCATAAAATGCGTTAATCCAAGGGAGCGTAAATAATCAATTAGAAAAGTGCCTTCATCATTAGCGAGAGTATGAGTATCAGTTGATCTCACAGAAAGGTCATAAGAGTG
>QZJZ01000049.1 GCA_003599815.1 Candidatus Auribacter fodinae
AGAAAGTGGACAACCTCAATGAGAACAGAGGACAATCAATAGTCGCCTGACACTTCACCGTTGAAAGGGTACCTGTCAGATCAAGTCGTGACTACTACAGATAAAGAAGCTGAAAAAATTAACCTATATCCCAACTTTACTAAATCTTCACGCCAACCGCTTCACGTACTTTATCGATGGTTTCCTGTGCGACAACCTGCGCTTTTACCGCCCCTTCAAACAGAATATCTTTCACCAAATCAACATCTTTTTCGTACTGTACACGACGTTCACGGTACGGACCGAAATGTTCCATGATTTTATCGTATAACGCGTCTTTAACCACTTTATAGCCCATTCCGCCAGCACGATAACGCTGTGCCATTTCCGCTTTTTCCTCCGGCGCGGCAAACAAAGAATAGAGGGCAAAGAGGTTGCACGCATCAGGGTCTTTGGGGTCAGCTACCGGGGTGCAGTCAGTGACAACGCTCATAACTTTCTTTTTGATAGCTTTTTCGTCAGCGAATATCTCGATCGTGTTGTTGTAAGATTTGCTCATTTTCTGCCCGTCTATGCCGGGGATAACTGCATACTGTTCCATGATATACTCATCAGGCACAGTCAGCACTTCGCCAAAAGTCTGGTTAAACTTCAGAGCGAGGTCACGAGTGACTTCAATATGCTGTTTCTGGTCTTTGCCCACAGGCACCAGTTGAGACTGGTATATCAGGATATCCGCCGCCATCAACACAGGGTAAGCGAATACGCCGTGATTCGGGGCTATCCCTTTCGCCATTTTATCTTTATACGAATGACAGCGTTCAAGCAGTCCCATCGGGGCAAGGGTGCTGAGCACCCACGCAAGCTCCATGACCTGCGGGATATCAGACTGTTTGAAAAAGACCGAACGCTCAGGGTCGAGCCCGAAAGCGAGGTAATCCATAGCCACGTCAAGAATATTCTCCCGCAACTGTTTCGCGTCCTGAACTGTGGTTAAGGCGTGGTAATCGGCTATAAAATAAAAGGCGCTGTTATTGTCCTGAAGGGTGATATGATGCTTCATCGCGCCGAAATAGTTGCCTAAATGTATCTTGCCTGACGGCTGAATGCCGGATAAGACTCTCATTCTGGTATCCTCTGTTCTCTGGTTATAACTAATTGGGAGCGATGAGAAACTTACAAAAGACTGTCACTGCGAAGCCCCGAAGCGGCTGTGCAATCTCCTCCGCAGGATTGTACTGCACGATGAGATCTCCACATCGCTAACGCGCCTCGTGATGACATCTTAAAAGAGAAACTGAGAAACTTTTTCACCAATCCCAAATTATGATAGCTATATAATAGCGGATGCCAGCAATTTATCAACAAAAAATCATTATAGCGGGCGAGAGAGAATCAAACGCTGTATAACAAGGCTGTTAATAACGGTTTTCGTAAAGGTTCATTTCATCCTGAGACGAGAGGTCGTCGTCTGAAAACGCTTTGTGCGAACCATTCGGGTCAATTCCGCCGATAAACCGGTAATCTACGGAAACCGACTGATTACGGGGCGATTCGCCGTTAAGCTGGATTTCCTTCTGATAGATCTTTCGCTCAGCACTGTTCATGGATTCTCTACGGTTCTGACCGTAAACAGCGCCTGTCATCATAACGGAACAAGCTACGGTACACGCAATAAACCTGTCATTGCGAACGAACATGGCTGTTCCTCCTTTTATGAAAGATTGATTTGAGAATAACATATATTGTGACAGCAAGTTATGTATAAAGTTACGCTTTAATTATAGCATGCGGCAAACAGGAAATCAACTGACAGCAGAAACTATTCCGGCTATTTCTGAAGGCTATCTTTTTTTGTCTTGTACAGTTTAAAAAGATTGTGAAGGATTAACGGGTCTTTAGGGTATTTTGTATTGAGTTCCTCATATATCTGAATCGCTTTATCGTTTTGATCCTGAATGGAGTAAATGTAGGCAAGATTAATCATGCCCTCTCTGTCGTACACTTTTGCGGCCAGCTGTTCAAGATATTCCTGCGCTTTTTTTACATTATTTTTTTCGAGATACATTTCCGCTACGGCTTTATACCCCCCCGCGAACATCGGATTGATTTCTATTTCCCTGATGTATTCCGACAGTGCAAGATCGCTTTTACCCTGTTTGCGATAGACGTTGCCGATATTGTAATGAGCGAAAATGGCATACGGGTTATTCTTCAATGTCCTTTGATAACACGCAAGCGCTTTGGTATACTCACCCTGTTCATAATAGATATTGCCCATATTGTTGTATTCCTGATTGAACGACATACCGAATTCAGGAAACCGGATACATGACAAAACACAGGCAGTCAGCGCAACAGCATAGATTATACCCGCCCGCACCCACGCTTTTTCCTGAATGGTTTCCCACGCTTTTACGAGTCCGAATGATGCGAAAAGAAGCATAAATAACACGGTAGGAAGCCTGTACCGCGAGGTAACAAAAAACATCGCCGTTACCATGAAGGTGACACAGAAATAACCGAACGGGATGCATATATTCCTGTTTTTCCGCATATCCCTGACAGCATAATAGAATCCCATAACAGCAAAAAAGACTAGAAATACCAGTTGCAAGGGATTGGCACGGAGACTCAGCGACATTTTTCGGAAAAAGTAGTAGTTGTGATGGTTGGATACCTCAAACCGGTTTATAATCAGCAGTACTTTTTTGCCCAGCAGGCGGATAAACCCGGCAGGGTCGGTACGCATAAAATCCATTGCCTTGCCTGCCCAGAAACGTGACACCTCGCTTGACGACAGCCGCCTCCCCAGTTCACGTTCCGCTACCTCTTTTGAACTGAGAAACAGCCGGTGATCCCATAATCCCGAATCTGCAGGCAGATGAAACATGCCGTCCGCTCCCGCATGGTTACCGATATAAAGATTCACACCGCCGTTGCTGGTCAGGAGGATAAACTCCTTTTCACGCAGGTAATTCATTATGGTAAACGGAAAAATAACGATACAAACCGAAAAAACCAGCGCGAAAAAATGGATAACCGCCCGTCTCCGGAGCGTATCGGTAAAGAAAAGCCACAGCGCAACAAAGGGGGCAAGCATAATAGTGTCAGGTTTGCCCAGCGCGTTCAAACCCAGCATGATTCCGGTAAAGATCATATAGCGAACTTTACGGGTATCCTGATACATAAGCGCAAAGAGGCAGGACAGGCTCAGGGTAAAAAGAACAACCGGAATCATCATCAGGTCGCCTTCAAAATAGATAAACAACGGGTACACGCTCATCAAAAACGCGGCAACAAGCCCGGTTACCCTACCGAACACCCGTTTACCGATAGCATAAATAACCAGAATACTGCCAAGCCCCATCAGCATCTGGACAATGCGGGTTCCTGCCAGCGATTTACCTGCCAACCAATACGTTACGGCAATAAAATACGGATAGGCAGGACTACTGTGAAAAAAAGTTTCTTTCGACACGATATGCCCGTTCAGTATCTCAAGCGCCCGGTCAAAATATAGTTTCGCGTCGCCTACGGGATACTCGAAAAACGGGAGTCTCGCTATATCGAAGAGGTATAAAATGCGCAATACCATCCCCAGAAGAACGATACCGCCAAGATACAGAACTGTGGCATTTGACAGTTTTTTCATCGGTAATCAGCTTCTCTGTCCATAACCCGCAGGCGGGTTTTTCCCATTCGTTTCAGCACATCGCCCAGCAGATAAAACGAGCCGCATATCAGAAGCACCGTTTTATCAAGATTATCCGTTATAAAAGCATCTACCGCCGGTTTCCAGTCACGAGCGGCTTCAACCATGACGCCGCAACGTGCAAATTTTCTACAGCACTCCGCAAGGTGTTCCGCAGGCAGAGCACGTTTGGACAGCGGTTTAACGCAAGTGATCTCCTCAGCCTCAGGCGCGATAATTTCCGCGACTTTTTCATATTCCTTATCAGCCAGTATACCAAAAACAAGGCATATGCGGTAACAAGGAAATTCCCTGTGCACAGCGGAAATACATTCACGTATACCGGCAGGGTTATGCGCGGCATCCGCTATAACAGGCGGAAATTTGTTGATACGATGAAACCTCCCCTGCAGTCTGACATGACGCATTCCCCGTTTAATATGACCCGCAATCCGGTCAAATGGCAAATCCGGGCACAGCACAGCCATTGCCCGCACATACGCTTCAAGAGCAAGCGGGATATTCTGCCGCTGGTAAGAGGCTATAAGATTTGTTCTGATACCGTCAATACTGCCGGATTGAGAAACAAAATCGCAGTCCGCATATTTCGGGGTACGACGCCTAATTGTAAGGGAATCAGGCGTAACAGCGATAAATTCAGCGTTACGTTCAGCGCATATGCGTCTGAATATAGATTGCACGGAAGGTTTTGGCTCGGCGGATAAAAAGACAGACCGGGGCTTGATAATTCCCGCTTTATCTTCAGCGATTTTTTCAAAAGTATCGCCGAGCAATTTGCAGTGGTCGAGTTCCACGTTGGTAATAATGGACACGATAGACGCAACAACGTTTGTGGCGTCAAACGTACCGCCAAGCCCGGTTTCCAGTACAACGACATCAACTTTTTTGCGCTGAAAATAGACGAACGCCATAGCGGTAACTACCTCAAAAAAGGTCGGGTTCAATCCTTCCCCGTTCAGTTTTTCCACCGCTTTTTTCACTTTTTGGAGTACGGAAATAAAGTCACGGGTGGAAATGACCGAAACGCCGATTTTCAGCCGTTCCCGCAAGGAGATAAGATGCGGCGACGTATACAATCCCGTCTTCAGCCCGCTTGCAGTAAACAAAGATTGAAGCAGTGCGCAGACAGATCCCTTGCCGTTTGTTCCTGCCACATGAATAATAGGATACGCTGACTGCGGATTGCCCAATACCTCAAGCAAACAGCGTATGTTGTTCAGTCCAAGTTTTGTACCGAACAAGCAGAGATCGTAAAGGTATGATTCCGCTTCGATATAGTTCATCAGAGATGATTCATCAACGAACCGAAAACCTGTGATTAGTTGATTGACCGTGCCATAGCCAGCTCTTCAACCGTACCGGATCCGTTATTGCGCGACCCGCGTTTAGCTGATTGAGAACCTACATTTTCATTTTTTTTTGCGGGACGCCCGCTTATCAAAAATGAAAGGATAAAATGCAGTGTATCTCTCATATCTTTGCGGTCAACGATCATATCCACCAAACCGTGTTCAAGCAGGAACTCTGACTTTTGGAACCCGTCAGGCAAATCCTGTTTAATGGTCTGCTGAATAACGCGCGGCCCGGCAAACCCGATCAGCGCCTTCGGTTCGGCGATAATGACATCGCCAAGCGAAGCGAAACTCGCTGTTGTCCCTCCAGTGGTCGGGTTGGTCAATATGGATATATATGGAAGGTTCTTTTCACGCAGGCGCCCAATAGCGGCGCTGGTTTTTGCCATCTGCATTAAACTCAAGGTTGATTCCTGCATACGGGCGCCGCCTGAAGCCGATATGACAACAACAGGCATCTCGCGTTTTATGCCGAATTCCACCAGCCGTGTAACTTTTTCTCCGACAACAGATCCCATACTTCCGCCCATAAACGAGAAATCCATTACGCCCAAAGCTGTTTCAATTGATTTAATGGTTCCCCAGCCTGTAATGATGGCATCATTCAAACCAGTGCTCTTTATGCTGGATTCCTGTCGTTGAGAATAGGGTTTGGAATCCACAAATTTCAACGGGTCTGAAGACCGCAGTTCCCCATTAATCTCAACAAAGGTGCCTTCGTCCACAAGAGACGCGATGCGCGCGGCGGCGGATATCGGGTACAGGAAATTGCACTTCGGACAAGTGAGCAGGTTTTCTTCCAGCTGGCGCTTATGAATAATTTCCTGGCAATTTTTACATTTTTCCCACAGTCCCTGAGGAATATCTTTCTTTTTTATAAAAATTTTGGAGTATTTTGGTCTGCCGAACAATGACATATCATCACTCCTTCTATGGATAACGTGATGTGATTATAGTCTAATGCTACCGTAATAAAGTCATAATATTACTGTAATTGTCCAGTCAAGTCAATAACTAATCATGGCTTATTACTGACAGAAAAAAACTGTTGCGGCTGTATGAGTCCGAAATTAATTGCTGACGTTCTCAAAACGTTCTTTTAATTCCTGATTCCGATTGTGCTTAATCAAATCCTCGCTTTGCGGGTCAAACAAAGGCTCATCAGGATTTTCCGGTGTTTCAAGGGCTTCAGGGTCGTTCATCAAGTTACCGATAGATTTATTAACTGCTTCAGAGACGCATCCTAACTGAGTGGCTATGAGCACAAACAAACATGCAATAATGGACAGTTTTTTCAGCATTGGTCAATCCTCCCGATTTGTTCCACCTGTTTATTGGGACGATTTTATAAAAGGGTTATTCAAACTGTCAACAAAATACTGTTCAGTCACTCCCGCTTCTTTTAGTCATCCCAGTCAAAAGAGCGGGTAAACATCGTTATTGCCGATGGGTTTGCGGTATCATCTCGCTCAATCGAACGATACACGGATGCCGCACACCGTTTTTCACCGACCACCACATCGCCGGCATCATAAGATCCGTTTTTGTTCACGTCACGGATTACCTGTCCTACAACATGCACCCTGAAGTTAGATGACCGAACTGTGACAAGGTTGGCTATTTTGCAGTACTGGCTAAACGATAACCCCGTTACCATAAGCAGGTCTGTCAGCCTGTTAAACGGAGACGACAGCGATTGGGTTACAATTGCCTGAGCGAGTGTGCTGTCTACTCCCGGCAAAGCCTGAATAGTTTTTACGTCAGCGGTGTTTACATTAATTTTACCTGCCAAGACAGGATCGAAACCGACAGGTTGTAACACAAACTCATCCGCCGTATTCTGTGTTGTAGGCGTAGACGCGTCACAATTGTCAACCAGACTGAACAAGGCGTTTTCCACAGAAAAAGGAAGAAGCTCATCCGCAGAAGAACTGTAAACGCCGTTCAAGCAGGTTAAACCTGATTCGTCCGTGGTGACGCTGACCGTCTTGGACAGAATAGTACTCGAGCCCGTATCAAGATACGTCCCGGTAATTGAATGAATTTCCCCTGACTGCAATCCTTTGAGAAAGAGGCGGTACTCGCCGTCAGGAATATTGTTGCCGCTGTAATCGCAATGAGCGGATATTTTTGCCCCTGACGTAACGCCGTTCGATAACGCCAGATAGTTCGATGCCCCGCCCATAAGCGTCCACGACGTTTTCTGATAATAATCCTCAGCCCGCATGGTATATACATCAAACCCTATTTTATCGTAAATGGACGTGTATATGGTTTCCGCGTTCGTTAACGCGCCCGCAGGATTGTTTATGTACTCGTTTTTCGGCAATTCGTACATAAAAAACGGGTTGGTAATATCGTCATCGCGCACAGTAACATAACTCGGCCCAGACAAGGTATTTTGCGCTCCCGGCGTACCAAAATGCCCTGCCGAGTTGCCGGCAGTAGTGGACGAATCCCAGACAGTCACCGAATCAATGTCAATATCCAGTTCCGGCGACCGTTTTTCCCTGCTTATCTTGGCGGCTATGCTGATATACCCTTTCACCGAATACTCGTTATTATCCGGTTTACTGATATGGTCAATCACATCTCCATCGCCATTTTTTATGGTGATGGATTCGCCGACATCCAGCAGGTCGAACAACGGGTTTCCTGAAGAGTTGAGCAAGACACTGATATCGCCGTTCCATACACCATCAACAACGGAATCAAATGCCATCTCCACCAGTTTCGGGCTGTTTGTCAGTACGAGATAATCGTACGTAACTGTTACCGGATCCATAGTACTGGTATAAGTAACACCGCTTAACGTCACATCGGAGGGAAGATGGTATGCCCTGTCATCGCTGGTATCAGCAGGAGTTCCGTTATCGCATACAAAAGTCCAGTCAGTGGTTAATGTTATTGATTCGCGGCTAATGTTGACTATTTCAATATAGTCGCCGCCGATAATCTCTATTTTTTCAATTTTGCTCGGCGTTTGCGTCGCGGCGAGCCCGCCCATTCCGTCATACTGCAGGGGGTCTTCCAGTTCGATAGTCAGTATCCCGTCAGAGACTGTGGCAATATACTGAAGCGAACCGCCCGCAGGCACGGAAAAATAACCGACTCCTTCTACCCTGCACGATACGGAATCGTTAGGGACTTCAGCGGATGAATACACAACAACCTTGAACTGGCCGTTATCCCATGGTATTTCAAGTACTGCTGTTGCTTTGTTCGTCTCATCCACAGACAACCCATTAAAATACGATGCATTGCGGGTAAAGTTACCGCTGTCTATTTCTATGATATAACTGCCGGTTATTGTATCGTTCGCTTCAATTACAACAGATGCCTGAGTCAACAGCTCGTTTATCTGTATACCTTCCACACCATACACATTGGTCGAACTGCTGACCGATCCACTGCCGTTCATGTCAACGCCCAGTTCCGATTCGGTGTATACGGAGGGAACATGGTTTTCATCTCGATAATCGATGATATTAATAGACGCCATCACATCCTTGCGAGAATCAGCCCAGAACATGCGCGTAAAAATTTCTTTCAGGTAATTCAGGCGTGTTTCATAGTTCACATTGATACGCGGATAATAGGTCACCGGAGTTCCAAACAAATCGTAATACATATCATGATCGGCAGAGTATAACGTAAGGTACGGCGCTATTTTTGTATATGTTGCATCGTCTATCCCGCTGATTTTGCGTAGTTCTTCCAGTTCAGCGAATGGTTTCATTGACGATGCGGCAATCAGGTCAGCCAGAGAAACTGTCACTCCTGAAATATTTTCGAACAGGTCGCGCAGGTCGATTTCAACAGTAGACACACCTTCCTGCGCGGCTTCAACGGAATCAAAATCCGAACCGACGGCATTAATATTCATTCTCGCGTTTTCATCTTCGATAAGCACCGCATACCGTCCTATCACGGGCGAGCCGGCATCTCCCGGAGACTGGTGCAGGTAGATCCATTTTGCGTCAGGGGTGCCGACAGCCAGATCGCCGGTACTGCGGGAAATAGTGTCGGCAATATCAACGTCACTGCCGCTGAATACGGTTTTCCAGTCGTCGCTGAACGAGTTTTCCGTGTTCCAGTCGTACGATTCGAACGACGTGGACGAATTAATAAAGTCAAGATCGTCGCGCAGTACGCCGATAGCGTGGTTCAATCCTGCCATTGCGATATACTGGGCGGATATGTCGGTATTGACGTTGGACGACGTTTTCTGGTCCAGCGTCATGTTGGTTACCATGGTTGTTGCCATGATGGAAAGTACCGCCAAAATCAGGAGGGTAATAAGCAAAGCCATACCTTTCTGACCGGCTTGTCCGAGGCGTTTTTTCATGGTGTGCCTCCTTATCAGTGCGACTGGTTCAGGCTGAGCGTGATTGAGTACTCGTACAACAGCCCTCGTTCTTCCAGCTCCGCGATTATTTTTTCCCGATCCGTCCCGGACTGCCCGGACGTATAACTATTGAACCCGCTGGAATCAAAATGATTGATCATCTCCGCACTATCCGGCTGTACCATTTTTACAGTCACCCTGACTTTAAACGGTTTGATTCCGCGGTTGGACGGGTCTGTCGGCTGATAGTCCGCATCGTCAGGGTCGTTTGACGATATGGGGTTCAGCACATTCCACGCCGGTGTGCCCGATGCGCCCGGCCAGCTGGACCAGTCTATCCATTCGCCGGTAAGCTGGTTCCAGCACTCAAAAGTCAGGTCGGCGACATACGCCGATATTTCTTTGGCACCCAGCCCGTTCAGCGTTGCGAAATTCGATTCGTACGCAAACGTACCTCCGGACTGTGAGTGTCGAATACGGCATTGAATGACATCATCGGAAAAATCCACGTCGACGGTACCGCCGTTTATCAGTTCGTACATTACTTCCTGATACCCCTCGACAGTGTCCGACCCGTTGTGATATATCCCTTTGCATACAAAATAAATCGATTTTTCATTAACGACAAAATTGATGTTCTTCGCCTCGCTCACAAGCGATGTGTCGAGGTCGTATGCTACGCGGTCAAAGAAGACCCGCACGTTCTGCATCATTTCCACACGCGAATCAGCTTTTCCCCATACGCGCGTCGAGGTCTGGAATATGGTATAGAGCATAGATACGATGATAGCCATAATGGCCACAGCCATCAGCAGTTCAAGTAATGAAAAACCGTTGTTAGTTGTTCGTCTCATACCATATATTCCTTTTATTCCTTTGCGATAAAGCTCCTGAACGTTTCTATGGCTTTGCCTGTCGGCGTGTTGGGACTTGTGGCGCTTCCCCCTGCATACACGTCGTTGCGGTATACGGCAAGCCGGACGTAATAGGTATTATTCGGATACGAAAATGTCTCTCCGGGTACCGTCACGCCGCCTATGTCGTCTATACGGTATAAATAAAAAAATTCATCGGATTGAAACTTTTTCTGGAACTCAAATGTGCCTGAATCGACAAACGGCGGATTGGCGTTGTCTGTGAATTCAAGGTCAGCGAATACCTGATGCGCCTGTTTGGACGCAATAAAGAGGTCTTCAGACCGGCGCGTGGCAACCAATCCTACGGGATACAGAGCGAGAATACTCAGTATGCCCATAACCAGTATCGCCAGCGCGGCTGTTATTTCTATAAGAGTAAAACCGGCGGAATTAACCGGCATTGATGTATTTCGCTTCATCAGTCCCATGGCCCTCCCACACCGGTTTTATGCAGTTTGACCCTTCCGGTAGAACTGTCTACCGCGAGGGTATAACACATTTCCTTTTCGTCGGACGAAACCGCCGAATAGTTATAGCCCGGCTGATAGTACGTTATCGGGCTCGATACCGAAACGCCGAATGGATCTTCCGTGTTGGAGAAAAAGCTGTTTGTCCGCACCAGATGTATATTTGCCGCAGGCGACGCTGTACCTTTCGGTGAAAAAAGTATGGATCCTTTATCGATCATGTCAGCGGATCCTGTACCGTTGATGGTAGTTGTAGCGATGTTTATCAGATTCGGAGGCAGATAGAGTTTACCGATCAGCGCACCGCCCGAATCATTGCTGTATATGCCTGCCCAGTTCTGGTCAGGGTATATATCCACACGGTAAATGGCGTTATACGTAATGGCATACCGCTGGGCAAGGCGCATCATAGTGCTTATGCGAACCGCCGCAGACCGCAGGCTCATGCTTTCACTGAATTTCGTCAGGGATGGCAGGGCAAGGGCAGTCATGGTAATCATAATTACCACGGCGATCATGATTTCCAGTAATGTAATACCCCGTTGCGACGCGCGGTTCATAAATATAATCACTCCCAGTTATTGATTTCAGTACCGGTCTTGCTGGTGCATGAGATATCGAAACTATGGCGGTTATGAGCGGGAACCGAGTTAGATCCGCCATCGGTATCCACGACAACGATATAAAAACCAGCCCACGGGTCGAGCAGTTTCTTTTTGGATCCGTCATCGTCTATATCGCTCTCTTTGAATTCCATGTACGGTCCATTCTTTTTTGAGGTGGTCAGCATGGTATAGAGTGCACCGCTGTCATTGAGGTCGTTTTCGTTCGGGCCGAATACCCCCCAGTCAACACGGTACGCCTGCAGGGCAAGCCCGAGTGTTTCCATCATGGCACGAGCGCGCGCTGTACGGGCGTTTTCTTTGACTTTCTGCACTGTGGGAAACAGGAATCCGGCAATAATAGCAATAATAGCCATCACCACCAGCATTTCAACCAGAGTAAACCCTTTTGATGTATTACGCATGCGTTATTCCTCCGTACTGCATCTATGTTTATATTTAATCGTTCACGTAATTCGGAAGCCAATTGACGATATTATCGTCATTATCAGTATGTCCGGGCGTACCGGCGTTCCAGATCCGGTCAGGGCCTTTGCTAAGAATATCAAACGACGCGGTATTGTTTAAATCCCTCCCTGCGGCGGTACCGTCAAACAAGTACGCTTCCTGCCACGGGTCTATAAACTGCCCACTGCTGTCTAGTTCCTTTTTGTCAAATTCCAGATACGGGCCGTGCCAGTACTGGTCATCCCACCATGCGGCTACTTTATTCTGATTCTTGTCGTATCCGCTCAGCGCCTGAATAATAGCGGCTCGTTTTGATGTGTCGGTGGAAGTCGTGCCGAAATACTCGCCCTCGGTCAGTTCAACAGGATAATAGCCCATATCTGACTTGAACTGTTCCAGTGCGGTTTCAAGACGCTGTACCTGTGCTATGGCTTTCTGCTGTTTTGCCCGAGCGTAATGATAGATCATCGTCGGCAGTCCGATGCCGGCAAGAACCAGCATGATAATCATCGCTATAAGCAGTTCGGTTAAGGTAAAACCATTTTCTTTTTGCATACGCAGGTACACTCCTGATGAGAAATAAAGCATTTATCATGCCTGTAAACACACGCTTGCTTATTCTACACTATCGTCATATTTCGTTAATTTGTGAGGATTTTTCGCTATTTTCGTTACCGTGCAGTAACGGGAGATTCATTCCGGATCCAGATTGTGCTGTTTCAGTTTTTGCCAGAGCGATTTTCTGCTGATACCGAGCAATTCCGCGGCTTTGGATTTTTTTCCTTCAGTCATGGCAAGAACACTGCGCAGGTGACGTCGTTCGTATTCGTTCAGAACTTCATCGAGTGCGAGGGATGAGTTGTACTGTTCTTCAGGCACCGCTTCGCACCGGACGACCGCGTCGTTGGTAATATGATGAAGCGTAACAACCTCAGCGTCTCCGGCAACAGCCAGCGTCCCTTCAATGGTATTTTCAAGTTCCCTGACGTTGCCCGGCCAGTCATATGACAACAATAAGTTCATGGCGTCCGAATCAAAATGCACGTCCGGGTGTTTGCTGTACATTTTCAGAAAATGTTCTATGAGTACCGGCAAATCCTCGCGCCGTTCACGCAGCGGCGGAAGCTTAATAGGCACAACGTTAAGGCGGTAAAAAAGGTCTGTCCTGAAATTACCTTCGGCAGACGCGGTTCTCAGGTCTGTTTTGCTGGCGCTGATAATGCGTATATCCACGCTGATGGTATCGGTTCCGCCGATACGTTCAAATTCCCGCTCCTGAAGCACCCGGAGGAGTTTCACCTGCACGCGGGGGTCAAGGTCGTCGATATCGTCAAGGAACAATGTTCCGCCGTCAGCCATTTCAAACCTGCCCGGCTTACGCCGTGCCGCGCCGGTAAACGCCCCTTTTTCGTGCCCGAACAATTCATCTTCCAGCAATGACTGGCTGAATACCTCACAGTTCATTTTGATAAGAGGGTTGTCTTTGCGTTTGCTCAGATGGTGTATCGCTTCAGCGACCAGTTCTTTTCCTGTGCCGCTTTCGCCGACGATGAGTATATTCGCGTCTGTCGGGGCAACTGTCTGGATCAGGTTGAATATATCCTGCATCCTTTTGCTTTTGCCGATAATCCGGTCAAGGGATATCCGTTCCTTGATAACTTTCTTAAGGTTTGTGTTCTCTTCTTTGAGTTGTTTCATTTCCCTGATTCTGTTGAGAATGCAGACAATTTCCTCATTATAGAACGGTTTGAGTACATAATCGAACGCGCCCTGCCGCAATGCCGCCACAGCGGAATCAATTGTGCCGTATCCGGTTATCATGACCACTTCCGTATCGGGGCGGTCGCGTTTTATGGCTTCCAGCAGTTCCATGCCGTCGCCGTCAGGCAGGCGTATGTCACTGATGACGCACAGGTAATTATTGCGCTGTAAGAATCCGACGCTTTCCTCAATAGATCCTGCGCAATGAACGTCGTACCCTTCCGCGAACAGCTCGTCGCCAAGGGTTTTAAGTATTGTCTGTTCGTCATCAATTATTAGTACTGTCATGTCCCATGTCATATTAACGCGCCGCAACTCTTTCGTGTACCGGCAGGGTAATTTTAATATCGGAACCGAGCCCTTTTACACTCGATATCGACAAAGACCCGCCGTGATGTTTGATAATATTATGCACGATCGCCATACCTAATCCTGACCCGCGCATAGAACTTTTTGTAGTAAAAAACAAGTCAAACGCCTGTTCTATTTCTTCCTCAGTCATCCCACAACCATTATCGGCAATAATAATTTCGACATTACTTTTCACGTGTGAGGCTTTTACAGATACTGCGCCATATTCTTCCACCGCTTCAACCGCGTTTTTCAGTATGTTTAAAAACGCCTGCTGGAGGTCGCCGTAATTGCCGAGAACAGACGGAAGCCCGTCAGGTATATCCGTGGTTATGGTGATACTTTTTTCCTGCAGTACATGATCGATAAATCCAACCGAGCGAAGGAGGCTCTCCTTGATTGATACGGGATGATACGTGTTTCTGGTATTGGAAAACTTAAAATGGTGTATTTTCCTGATGGTATCCTGAATACGCATTAACCCGTCCATAATCAGTTCGAGATATTCCCTCGTTTTCTGCGAATGCGATTCGTTGCGAAGCAGTGCCCGCGCGGCGTTTATCATACCGCCCAGCGGATTATTTATTTCATGCGCGATACCCGCCGCAAGCCGTCCGGTAGCTGACAGCCGCTGTGCTATGGACGTGGAATGGTCGTCGCCGTGCCGTTTTTCCATGGACGCTTCAGCCGCAGGGTTCGGTTCAGACCTCCTCTGGTCAAGTTCGTAGAGAAGCTGGTTAAGTTGTTTGCCGAGGTTACCCATGAATCCGTCCCGGTCAAAAAACGACACTCCATGCGTTGCCCTGCACGCCACGCTTGAGCGTATCACCCGCCGCATTTCGTCAAGAGGCGTCAGCAAATAGTAAGAAACACCCGTGTAGGCTAAAGAACATACCGCCAGATTAAAAAGAAGGAGCAGGGATAAGAGGAATATGTTATGAGCGCTTCGCATAAACGCGCCCAGCGTATAAAATTCCACAACAATAAATTTTGCCGATTTTCTCAGGTGAATCGCCACACGGTTATTGAATACTGATGACGTCTGCAACCTAAACAGCTCTGCATTCCGGTACTCATGCTCGAAATAATACCTTTTCACAAACGGCACGGAGGCGCACATCGCTTTAACGGACTGCTCTACCGATGAGACATTACCCGGTTCGCCAAGCGCATACAGCCCTGTAATCATGCTCTGCTGAGCCCGCTGGCGTATCAGAAAAAAGTAGCCCGTACCGGCGACAAACGTAAGAACCAGAGAGAAGATACATATATAGACGAAAAGTTTGGCTTTCAGTTCCATCGGCCCGTTCGCATTATAATTGTTGCAACAACGATATGAGCGGCATAAACATCGCTATAACGATAAACCCTACAACAACAGCAAGAAATACAATCAGGAACGGTTCGAGCAATGACGTCAGCCCCTCGACCGCGGCGTCGACGTCTTCGTCATAGTTATCCGCTATTTTGATAAGCATTTCAGCGAGAGCGCCTGTTTCCTCACCGACTTCAAACATACTGATTACCATAGGCGGGAACACTTTGCTCACTTTAAGAGGTTCGACAATAGATTCACCTTCACGAATACTGTCGTGGACTTTTTCCACCGCTCTGGCGATAACTTCGTTACCGGCAGTATCTTTTACGATAACCAGAGCCTGAAGAATCGGCACACCACTGGTGATCAGAGTACCCAGCGTACGCGTGAAACGGGCAATCGCGATCTTTTTAATCAGCATGCCGACCAGAGGGAACCGCAACAGCAGTTTATCGATGTAATACCTTCCCTGATTGGAACGCCTCGTTATCTTAATACCTACCACAAAACTAATTACAAACGCGATAGGTATATACCACTGTTCTTTGAACAAGTCACTGATCTGAATAAGGAATTTGGTCATCCACGGCAACTGCAGTTCAAGGTCATTGAACATCTCAGCGAATTTCGGCACGATAAACGTAATCAAAAAGGTTAATACTGCTATCGCCACAGTGATAACAAACGCCGGGTAAATCATGGCTGACTTAACTTTCTTTTTGAGTTTTTCGCTCTTTTCAGCGAACTCAGCCAGACGGTTCAGCACCACTTCGAGCACACCGCCTGCCTCGCCGGCTTTAATCATGTTGACATATAATTTTGTGAAAATTTTAGGGAATTTCGCCAGCGCTTCGGAAAAAGACGATCCGCCCTCAACCATAACCGTCACTTCGCCAAGCGTATTTTTCAGGCATCCGGGTTTCTGCTGGTCACGGAGCACGTTCAGGCTTCGAAGCAAAGGAAGGCCTGCATCGATCAGTGTAGCCAATTGACGAGTAAACAACGCCAGTAACCCGCTATTAACTCGTTTTGGGGTAAACAGCGTAATCTCAGCGCTTAGCATGGATTTTTTCTGGTTCGGCGACCCGGGCGTGCCTGTTTTAGCCTGCCCTTTCCCTTTTTCAACAGTTACGCTTGTAGGAAACAACCCCTTTTCGCGCAGTTTTCCAATAGCGACAGTGGTGTTTTCGGAATCTATTGTCCCGGTAACTTCTTTACCCTGATTGGTCATGGCGACATATTTAAATTTAGGCATCGCTTCGTCCCCTTCTTTTCTTCAGCCTGTTACGCTTCGCGCAGAACTTCTTCGAGTGTGGTCTGTCCCAGAAATGCCTTTTCAAACCCGTTTTCCCTGAGAGTCTGCATGCCCATTTCCCGCGCTTTGGCCATAAGTGCAGACTGCGGTGCGCTTTCAAGTATCATTTCACGAATCGCATCATTTATTATTAATAACTCGTATATGCCTGTCCGTCCCTTGTAACCGGTGTTGTTGCAGGTTTTGCACCCTTTGCCATAGTAGAGTTTATGCCCTTCCACATCTTCCATGGTCAGGCCCGCCGTAGCGAGAATTTCACGTGTCGGCTCATAGGGCGTTTTACATTCTTTACATATTGTCCTGACCAGACGCTGGGCAAGTACTCCTTCCAGTGACGACGTCAAAAGAAAAGGCTCGATCCCCATATCCATCAGACGGGTAATACTACTGGGCGCGTCATTGGTATGCAGGGTACTAAACACAAAGTGTCCGGTAAGCGACGCCTCGATAGCGATCTGGGCGGTATCGAGGTCACGAATTTCCCCGACCATCACCCTGTCGGGATCCTGTCGCAGTATGGCGCGCAAACAGCGTGAGAACGTTAATCCGACGCTGTCGCGTATAGCTACCTGAACGATGCCGTCAAGGTCGTACTCGATCGGGTCTTCAGTGGTAATAATTTTACTGTCTATGCTGTTCACCCTGCGCAGGCAGGAATACAGAGTCGTGGTTTTCCCTGATCCGGTCGGGCCGGTAACAATAAATATGCCGTTCGGTTTCTCAATTATCTCGCCGATAAACGACAATATTTTGTCCGATAACCCGATATTTTCAAGGTCAAGAGACACATTACTTCGGTCAAGCACCCTCATCACCACGCTTTCTCCGAACGCAGTGGGCAGAGTGGAAACGCGCAGGTCGATATTTTTACCGCCGACATTCAGCTGTATACGTCCGTCCTGAGGCAGTCGCCGTTCCGCCACGTTCAGGTTGGCGAGGACTTTAATACGCGATGTAACCGCCAGAGCCAGATGCCTCGGAGGAGGTATCATTTCATACAAAGTGCCGTCTACACGGTACCGGATTTTGAAATCCGTTTCAAACGGTTCGAAATGAATGTCGCTGGCTTTATCTTTTATAGCCTGCAAAAGAACAAGGTTAAGCAGTTTGATGACCGGAGCCTCGTTCACCATTTCGGTTAGGTTGGTGATATCACTGCGGTCGTCGTCGAGCAAATCCATATCAAGGTCAAAATCATCGTAACTGTCGATCAGGTTGGAAATGGACTCTTCCGATTCTTCCATGCCGTAATATTTTTCAAGCGCCTTCTCAATATCCTTGGCGTTGCTGATAGCGCCTTTGACATCGCAGTCCACAATAAACCTGAGTTCATCCAGAATATTTGGGTTTAACGGGTCAGCCATAGCAATGGTGAGCACGTTATCAAAAAAATCGACCGGCACAACCTGATACATCCGCGCCATGGTCGGATTAATCTTGTTGATGACGGACTGGGCTATATCGAGCTGGTTAAGGTCAACGACATCCATGTTGAGCTGTTGCCCGATGGTCTGCAGCAGATCGTGTTCCGTCACGAACCCGAAATCTACCAGAATGTACGACAGCAGTTTCCCGGAACGCTGTTTTTCTTCCAGCGCTTCCAGAAGCTGTTCTTCACTGATTACTCCCCGTTCAAAGAGTAACTGCCCTACGATCTGGTCTTGTGAAAAGTTCATTGCGGTTCAGAGCTCCTTATTGAGTACGCAATTTGTTGTAAACCCATTCCTGATCGTTACATTTGGTGATTAAGCTTTCGTAGTCGATCAGCCCGTTATTAAATATGCTGAGCAGGCACGCGTCGAGTGTCTGCATGCCGAATTTGCCGCCTGTCTGCAAATCCGAGGTAATACGATACGTTTTATTCTCGCGAATGAGGTTCTGTATCGACGGCGTGGTCACCAGAATCTCAAAAGCGGCAATACGCCCTTTACCCGCAGAAAGCGGCAACAACTGCTGAGATATAATCATCTCAATACATACAGACAACTGACTGCGTATCTGTTCCTGCTGGTTTGTGGGAAACGCGTCTATAATACGGTCAATAGTCTGAGCGGCGCCGGTCGTATGCAGTGTTGCGAATACAAGGTGCCCGGTTTCCGCGGCGGTGATGGCGGCTTCCATTGTTTGCAGGTCGCGCATTTCACCCACCAGAATAACATCGGGATCCTGACGCAGTCCGCGCTTAATAGCCTCGGCAAAGCTCGGTACGTCCACCCCCACTTCACGCTGGTTCACAATACCCTTTTTATGAGAATGAAAATATTCTATCGGGTCTTCAATCGTTAATATATGCGAGTCTGTTTCCGTATTGATCAGGTCAATCATGCTGGCGAGCGTTGACGTTTTACCTGACCCGGTCGGCCCGGTGATGAGTATAAGCCCCCGGGGTTTGAACAGGTGTTCCTTGAGCATCAGGGGCAACCCGATTTCGTCCAGTGTCCTGATGCGGGACGGGATCAGGCGGAGCACAAGTCCGTACTGCCCTTTCTGGCGGAACACGCTGACCCTGAACCGTGCCAGTTCACCGTAGGCAAACCCGAAATCGCTTCCGCCCTGTTCACGCAGTAACTGCTGATGAGCATCGGATGTGATACTTTTTATATAGTTTCTCGTGTCATCCGGTTCGAGCTGTCTGCTGTCGAGCGTAACCAGATGCCCGTCTATACGCAATGTGGGCGGTTTGCCGACAGTCAGGTGAATATCTGACGCGTCTTCCTCAATCGCTATTTCCAAAAGTTCCTGAATGTCCATACAGAAAGCCTCCTATCCCTGCTCAGGGAACAATCCGTTTAATCATCATAACTTTGTGTAATACGTAAAATTTCAGTTAAGGTCGTCATACCGCTCAGAGCTTTGCGCAATCCATCCTCACGCAAGGTACGCATACCCATTTCCCGGGCACGGGTTCGTATCTGTGAGCTGGGCGCTTTCTGGTACACCAACCGCTGAATTTCATCACTCATTATAAGTATTTCAAATATACCTTTTCGTCCTTTGTACCCGCTGTTTCCGCAGTTGGCGCACCCTGCGCCTCGATACAAAACCACATTGTTTGCCTGATTAGCGGGTATTCCCAGCAATTCCAGTTCCCGCATGCTGGGTGTATAGCTTTCTTTGCAGTTAGAACATATGCATCGTACAAGGCGTTGTGCCAGAATAGCACGCACAGATGATGCCACAAGGAACGGTTTTACGCCCTGATCTATCAGACGGGTAACCGCACCCGATGCGTCATTGGTATGCAGGGTACTGAATACAAGATGCCCGGTCAGCGATGCGTTCACTGCTATTTCCGCAGTCTCGAGGTCACGGATTTCACCAACCATGATAACGTTCGGCGCCTGACGCAGGCATGAGCGGAGAACCGAGGCAAAACTCAGTCCTATCTCGCTCCGCACCTGAACTTGATTTATACCGCTCAGAACATACTCAACAGGGTCTTCAACGGTAATAATTTTTCTGTCCGGTTTATTGAGCACATGCAGGCACGAATACAGTGTGGTGGTTTTACCTGACCCGGTCGGCCCGGTGATCAGCATAATGCCGTTCGGCATATTGATAAGCTGAGATATCAGCGCTTCGTCATCATTAAAAAAACCCAGTTCGGTAAGACCGAGCGTCAGCCCGCTTTTATCGAGAATACGCAATACCACGCTCTCGCCATGATTGGCAGGAAGCGTAGATACGCGGAGGTCAATAGTCTTGTTCTTGCCAACCTTGACTTTTATACGCCCGTCCTGAGGCAATCGCCGTTCAGCCATATCGAGGTTAGCCATAATTTTTATACGGGATATAACCGATCCCTGCAGGCGTTTGGGAGGGCTCGGGATTTCCTGAAGAATGCCGTCGATACGGTATCTGATACGGAGTTTACGTTCCATTGGCTCGATATGAATATCGCTCGCTTTACGCCTGAATGCTTCACTGATAATCATGCTGACCAGTTTGATAACCGGGGCATCATCGTTTTCCGCGTGTTCATCGCTGTTATCGCTGAGTACGTCGTCTTCACCGGCAATGGATATACCGCCGTCCTGAATATCTTTAAGAAGGTTATCGATTTTACCCTCTTCAGCTCCGTAATATCGCTCCAGAGCGGTTTGTATTTCTTCTTCCATGGCAACAATACCGTCAACCTCCAGATTCAATTCAAACCGGAGATTTTCAAGTATATCAAGGGCAAGAGGGTCGGATATAGCTACGGTAAGCAAATCATTGTCCAGCTTCACAGGAACAATCTGGTATTTGTACGCTATATCGCGCGGTATGCACTTAATCACCTCAGGATCTATTAGAGCCCGGTCAAGCTGGACCAGTTCCATACCAAACTGATACGCCAGCGCCTTGGCTATTTCCAGCGGCTTGACAAACCCAAGCTCCACCAGCGACTGGCGCACGGATTTGCCGGAATTAGAGCTGAATTTGCGAGCTTCTTCCGCCTGATGCGAAGAAATCTTATCGATTGCCTGAAGAATATCGAGGATAATCTCGGAATTCATGGAACCTCTCGGACTGTTTCAGTATATTATTCGTACCCGTTGTATTATCCCGGTTGATTTCCGGGTTATTGCCATGTCTCCGTGAAAAGTTATCGGCAGTCTCAGAAAAAGATTAATTTCAGGGTACATATTTTCGGCGGGAAAAAACGCGAATCGGCACAAAAAAAGCCCTCAATGCACACATCCGGCATTGAGGGCTGAATGAACTATTATAAAATCAATCTTCGTACATTATGAATACAGCACATTTATTTAATGCCGCGCCTATAACGCGGAAATCAACCACAATTTTGCCCTGTTCCTGAAGATTCGCCATGACTTCATTGATTTTCTCAGTCATTTTGCTGTAATCGACACCATACAAATCAACCACCTCAATTTTCTTCATTACCTCTCCTCCTTCTCTCTAAATTCACCACACCCCGTTCGGTGTCAGCACAAAGAAATACTAACTGGTTGAAAAAGAAAAATCAACAGCTTTATAACCATACTTTAAGAACGAAGGTTATTCCTCATCAGGATTGTACAGGTTTAGCAGGAGGTGAGACACAAAATCCTGTTTGCTCGTCATGCTCAAAGCCTCTTTTGTTTCATGAGCGTTCAGGATATACGAGCCGATCACCCTGTGACTGCGCAGGATATTTATTCGCATCCTGACCGAAGAAAAAGAAAGTTTGTTTGCCTGTGCTGTGATAACCGCGAAAAGCCATACATCCATGGTGTACTCGCCGGTATACTGTTCGCCTTTCCGGTACAGGAAATACGGAGTCGAGTCGCCTTCCCTGAAAAACGTGCCGGGCGACGGGCTTCGCTGTGCTTCAGGAAAAAGATCAAGAAACGATTGCCAGTCCGATGACGCGAAAATATTCTGTTCAAGCCGGTCGCTCTGTTCAGCGGGGAATTCCAGCATCGCCGGCTGAAAGAAAAAAGGAAGAACCGCCATTTTCAATACAGCTATAACAACGCTGAGAAAAATTAACGAGCTGATAATCAAAATTATTTTTTTCATATATCGCGCACCAAAAAAAACGTTACCGCAAAGAAACCCTGGTTACGGGGTACATCCTTTACGGTAACGCTTCAGGAGAGATTCATCAAATAAAATTTTTAATCTTTAACCTTTTATATTTCCGATTTCAGATAAATGTTGTGATAGTATGCGTCAGTTGACGATTTCGTGTCGTCCGAATCACTCATGACACCGATGCCGGCGGCCGCTTTTTTCGGTTCACTTCCGAACACACGTATATAATCCTCGATAATATTGCGTTCTTCAGTGACCCACTGCCCCTGATTCTGTTTGCCTCCTTCTACCACGATAATCTTGCAGTTATCGGAAAAGGAGCTGGGTTTTACCACACCGATTTCATCAGTACGGTCGTCCCAGACATACACGAGAAATTTAGTTGAGCGGATTGTCCACGCTGGAAACGCGACACAGATTCTTGCCGCGTAGTCATCAATAGTGTACTCGGATGATGATTCCGCATATTTCGGGAATTCATTCACCTGCCACTGCCAGCGGATAATAGGGTATTCATATACGCTGAAATCAACCTTCTTGAACAATATCGAGGCGGATTGATTGCTCAGGATATGCAGAATATTCCCGTTCTCACGACGAATCACGCCGTACTCATCTTTACCGACCAGCGGTTTCAATTTCCAGTTTTTAAGGATGTCCTCGAGGGTGTTACCGAAACGAAGAATGATATCAGGGCTTTTGGGTGTTGACATATTCGTTCCAGAAAAGACAAGCTGCCAGGACAACGCAACCGACATAAAGAGCATGATTTTAGTCATAATGTACCTCCCCTGTTTGCTACCGTCACAGGATCTTTATGCAAAATGAATACCATTTAAACAACTTTTTTATATACCTTCAGAAAAACCGGCGGGGATTTATTTCATGTCAGATTATTCAACGGACCGGCAAAATTTTCCTACACTTTCGTTCCCATCGATCGAAAAAAATTAATGTATAGTATACCCACATCACTATTTTATTAGCATTGAAACGGTGTTATTATTTTGTTAATTTAAAAAGTCATGATGTACTCAGACATCAGTTAGAGGTTCAAACCAGCAAAAGGATCAGTAATAATGAAAATTAAAAAGATTGTATGCGGGCCGCTTGAGACCAACTGCTACGTTTTGTGGTGTGAAGATACCATGGAAGGCATTATTATTGATCCCGGTTCAGATGTGTCAGATATATTATCGTTTATCGATAAAACCGGCATCACCGTAAAACATATACTGCTCACACACGGACACTTCGACCATTGCTGCGGACTGCAGGCGCTGAAACAGCGGTTTGCTGTACACATCACCATTCATAAGGACGACATTATATACGTCGCTGAAGCTAAAAACCATGCATTGCTCTACGGTATAAGAGTATCTGAAATTCCGTTGCCGGATAGATTTTTAGAAGACGGCGACACGTTTTATTTCGGGAAATACGCCATTACCGCAATCGCCACGCCGGGACACACGCCGGGCGGCGTCTGTTTTCTGGCGGGGAACCACCTGTTTTCCGGAGACACGCTATTTCAGGGTTCTGTCGGCCGTACCGATTTGCCGGGCGGGAATCATGTCCGGTTACTGGAAAGCATTACCACGCGATTATATACCCTGCCCCTGAACACGATCGTATATCCGGGGCACGGTTCTGAAACGTCCATCGCGGAAGAAAAAAACTTCAACCCGTTTACGAGTTAGTTTTTACTTCAAACTCGCTTTGAGCGATTCTATTTCTTTTTCCAGTTCTTTTACTTTATCGATGAAATATGGAAGCCGAGCCTGAGCGCCCATCTGGCGTTTGGTATCTTTGGCTGACCGAGCCGGAGCGCCGAACACCATCTGGTTTCCTCGAATAATTTTGTTCGACGGAACGCCTGCCTGCGCGCCGATAATCACATTATCCTCAACGGTAACATGATCGGCAAGCCCTGCTTGTCCGGCAATAATGACGTTATTGCCGATCACACAACTTCCCGATACACCCGACTGCGCGCAGAATATATTGTTGCTTCCTATACGGTCATTATGAGCTATTTGCACCAGATTGTCTATTTTCGTGCCGGATCCGATGATCGTCTTGCCCAGCGTGGCACGGTCAATAGTGGTATTCGCTCCGATTTCCACATCATCTTCAATAACCACAATACCGATCTGAGGTATCTTAACCCGTTTTCCGCCCTGTTCGACATACCCGAACCCGTCTGCGCCGACCACCACGCCTGAATGAAGGATAACCCTGTTACCGATTTGGCAGAACGCGTAAATCGCCGAATTCGGATGAAACATACATTTTTCGCCGACCTGAACGCCATGCCCCACATAACATGACGCACCGATGACAGTTCCTTTGCCTATACGGGCATTATCTTCTATAACCGCATACGGCTGAACGGAAACACCCTCTTCAATAACCACATTCTGCCCGATTACCGCCGTTGGATGCACGCCCGGTTTGTAGTTGATCTTCGGAGCGCAGAAATGCATCAGCATACCGAACGACAATTTCGGGTTATCGACACGTATAAACGTCTTTTTACCGCGAACCGCAGACCGGTTTGTTATGACCGCTGAAGCAGGAGACTCTTCCGCTTTTTCCAGCCACCGTTCGTTTTCCGCGAAAACAAGGTCGCCGGTATCCGCGTCCTGAAGGTCATTAATGCCGGTTATCTCAATAGAGCCGTCCCCGTCGACTTCTCCGTTTATCATCTGTGCTATTTCAGCAACTGTTTTTTTCATATATATCTCCTGTGGCAAGTAATCAGTATTGTTAGAACATTTCATTCTAAATTCACGCTCTGGTGATGTCAATGTATTTGTTTTACGTAAAAATGATTATTTCATACCGGGTTTTCAGGCAAGGTGTGGTATGATATCGCTATTAAAAAAAGGACGATTGAACCATAACCATTATGAACAGATTACCATACCTCATAGCTTTTATTGTATCAATGTCGGTACATTTCGCGGTATTCAGCGGCTGGCAGACCTTTCCGCTGTACCGCCCGCATCCTACGGTACAGTTACAGGAACGCCCGAAAATACGGATGCGTTTCGTGGAATCGCAGAAACAGGAAGAAATCGAACCCGATCAGCCGACAGAGAATATATCCGATGCCAGCAACAAAGCGGCACAACCTGAACCATCCGAGAAACTGGCAGAGCGCACCGACGCGCCGGCAATCGACAAAATCAGCGATACCCAGCAAACCGCATCGGCGCCGCCAAGCGGAGCGCAAAACCCCATGCCGCCGGGCATGACACAGGCACAGACAGCCCAAGCACCGGCTCTGGCTGAACCGAACGATAACGCGTCAAATGAAGATATCCCTGAACCGGAGGCAAATGAAGAAGAACAAAAAGCTCCGGATATGCCCAAACCCGAACCAACTCTGGCAAAAGCGGAAATAGAAATACCTGAACCGAAAAAAGAAGATATTGCTACCCGGCAGGAAAAAATCATGCCCACCCCGAAACCGGAAGTAATGGATATTCCGTCCGGCGGGCCGCAGGCGGCTTCTCCGGCAGATCCGCTTGACGCCAAAATCGATGAGCTTATACACAATGCGGAATCAGATATAGATTCAGTCGCTGAACTGATCAACCAATTGCAGTTCAACATACGCAAACACAGCCTCGGCCCGTACTACGCGGAGATGAAACGCAAGATCGGCAGAAACTGGAGGTTTCGTATGCGGCATTATAGTACCGAGATGTTTTCCAGCGTGGCGATTGTCGTTTTTAAAGTTGATGAACACGGCGGACTGAAAGCCGTTGAATGCGTATACCAGAACGGTAACCCTTTTTTTTCACAGGATTGCATAGCGGCAATACAGGCATCCGCACAGTTTGAGCCTCTGCCTGAAGACTACATCAATCAATCAGGTAAAAAAGAACTTTGGGTATATGCCACGTTCGGATATAATGTTGAATAATTTTTTTAGTGGAGGAAAATAATGGAATCATTTATAACGCTTATACAAAAGGGCGGGTTTATCATGATACCGATCCTTTTGTGTTCACTTCTGACATTGACCATCATTCTGGAACGGATGGCGATGCTTCGCCAGTCACGGCTGATACCGTCCGAACTGGTAAAACGCATACAATCATTTTCCTTGGAGAAAAAAGATTCTTTGCTCGACTACTGCGCGCATCACGCGAATATTCCGCTGGTAACAATAGTCAAAACAATGGTGGTAAACGCAGGACTGCCGCATCAGGAATCGGTGGAACTGATAAAAGCGACAGGGCGGCAGCTGGCGAAATCACTTGATAAGGGATTATTTATGCTTGAACTTATAGCCGCTGTAACGCCTCTTATGGGACTGCTTGGAACAGTGCTGGGCATGATCGATGTATTCGATACTATTGTCAAAATGGGTGTCGGACAGGCGGAGCATTTATCCGCAGGCATATCCAAAGCGCTGATAACCACAGTCGCTGGATTAATTGTAGCGATACCTTCTCTCGCGGCATACAGCATGCTCTCACGCAAAGTGGAGGGACTGGTCGCTTTAATGGACAGACACGTAACTGACTTGCACGGCAAAATATACGGTATTCACATTGAGCGGTAATTATGTTTGCGGAAGAAATTAATCAGAAAAAGAAAATGGGTATTAACATCACGCCTCTGATAGACGTGGTGTTCCTTCTGTTAATATTTTTTATGGTATCCTCGACATTCATTGAGAAGCCGGGGATAGACCTTTCCCTGCCGAAAGCTAAAACCGCAGAAATGCAGAAAGCTGAAAATATTATAATCACGCTTGATAAAACAGGCGTCATATATATAAATGGCGAAAAAATTTCGCCGGATATTCTCGGAAAGGAACTCGCAAAATTACGGTTGGAAAAATCAGCGGACGAACCGGTTATCCTTGAGGCAGACGAGAATATCCCCTATAAGGATGTCATTTTCGTTATGGATACCGCCCGCGATATCGGTTTTTCCTCAATTGTAGCCCTGACAACGACACAAAATGAATAAGTTTGCTCTCGTTCTCTTTGCAATAATTACACTCATATGCGGACAGGCGGCGGCTGAACCGGATTTTGAGGTAAAGCCGGAATTCATCCAGTTTACACAAGTCGCGCCCGGAGGCAAAGCGTCACTGCCCTGCGAATTCACCAATACCGGCACAGAACCGCTGTCCATAAAATCCATTCGATTCAGTTGCGGGTGCCTGAGTTCCGATTTTAAGCCATGCACAATCGGCCCTGAATCATCGATAAGCGGTATGATACATTACGACGCGAAAGGCAAAGGCCCCGGCGCTTATACCCATAAAATATATGTGCGCAGTAACGATCCTGAACAGCCTATTTTCGGCATAACCGTGTACGCGCTGGTTGAAGAGCCCCGCAGGGGATTGAGCCTGCTCACAAGCACTATTCTCTTTGATCTGAATACTGAACCTGCTGACAGTATAAAATACATAGAAATTAAAAATAACGATACCCGTTCGTATCAGATACGTGAGCTGAACCCTGTCTCAGGTGTAGATATAATCCCGCCTAAAAATAATACAATACCTTCACAGTCCACTATACGCATAGAAGTGCGCCTTCAGCCGTGGGTAACCAGATTTCCTTTTGAAATGAGCGTCCCCATAGTCACCGACGACGAAAACGCCCCGGCGCTTTACTGCACCATCCGCGCAGTCAAAAACAATTAAATATTGACATTTATGCCAATTATTACATCATATAAATCATGAACATGCGACCATAAGGAGACAGTATGATCGGAATTACCGGGTTATCAGGGTATATCGGTATCCACCTTGCCAATTTTTTAAAAGAGAACAAGAAAGATTTCATAGGGCTGATTAAAAAAAATACCGCTGACCGTGATATAGAGGTATTAACCGATTGCGGAGCGGCGTATTGCCTTGTAGATTTTCTTGACGCGGAAAGCGTGTATAACGCGCTGGACGGCGTCACGACGATTGTCCATCTTGTGGGCAGTATCTATAAACCGAAAAATATGTCGCTTCACACACTGCACGCTGATGTCACCACTACTTTGCTGGAAGCCGCAAAAAAAAGAGGGGTAAAAAAAATTATCTATATCAGCGCCCTCGGTTCGTCGCTGGAAGCCGCAAGCAGTTATCACAAAACCAAAGCGGAAGCTGAATCAGCGATAAAACAAAGCGGCATACCCTATGTCATTCTCGAGCCGTCTTTGATCTTCGGCAAACTGTACGGGCACCGCAACAGCAAAATTGTTGCCCGCATGGCAGACTCAATCACCAGACTGCCATTCATCCCGGTAGTCGGTTCAGGCAAAAATAAGCTTCAGCCTCTGTATATTATGGATTTGGTGGAATGTATCTACGCTTCAATAGACCCTTCCATAAAAAAAGCAACAATTGAGCTTGGCGGTCCTCAGGTTATGACCATGGAAGAGATAGCGTCAACCATCGCCGGCGCGGCTGGATGCGCAGAAAAGAATATAGTACGCCTTCCCCTGCCCGTAGCGTCAGTATTGGCGGCTCTTATGGAAAAGTTTTCCGAACAGCCGAAAATCACCCGCGACCAGGTCAAAATGGCAGGCAAGGATAATATCTGTTCCGTACCGGTAAAAACGCCGTTCAAAGAACTGATAACTACATCAATGACGGACGCGCTTACCTCTTTGTTATAATGAAATCACTCGAATACAACTCATAAAAACGCACGGGCTGTGTACCTGCATACACATAGCCCGCGCGAAAATATATTACGCCGCTTCGTTTGCCAGCCTGAAACTCTTATTGATCAGATCCATAACGTTCCGGTTTACAGACCGCGCTCCCGCCTGTACCTGCAGGTACTTGGCGTAATTCTCAACGATCGCTATATTACCCAGCGAATCAACCCGTTTCATCAGGTCAGCGATGGTCGGCGCCGTATTGTTCAACGCTTTGAGTTTATCGTAGACATTGCGTATCAGATGCAGGTCAAGCTGTTCCTTGAGTTTATCCTGCAGATAGGCAAAGTCACGCCCGACCGCGTCACGTGAAATGAGCTGTACAAACATCACGGACAATTCAGATACATGCACATAGTTCTCAAGCTTACTTGCCAGATTATTTTTCACCGTATCGAACAGCAGGAACTTCTCGGCAGTAGGCGCGTCGAGAGAGGGATATACCCTCGTATAGAACAGGTTCAGTAACTGCGAATACTGCCAGCTGTCTCCCGCCAGTTTATCAACTTCGGTCATAAACGCCCTGAACGCGTTCAGTACATCACCGAACTGCTGTTCCATATTCTCGTCATCAAAAATCACATCGGTACGTATATCGACCACAGTGAGAGTATCAGGCACCTGTTTGGTACCGAAAGCGCGAAGCACATCGATCATAAATACCGCTTTATCTTCAACCACCTCAACAGCCTGCTGGTCGTCAACCACCTGATACCTGAACCCGTTTTCCAGAGCGTATGGAGCGAGACTGCCGTTCGGCACATCGATCATTTTCACCCGGTTCAGGAGGTCGGCTCTGGTCAGTTGCGGGTATTCCACCCTTATCAGGTCAACCAGTTCGTCCATATTCTTTACTGAAACGATAAAATCAAACAGTTGGGTACTTGATGATCCTTCACGCAGAACGGTTTTGCCATCCAGAGCCGCTTTGAAATCGCTCATCCGCTGGTTATCAAGGCTGATGGCGATAAATATGGCACTGCGCCCTTCGTTCCTCTCATTCTCAAGGCGGAATTTCTGGAACGTCTTGCGGAGCATCAGGTTTGCCGGTGACAGGTCAGCCAGTATAAGTTCTTGCGGGAAAAGATAAATATCGGGTTTTGCCTGAGCGACAGTTATGATGGATACCGCTTTTTTCAGCAGGTCAGGCGATACCTGAAATTCAGCCCAGTCCGGCAATCTGGCATCGCTGATGGCTACTTCCAGTTCAAGGTCGCTCTTCATTTTGGAAACCACTTCATTAAGAGTTGCCGGCGACAACGGCTGTGAGGTCTGTATGTTGCCAAGCTCCATGATCCTGTCGATCAACGGTTTGAACCGCTGGTTCTCCAGCCCTTTCATAGTCAGGTCTTCGATCATGGCAGGCAGGGTATTGCCAAATATGGTACGCATATCCGCCGCTTCACGATAAATCTGCGATTCGTTCAGTTTCTTTTCTTCCGGCATACCGCGCATCAGTTCACGCGCGCCGACATGGACAAGCACTTCCTCTATACCGCCAGCCAGCAGAGAGTTATAGAACCCTTCACCAATAAATATCACCGGCTGTCCGTCTATACGGTCAAAATAGGTAAACTGATATCCCTCACGGGTTGTGCTGATACCATACGATCCGTCAACAGAGGGAACAACCGCTATCTTTGCCGATTTGACAAGAGCGTACACTTCGCTTAACCGTTCCGACGCCTGCGGGTTGCTTGTTTTGAGCTGGTTAATCACTTTTACGATATTTTCCATACCGATATCAAGGACTTTGGCTTTCAGCCCTCGCGGAGCGAGTTTGTCAACAGCTCCGGCATTCTGAATGGCAGTGTCAATGATTGACCGTGTCAGCTGGTCAGTCGACAACTGAGACTCAGACCCTGCCCGTTCCTGGGCAAGACGGTCGATTTCTTTAGACACATACTCATTAATAGAGTCCTGAATCTGCAAGATAATAGCAGTCGGGACGTTGCGGTCATCAATGATTTTGTGTTCATCCATTATGGCAAAGAAAATATCGCGCGCAAACTCGTCAAATGTCGAACCGGACAAGTTCAATTGTTCGAACAAATAATGAACCGGTAAATTAGAGTACAGCAGAATATAACTCTTCAGGTCATCAAAGGTGAACGGCGCTGTTGCAGGCCGCGCCTCTTCAATATCCTCAACACTTGGCAGTTCCGTGCTGACTGTCTGAGGTGTTCCAACCGCCGGCTCAGCAGTACCGGTTTCCTGCGCGACAGGAGCCGCTTCAACAACAGCCGGACGGGCTGTTTCATCCCGTTCAGCGAAAAACGCGAACGTGTCGCTGAACAGAATCCTTCCTACCACAGGAACACCCTCTTCCCCGACACGGCTGAATACATCCAGCTGTTCTCCATTGAGCGCGCGCCGTACGGCATCTTGATTCACTGCTCTGGCTATACCCCGTTCTTCCAAGTTCGCCTGGCGGAGTATAAACCGGACAGGCTCCGCTATGCCGGCAACGCTGACGCTGATCGCATGCAGAAAATCGCCGTTCCTGTCGCCGATCTGTTCAATTTTGATATTCTGAATCATATCAGATGTGACTGAATGATTGCCAGTCTGTATAAACACCATCTCGCGCACAACATTCGTATCGCGCAGAACCGAACCGATCACTCCGGCGACAATACCGCCTTCAGGGTTGGATTCGACAGCGTAATACGGTGATGAGAACGAAATATCCCAGTTTGCGCGTTGCTGTGCTGCTTTTATATCTTCCTCAAAAAGGTAATCATAGAAAGCATAGAGAAGACCCATTTTCTGGTTCGCCGCCATTGATATGTAGGAGTTATCATGCCCTATCCATGAACTGATTTCTTTCCGTGCCGCAAGGAACGAACTTGGTGTAACATAGCTTATACGGGCGAGAGTGTCGAGCCATTCAGTGACTGTTTTAATATCCGCCGGGCTGAACGGTTCTGTCTTTTCGCGCAGTTTGGCCAGCGCATTCGATGCGGAAATGAGCTGGAGCTTTTCCCAGAACACAGCCACGTCATTCATATCGATTGCCCTGTCATTATGCACAACCGGATTTTCCACGCCAATGTCATCGGAATGGTTACCGCGCTGTAAGTCACGGTATTCATGTTCCAGTACAGCCTGCAATATGCGTTTTGCCGCCGCCTGTTCTTCGCCGGTCAATGACGCTATATGCGCCAGCGTACCGAGATTCAGATAAATATTCTTCAGTTCTCTTTGAGCAGTACCTACATGAGCAAGAGCGTCGCCGCGGTAGAAGATACCGCTGTCATCAAGTAAAATAGTGACATTAAAATCTGTGAGATCCTGATATCCGGAGAGCTGAAGCACCTCAAACAGTATATTCAATCCGTTTTCAAGGTTCTGCTGAACAGCAGGGTTGCCGAGTATATCCTGCAACGTGGTGTTTGCCGACGCAGGCAGTTCACCGAACAGCGTCTGAAACCGTTTCGCCGCGTCATCAATCCGTCCTGCCTTGAGATCGGACATGAGGGTAGATACAATCGTAGCCGGTTCACCGGTTCGCATTGTGTCAAGATTAATGCGTATAGCCCTTCCGGCTTCAATATTTTCACGAATAGCGTCATTGACCGCGCTCTGAACTTGCCTGCGGGCAAGGCTCTTGTCATCAGGCTTGTCAACGTCATCCTGAAGTTCATCGAGAGGTTTGCGTTGTGCCGCAAGCCGTAAATCCTCGTCAAATTCGTCGTAGGTTATACGTGGCGGCAGGCGGCGTATATTGCTGTCCGTCAGTTCAGGACGTCCGGTAGTTGGGGTTTCCTGTTTTTTCGTGAATACGCGGCGTAATCCTGTACCAACCCTGCTGAGGAGCGATGACTTCTTGTCCAGTTGCGCCTGTATCTGAGCGGCGGCAGACTGATTTTCCTGTTTGATACGCTGAAGGCTGGCTTTTTCTTCCTGTAACGCGGATTGATGATACGCCGCCAGCGCATCACTGAACGAGACCACAATCTGCGAAAACATGACCAATGTCCGTGCAAGAATTATGCGCTGTTTCGCATCAGTGACACCCTCTGACTTTTTAAGAATATAAAAGAGGGTATTTACCATTTCGCCGTCAAACATACGGTCAGAGATCAGATATTCATACAACCCAAGAGCGTCAGGGCGAATAGCCGCGCCGACGTCAATATTGTTATTATTAAGGAACTCCACAAAATTATTTAAAATGGCGTTAAATTCCTTTTCCTTATTTTTGGGCATAACCACCGCGTCAATAGTTTGACCTCGAACAGGCAATTTCTGTACTTGCTGTAACAACAAATCAAGTTCCATAAGTTTCATATACCGGGCAAGGTCTTCTTCCGTTTCCGCGTTGTTGTTCAGATCTTTGTACTCGCGTTGCTGTTCTGCTGTCATGCGGAGAACGCTTATACCCTTTTCATCGAGCATATCGAGAAAATCCTGATTCTCCAGCATGTTAAGGAGAACCAGATCAGGGAATGTGTTTCTCAGCAGATCGCTCTTCGCCGTTTCAAACAGGTTGTAGTCGTCGCGTAATCTGCTGATATCAGCCTGATCGGCAAATCCTATCAACTGGTCAATATTAGCCAGCCGGAACCCGTGGCCCTGAATACGGCTTAGAAATCCATTGTATACCCGCAGTTTTTTCTCAATCGACGCAAGACGGGCGTCAATTTCAGATATAACCAGTTCATGCTGTTTTCTGGCTTTTTCCAGTTCAGCCCGTTCCTGTTCTTCCTCGGCATCGCGGCGTGTTGAAACGGCAACTCCCCTCGGAACAAGCGCCTTGACTTCCTTCAAAACTTCGGCATTAGATAACTTGACAATTTCAGTACCGGTGCCGGGTGTTTCCTGAACTTTTCCGCGCTGAACGGCTAACGCATTGATAGTAAGCGCCATCTCCCTGAGCCTGTCTTTAAGGCGGGTATACAACGGTATCCTGCTTTGTTTCGGCATAGCGGTTATATCATCCTGCGCGGCACGAACGTCATTCAATACAGAGATACGCGCGGAATAATATTTTTTGCCCAGAGTATAGGCATTATCAGACAACTTATTGAGCACCATATTCATTTTGCGGCTGAGACGTTCAATTCGTTCCACACGTTGATTTACAACATCAACGTTATAATCCACATCCATTGTTAATTGAGTCCTGATTTCCTTAATCCGGGCATTATTTTCCGCTATCTTCCGTTTCCAGCCGTTATAGATATCAATCTGAGACTTCAGATCAGGAAAATCCTGCGCAAGCAGAATCATAACCCTATCGTTGGTCAGGAAGAAGTTAGACATATACGTCTCTGTCAGTAAAAGTACCGGATGAGGTATCCTGTTATCGTTGATATTAAGTTCCCAGCTGGCATGGAACAGGTAATTAAAATCCTGTACATCTTCATCAAGCAGGCCGAGTTCCTCGCTGTTATTGGCGATAATTTCCAGTATATCGCCAACCATCATTTCAAAATTGCCCTGATTAGACGGCCATTCAAAATATGATTCCCGTACATATCTGACAACCTGAGCGAAATTATTAGGAAGAATTCTGGTCAGCGATATTTTACCGGCGTTCATATCTGCGATGATATCATCAATAGAGCGCTGATTAATAACCAGTTCCACAAAAAGATTCTGCAGGATAGCCGACTGCCTCTGCCGTTTTTCAAACATATTCTTGATAATATCCAGCCGCTCATTGACACCTGACGGTTTGGACAAAGCTGTCCGCAGGTAAGAATCAATCGTGCTGAGAATATCCGTGTTAATCATCCGGTTCGCTTCTTCATATTTGGCAATCTGAGCCTGAAGTTCTTGTCTCTGTGCCTCATATTTTGCCAGCGGCGCGCGTATCTGATCAACCCGCTGTTTCCATGCCTGGCGCAGGGTACGGGCAACGCCTTGAATCTCGTTTATGATAGGCGTAATATCACTGCCCAGCCCATTAGTGCGCAACTCGGCAAGACGGTTCTGAATAGCGGCTATTGATTCGATACCGTTTGCCAGAGCCTGCTGAGTAACCGGCGCGGCATTATGCAGTTTCTGCGTGCCTATCTGAAGGAGAAATCCCTGGAATGTATCGAGCAGTTTCTGCACCTCTTCAGCGCTGGCGTTCATTTCGTTTATGGCATTATTGAGCTCTTCCCAGCGTTTTTGTATCTGAGTCGATACGTCTTCAATCTGGGCGAGCTGAAGATCTGTCAGTATTTCAGGATAATTGTTGTATAGAGTGACAATGAAGTCATCGATTTTCCTCGATTTCTCCAGCGTTTTCAAAGCGCCTTCCATACTGTTGATTTTGCCGAGGACCAGACGCTGGTTCTCCTGCGTTTCATTTGAAAGGAACTCAGAGACCTTATCAGGATGTATTACGCGCAAGGCAAGATTCTTACGCATAAACTCAAATTCTTTTTGTTTAGCCGGCGTCAATCCGTTTTCAAGGATATCACGCGCTATTGCACGGTTGCGTGAATCAAAATAGTTCAGCAGTCGGGTGAACAGGGTATCTGCCATCTGCTGTATCCCCTGTCCAAACACGAGGTTCCGTTCCTGCTGGGAAAGCGAACGATAAAACTGAGACAGGTCAAGCAGAACGTCTCCGATCGTTTCGGCAGAAACATCATCCACTTCGGTTTCGAGGAAATGCTGAACGCGTTTGAAATGTTCAAGCCCTTTCCAAAACTTTTCCACTTTCGGGAAATCAATAATTTCCCCGTCACGGACAGGGTCAGGTACATTATTACGGATACCGATGTCATCCTCATGGAACCCGCGAATCATATCGCGCAATTCATGTTCAAGGATTGACCTGAGCACGGCAATGGCATACGGCCGGCTTTCCGCAGGAAGGCTTGCCACATAATCAAAGAGCCCGCTGTCAATATACACTGTCTGCATACGGCGTCCGGCATGAGCGAGGATACGCCCCGTGCCAAATCCCTGATCCTGATCGTTCAGTATCGTAAACGTGACATTATCCATCAGTTCTTTGGAGAATGAAGGATTCAGCCCGCTGAGTACCGCATCCAGCACAGCCATTCCATCCTGTAACGATTTGACCTTATCCGGCGACTCAATGACAGCGCGCAGGTTGGCACGTGCAGATTCCAGATCGGTTAAACCGAATACCGGTGTATCAAACGCCTGAATCAACTGTTTCGCGAGTACGTCTTTCTGATCGCCATTCAGCCTGTGAGCGATAGTGCGGAACGCTTTCATTCCCTTGATACTCAACCGGATGGCACGGCCTTCCTCAATGCTTTTACGTATGACGTTATTCACTTCAGCATCTTTAACTTCCTTACGTTTCAAGCTGGTATCATTAATATTGTAATGCGAGTCTTCCTCCTGTATCTGTTCACGCCTGTTCGCCGCGCGTGTCGAAGCTGAATATGGAAGAAGAGCTTCCAATGAACCGACAAAAGGCAGGACGCTCATGACTGAACCAACGAGAAAACCTGTGACAGCCAGCAATCCGCGGGTAAACATACCGCTTCCTGAAACAGGCAGTGCCATATTTTCAGCGGCTATCTGTGTGGCAACCAGTCCCGTCATTCCTCCGAAGAAACCGGAGACCAAACCGGCATCACCAGCTTTAGCGCGGATTCCTTCAAGATATTTCACTATCTGCGCGTTGGAATTGGAAAAATTAGAGGCAAGCGTAGCGGCGGCTTTTGTAAAAGGACTGGCCGCAATTTTCAGCCCAGCCAGCACTGCGGCGCCAATAGTAATGAAAGCTTCACTGAATCCTGCACCCATAGTGAATATCATGAAATTCAAACCCATCAGCGGCGCTATTTTCCAGCTGAAACTTCGCTCTTCGCGGGAAGCGTCTTTGTTCAATAAATAAATAGGGATCGTAAACAGGAGATAAGAGACCACTAACCCGAAACCGCCCATAAAGAGCATCAATCCGACATCGGCGGCCATTATCCCCATAATCGCGGGAAGTATAACACCGCTCAATATAAATGAACCAATAATTCCGTAGCCGATAAGGCTTATGATGCCGTCGCGAAGCACATGAGGCGCAAGCTGTTTGCCGCCTTCCTTGTTGATAGCGTATTTCCGCATAACCATAAACAACCCGCCTGCCCACCGCCGGCTTTGCTGCCATCGAGACTTGAGCGTTGTCGGTAAATCGGTGATAACACGAAAATCCTTCCGAGCGAAGAAATGGAAACGGGTGTTTTTATTCTGCCCGAGTTTTCTGGAAAGTTCCATGTCATCCGTTTCAAAAATGCCTGAATGGGTCTGTAACGCTCTGACCAGATACGGTAGGGAATATCCGCCGCCGCCGCCGGGTATGGACACTTCGGAATGAGCGCTGAATGAACGAAGCCAGGTCATCTGTGTATAATTAACTATTTCCATCAGTGAATTCTTACCGAGTTTCGGCGCTTGATATTGCGTTGTCAGAGGCAATATCGTACCGATAATCCGTTTTCCGTTCTTGTCAACGCTGTTAATCATACTGGCGGCATCACGAAGGCTTCCAAGCACATCTTCACCTTCGATAAAAGAATCTCCGTCCATGATAAACAATTTTTGCGGCATAGTATCGCCGAATATGGAATGCAGTCCAAGTACAGCGTCCCTGATGGCGCCCGTACGGCGTCCGTTGACGTCCCGCAACTGGACATTAAAGTCATAGCGTTTCAGGTCAGGGTTATTCGCCATTGCCCAGTCTTCCGCCAGCTGTTTTTCCAGCAATTCGAGTTCCGCTTTTTTCTGCGCGTCAATCGCACCGCTGGCTATCAGCCTGCGGGTTTGTTCAATTTCCTGCTGGATTTCCAGCTTGAGGGCGTCAATGTCATACCTGCTATTCAGTATTTTCAGGAGCGTCTGAGTACCGTCTTTCGAAGCGTCATCCACGATAACCAGCCTGTTCAGGTACCCTTTTTCTGCCGCCTTACGTATAACTTCCTCGACAAGCCCGGTTTCTTCACGGGAACGCAGGTTGAACATGGGCGAAACGATAATAAAATCATTGGGCATTTTAAATTGCCTGAGCTGATCCCCGTTCGGAACATCCCGCATAACCGCCACAGGTTCAAGGGTATCCACCGGTATCTGAGGCGATACTGCCCAGAGGTCAATGCCGAACTGTTCCTTTAAGTTATCCAGAGCGGCAACGCTGTCCAGCGTTATAATATCCTGCCCGCGGAACACTCTGTTGAGCCTTTTGCCTGCAAGAACGGCGGCTTTGTTCAGAGAAGAAATCAAGGCGTCAGGCGACACAATACCCAACGCATTCATCACATCGGTTGATATTTCTATTGTACCGATACCCGGCGCCTCAAATCTGAGTATCTGTACAGTCTGCCCGTCGACATCGCGTTCAATGATTTCGCCGCGCTGACGGTTACGTATGAGATTCCAGAATACCTGCACGTCGGTAAACGCAATTTCCTGCTGATTGAAACGGACAGGGTCAACAATCCCGATATCGTTCTGATGTCCGCCATTAACCGCGTCACGATACTCATGTTCGAGCACAGCCTGAAGCACCCGCTGATTGAATGCCCTTGTCTGCGGTTCCATATCAGCGAGATAAACAATGGTATCAAGATTAATATATATGGTATTGCGCGTGGATCCGGCGTGTGCCAACGCTTCGCCTTCGGCAAAAATGTCGTCTTTGTCCAGAAGAACGGTCAGGCTGAAATCCTTCATTCTATCAAGATAGCTTGATGACTGAAGCGCGGCAACGACAGACACAAGGCCCTTCTTAATCTGTTCACGAGTAAATCGGTCTGATAATTTTTGTTCGAGGTTCTGGCGCGCCTGAGCAGGCAGGTCGGCAAACAGCCCTGACAGCCGGTCAGCCAGCTGAGCCGCGTTTTCTTCGCCTTCAAACAGTTCATTGACAAATTGTTCCGGCAGTTTATCGCGTATATTTGCAAGGCTGATACGCACGGCTTTGCCGTCATTGATGTGATTGCGTATAACGCCGTCAACCTGATCCTGAACCTCTTTGCTCGCTATATTCTTGTCTCCAGACGCAGAACCGGGAGCAGGAGGAGCGAGCATTTCCTGTTTAACGTCATCCTTCGCCCGTTTCGTGCCATACTTCTCAGCGGCAACAGCAGGCTGGAAATTCGCCAACAAAAAGAGCATAAACGTAGTAAGCGCTGTTGCTTTTACACTATTTAACGCCATTCGGCTTCCGGCATAAAAACCATCCGCGAGTCTCTGCGGGACTACAGCCATCTGCCGGGCAAGGCCGATTACAGGCTCAACAACAGGCTGGGCGACTATTCCAACGCCTTTTTTAACTGCCGCCAAAGCCGTAATGAATGCCTCTAAAAATCCGACACCCATATCAAAGACAATAAAATTCAGCGTCATGAATGGGAACATAGCAGTCAGCATAATTTTTTCCTTGAACGTGGCATCTTTATTAAACAGCAGTGTCGGCAAGTTAAATATCAGGAAAAATACCCCTGCGAATAACGAACCCAGATGGACAAACGGCATGATTCCGCCAAATCGAATGTTGCTCAGATATGTACTCAGGTACGTCAGAATGTTCAGGTCTTTCAGTTCAGTCACCGCCGGGAACGAAAGAAGGTTCATATCACCGAGTACCATCTGTACCATGGGTATCAATCCGGCAAGTATCGCGCCGCCGACAACAGTCATGAGCACCGTGCTCGCCACAGCGCCGCGGAATATTTTGCGGGGCAGGACTTTGCCCTCTTGTTTATTGATAACGTATTTACGCAGTACCATCGACAGCCCGCCAGACCACCTGCGGCTCTGCTGGAACCGTTGTTTCAGGGTAGTCGGCAGGTCGGTAATGACCCTGAACGATTTCCTGCCGAAAAACTTAAAGCGGGTATTCGGCATATTGCGCAAATCTTCGGACAATTCTGCGTCGTCCGTTTCAAAAATGCCGGAATGCCCTTCCAGCACGCGAACCAGATGCGGAAGAGAATACCCGCCGCCGCCACCGGGTATCGACAACGCCATACGGGCGTTCATAGACCTGCGCCATGTCATATAGCTGTAATTGACGATTTCCATAAGTGAGTTTTTACCGATTTTCGGCGTCTCATACTGTGTGGTCAGCGGCAGGATCGTACCGATAACCCGTTTTCCTGACTGATCGACACTGCCGATATCCTCAGCCGCGTCACGCAGATAGCCGAGCACATCCGCTCCTTCAACGAACGAATCGCCGTCAATGATGAACATCTTCTGGGAAATAGTGTTGCCAAAGGTCTTATAAATACCGAGAACCGCGTCGCGGATAGCTCCGGTACGATGTCCGTTTTCCGTTCGCAAAACCGCGTTAAAATCGTAGCTTTCCAATGTGGCGGCGTTATCCATGAAATATGTCAGCCGGCGGTCCAGAGCACGCAGTTTTTCGCGTTCGGTTTCCGAAGTGGTGCGGTCTTCAATCCGGTTTCTGGTAAACGTAATATCCGCCTGAAGTCCCGGTTTGATATCCTTCTCAAAATCAAACTTATTGTTCATTATTTTGAGAAGCCACTGCAACCCGTCGGTAGAAGCGTCATCAACGATCACGAGCCGATTAATATATCCTTTATCGTGCGCGGCTTTAAGAATGGTACGGACTTCTTTGATCTCATCAAGAGTCCTCTGTTCCCTTTCCTGTTCGCTGAGCGACGATTCCTTTTTCGAGACAGGCAGGCGTGAAATAAGGTTAAACATCGGAGAAATGATAAAGAAATCTTTCGGCATAGTAAACTGAGCGATCTGATCCGTATACGGCACATCAAGTTTTACTTCGTACGGTTCCAGAGTAGACTCGTCAAATTTCGGAGCAACCTGATTGATGTTTATTCCAAAGGTACTGTTAAATACCGAAAGATCCGATACAACCACCGTATCTTTCACATTCGCGAATATCTTATTCACCGATGTCTTTTCAAGCGCCGCCGCTTTGCTGAGCAATGCGAGGAACTGCCCGGCAGAGGCGACACCGAGCTGAGCCAGCACATCCGAGGTAATCAGCAGGACAGGCATATTTTCACCGGTGACACGCCATACATTGACGGGCGTGCCGTCAATCATGGTTGTTTCAGGAAATTCCGAAGGACGATTGCGAATAGAATCCCAGAACGTACGCACCTCGTTAAACGTAATATTTTTCCCTTCGTACATGACTGTGTCAGTTACGCCGATATCATCCTGATGAGTTCCCCGTTCAGCATCGCGGTATTCATGTTCCAATACAGCCTGCAGTATGCGTTTATTATACGATTTCGCGTCAACATCCATGCTGGCAAGATGAGCGAGGGCCGCAAGGTTCAGATAAATAGTCTTGCGCGACGCGCCCGCATGAGCGAGAGCTTCACCGCCGTAAAAGATGTCTTCACGGTCTATCATGACGCTCAGCGTATATCCTTTTAATTCTTCCACATACTGTGATGACTGCAAAACGCTCAGCGCTTCGGTGAGCCCTGTTTTCAGTTGAGCCCTGACAAACGGGTCGTTGAGCTGGCGCGCCAGATTTTCTACCGCAGAAGCAGGCAGTTTATCAAATAACGCGACAAGGTTTGCAGTGACCGCAGGGATATCCGATTCATCGCCGAAAATCGCGGCCACGATTTCCTCAGGGCTTTTCACCCGCAGGTCGGCAAGGCTGATACGTACGGCATTTCCCTGATTAATTGAGTTGGCTATAACATCGTCAACTTTATTCATCACGCTCTTAAACGCGATATTCTTATCCTCTTTTTTGCCGCCCGGAGCAATTCCGTCACTGTCGTCACGGAGAAAATCGTCGTCAAACATCTGATCGAATTCACCAAGGAACAGGTCAGATTCGCCGTCAAGGTTCACGTCAGCGGTTTTTGCCGCCGCTGTTCCCTGCTGGAAAGAAGCGATCACTTCTGCGCCGAACATATCCTGTAAAGTAACCGCCGGAGACAAATCGGATAACCGGCTGAGAAATTCACCCAGCGTATTGCCGTATTCAGAACTGATTGTACCGACCAGATACGTCAATATTTCTGTCTGGTACTGCGGATATTGCTTCACTATGCCAGCCAGAGCCGCATTTGCATCGGCGAATTCCGTATTGCTGAATACAGTATCTTCAGCGTACACCGTTTTCACGGCTGAACGGATTGTCTGATGAATTGATTCAAGCTCAGACGGCTGAAGGTCGTTATGCATGACCGCGAGCCCGAGAAGCGGCATATTCTGGAACATCTGCGCCACTTCCTGCAGGGTATTCATAAACGACGTACCGGTTTTTGCCTGAAACATGTCGATAAACGATCTGATAGTCATCGGTTCTGCGCTATTGGCTGACGCCTGATACAGGATTTCCTCAAACATATCATTCTGGAGAAACGCATTGATGTTAAACAATGCGCTTATGAGGGTATTAACAAGGTCACCGGTTTCCTGTTCATTAAGCGTCTGTTTTTCCAATAAGCCCGCAACGGTTTTGGCGGTATCTTTCATAAGAAACTGTTCATGGCCGCCCAGCCGTTCCTGCCGATGTTGCGACATGAAAATATTGAACGGACTGCTGTTGACAGGGAAAAACGCCTGCGGAGGATTACCCGTTACAGCGGCAAACGCTTTTTCGAATCCCTGATATGACATCCCTGATTGCGAGAGTATATTTTCCAGTATAGCCATACGTACCGTATGGTCTGCCGCCTGAGTAAATACTTTGATAAAATTGTTAAGAAGTTCAGGCGCGGATACCGGATTGGACGCCTTAATAAAATTAACCACGCCCGCAATCTGGTTATTCTGATCCGGTGTGAACGAAAATGCGGAGGAATCCTGCTGAACCAAACTCGGATCGCCGATAAACGACAAGTTCTTAAGTATCCATCCTAACCCATGCGGACCGGGCACGTCTGTACCCAGCACATCCATAGCGCTTAGGGCGAGTGTTGTTTTCGTATCGCCAAGATTGAACGAGCCGAACTGATTGAGTATTTCCGCGTCATTCCCATACTGGCCCGCGGCATCACCAAACTTGGCGATCGCCTGCGGAGGAAAGTCAAAGAGCGTTCGCTGAACATAACCCAGCGCAAGATCTTTTGTTGCGACGGTAAGTTCCGTTTTGCCGGTAAGGTGCTGTTTTATTTTCAGCCCGTTATTTTCCAGATACGCCGCCAGCGCGGGATTCTGTCCTACACGTTTCACGAACGCGTCAAGGTCTTCCTGCACAATAATGGAATATGATCCTTTAAAAGAAACATCGGCTGTTATACTGAACTGCTCCTTTAACGCGGCAATAGCGTTTGACAATTGCTGACGAACAATCTCCTCGCTCTTGTTCATTGTATTCATAACAGTATATGGATCAGTGGATTTAAACCCGTACGCGCCGTTTTCCACGAATACGTATAAGTTCGGATGAATAATCTCGGAGATACTTTCAAGAGCAGTATCCTGCGTGCGCCCGGTAATAATAATTACGGGAACGCCTCGATTAAGCATTGACTGAATACTGGTCTTCACCAGTTCCGGTATGCGGTATACACCGCCCGCCTGATCGGGAGACGGCAGAAGCGTCCCATCGAGGTCAAATACCGCGGCCTGATACGATGTATCCAGCGCACGCCGCGTCATGGCATGAACTACGGCGTCAACATCAACGCCGGTATTGGCGAACGCGGTGCGCAAAGCCGCAATATCCGCGTCGATAGTGGGCATCGGGGTATCTTCAAGAATGTTATTCAATAAAGTGATAAGCTGAACCCACGGCGCATGCTCGGGTGTAGACGCCATAGTGCGTATATCGCTTTTGACGTTAATATCCAGAGGAACACCGCGGAAAACTTGGTTAATCAATGATACAAATCTCTGAATTTCAGGGGATGCCGCGTTGGCAGACTGCAAAGCCGCCGCAAGTTCATTGCCCGTAAACCGGGTTCCGGCGGCAATATCGCTGATGATGTCAGTATACACCTGCTGTGAAGCCGGAGCTACAACCGGAGCAGGCTGTTTTGCCTGACGCACAACAAGCAGGTGAGCAAGATACGCCTCAAGCCCGCTTGCGCCATGATAATCGAGTTTTTCCTCATACGCCTTTTTCGGCTGATACAGAATAGTGCCAGCCTGATACAGTACTTTTCCATTGACAGTCGAGCTGTATTCTTCGAGTTTACCGAGATTTTCAATAGTACGGAACGTAGGCGCATCTTCCTGCATAGCCCAGTCGTCGCCAGCTTTAATTAACCGGGTATTGAATAGATAAGAATACACATCCTTCTCAGGAAACGCACTATGGAGCATGCCGGCAAACAAGAGGTTGGCAAGCCCGGTATGCCCGATATCGACAAGGCGTACCGCTGACACGGAATCCTGATCCATGCCTGTATAGCTGGTTATAATGGGTAACAGTTCGTTTTGTGCGGCTTTAAATGAATTCTGCAAGGTGGTAATTACATCTATAACAGGAATAGGCCTGCCTCTCTGATCCAGTTTTGGTTCAGGAACGATACCCTGAACCTCAAGCGATGCAAGAGCCGCCTCCGGTGTGCCTGTTTTAACCAACGTATCAAATATAGCAGTATACAGATCGAGTACTTCCTTGCCGGAATGACGGTACGCCGAAGGCATACTTGCGCGTTCAGGATACTGTTTTTCGAGCTGTTTACTAACTATGTCCAGCAATGTGGACGCTGACTCACGGACATCCGGCACGACATCTTCAAGAAAAACCCTGCCCGCGGGCAAGAGTTTGCCGTCCATTTCCGGCTGTTTGGCTCGTTGATAAAGATAAAAAACGTCACCGTCGCGCGTTAAGTACACTGGAGTGACGTTCTCACCGGGCAATCCGGTCATAACCCGGTCGACGAAAGAACCGATAGTAGCGGCGGCCTGCTCGGATTCCTCAAATGTAGGCAGATTCGCCGCAAACGATTTCAAGGCGCCTGCGTAATCAGGATAAAATTCCTGCGCGGCAACCGCTCTCAGGCGTACCAGTTCGCGGATGTCGCTATCGGAAATAACAGGCATACCAGCAAGAGAATCAACGAGCATATCCAGTTCTTTCTGAATCTGGGACTGCTCTTTCAGCGTACTTTCTGATTCGGGAAGAGTAAAAACAGCAAATGCCAACGCTTTATACGGTATATTTTTTCCTGCGTTCTGTTTTGAGTCACGAATCAGCTCAAGAGGCGCCTGCAATGCGGAAGCAGGAGCGTCAGGGCGAGCGAACACGATAACTGAGGCGATATCGGCGAGTTCCTGAGTAGTTGCCTGAGGAATCACCGAGCGGATCATGTCTCTGCGTAACTGATCCTGTTTTTCAAGGATATATTCCGCCACCGCGCCGTCCCACATACTTTGCGAACGATCAGCAAAAGACTGGATATCACGGGCGCGGAACGCCGGCGCTTCAACAACCGTTTTACGCACATCAACGTCGCCCTGATTGAGAAGCTGGTGCATTTTGACATGCTCTTTTGCCCGGTCGGACGACGAATCAGCCCTACCCTGAATAACAGAAAGGTCTTTCTGGAAGAGGAGCATACGGTCGTCAGGGTTCAGGTCTCTGACGCTGACATCAACATAACCGGTACTTACCACCGGGCGTGAAGTAACTGGAACAACGTAAGCGCCTTCATCTACACGAAGATTGCCTTGTTGTTTCAGGTCGTTAAACTGACGTTCATTTACAGTTAAAATATTGCCGTCTATCTGCAATAGAGGACGAGCGGGAACTCGTGTATCAAGGTAAAAATCCAGATTTATTGGTTTAAAGCCTTCAATCGAAATAACTTTTTCTACAGTTTTCTCTTTCAGTTCCGCTTCAGTGAATTCAATTCTCTGGGGCGGAGCTCTCGGCGAGGCGGTTTCAAAAGTCACTGTCTGTGCCTGAGCGTTACGGTACACGATAAAATCAATAGCCTGATCGCCGGTCACAATGGTCACCGGAACGCCTTCCTCGGCCTCAGGGCTGTTGAAATTGATTTCCTTGGTTTTGCTCTGCACCGGATAGGCAACATTGATCGTTGGAAACTTGACCATTATATTTTTATCGCGGGTTTTCACGACCACGGTCTGTGACGAGGTGTATGACTGAATATCCTCCGGCTGAGGCGAGGTGTATGCAGGTTCGTACATAATCAACACCGCATTATGGCCTGACAGCTGTTCCATTTCTTCTTCGCTCAGTTCTATCCCGTTTTCCAGTCCCATATCATTAAAGAATTCGGAGATATTGTCCTGCAGTTTGGCGATATCCCGTGTCTCGGATATGATGCGCATCGATTCATCAATGAGTTTATCGCCTATGCGCATACCCCATTCGCGGCTGGTGGCGCCGACGTTATTGCCGTCAAAACGATAGATGCGAAGATTTTTGTCATCCGCAGTCCATACCAGTTTGCCGTACTCATCGCCGCCGATACGGAATGTCAATGAGACATCGCTTTGCGGTTGAGTGGAGAGAAGAAGGTTTATGGTCGCTTTGAAATTAGGATTACCCACAAAAACGCCGTCATTCTGGCTTACAAAATCGCTCTGGTAAATGACAACTTTATCAAACAGTTTCGCCTCCAGCGCGTTAATCTCAGATTGAGGAGCGTTTGAATAAAGCGCCTGCCGATATTCAGCGAGCAGTGCCGTAATGGTGTTTTCGGGATTATAGGTCGGGGCGATAGCGGGAACAACCATCTCATATTCAGCCGCCATGAGCCCGTATTCAAGTATTGATTCAATTTCTTCCGCGATGTCACCCTCATAGGCGTATACGCCTGTCTGAAGAGCAAAACGGGATACGTTGAGAAGGTTCGTGAACATCTGGTTTATTTGCGCAGAACTGCCCTTCGCCTTGCCGGCATTAATCATGGCTTTGGCGGTAATCAGTTTTTCGCTGAGGCGGTTATTTTTATCGAAATAATTATCGCTGAATGTTATCTGGCGATGTTTAGCCGCAAGGAACGCTTCTTTGTATAAACGGTCTATAACAGCCGGGGCATTGGTAATCGCTCCTTTACCGTCCAGTTGAGCATGTTTCGAAGAAACGGAAGAAACACCTCCATAGAATTGAATACGGTCGAGAGTCAATCCCTGATTCAGCGCATCCTTAACAACGGCGTACTGCTGAGAGCCAATCATCCGCTGGAGCGAATTCTTCGTTTCCGCTATGAGATCCATCTTGAACTCTTCGCTCAACAGCATATTTTCAAAAAGTTGGGCAATATTCTGATTAGACACGCCGTTAAACGTCATATAAAAATCAACAGCAAGGTTACCGACAGAAACCGATTCCAGCCCGTTCTGCTGGGCAAACGCGTTCATTCGCCTCTGCAGCACTTTGCCCAGAGCATCAATCCCCGCGTCACCAAGGAAATGCCCTGCGCCAATCGCATCGCCAAAGGTATTGAACGCATTCTTGAAGTTCTGAACCTTGATATAACCGACAGATATATTATTGCCTTTTTCAAGGAACTCGATGGATTCTTCCTTATGCGCCTGAACGTTCAGCGAACTGGCGGCAAGACGCGCACCCTGAACATTCTGTTTAAATATTTCATATCGTTTGGCAATAGGATCCACCGTCTCGCCGTTAAACCACATCCCAAGTTCGGAATCATAACTGAATTTCTTTTCCCATTGTTTGGACTCAATATTCCAGACCCAACCCTTAAGATACGGTGTTTTCGCGATAATTTCCTGAACCGCGGCTTTATCGTACTTGAACCCTTTGTCAAGTTTCTGTCCTTCAGGAATATCAGCTTGATCCTGCACTGCGTAGGCTATGATTTCAAGAATATTGCCGCGATAATCATCCACACCGCGCGGCATGATAAGCCCTTCGCCGGGCGTTTTTTCCCCGTTATAAAAATAGAGCCGTCCTGAAATTAATGCCCAGAACAATTCTTTATTATCCTGAGCGATCTGTTCAAGGAAACTAAGCGAGATATCCGACCATGACTGCCCGTTCTGGCGCAGAACCTGTTCAAATTCATAAAGCTGATCGCTGGTATACCCTCTCTGGGAAAGAAGGCTCTTCTTCGCGCCAAAACGTATGGTATCTCTGTTAAACCCGTTTTCCGTGTTGATTGACGCGATAATAATATCGAGAACAGCAGATGAAGGAAGCACCTTCTCTATAACGTCTACACCCTGATCGAGAAGCTGGAACAACAGACGGTGACCGACATATTCATGGACAAAGATGTCTCTCAAGTCAAGATTCGCGTCACGCTGTAACTGGGTATTCCCGACAAGGTCAACCAACCCGTTATATTTACCGAAAATAGGCACATATGTATCTGTCCCGACCGCAAAAATATTGCCGAACTCACTAAAATTCTCAAGGATTTCCGCGGGCAGAGCCTTGATCTGTTTTACGACTTCACGAACTGCATCGAGATTTTCCTGAAGGTTTGCGTCACGCACATCAAAATAGATGACGGCGTTCAGCATGGCGCGTTGTCCTTCGACACCCTCGCCGATTTCAAGGTTCATTGCTTCTTTAATCAGAGGCAGGTATTCCGATTTCAGCATGTTCAGGTTAATCATCTGCAGGAAATTCTCGTTAGCCATCTTGCCTATCTCAGGATTGAATTCCTCATACATCCAGAGTATGGTTTCTATATCCTGAATCTGTTCATTAATAATGTTGAATGCCGGATTGGCAAGGTTGATCTGGTGCAGTTCCGCCAGTTCATATATCGATTTACGCAGAGTTTCCAGCATGGACTGCGCTTCAGCTTTCATCCTGTCAAGCGCGGTTTGCGGAGATTCGTTGCGTAACTGAGCATCTATCAAAGCAATCCGATAGACTGACATATTACAACGATGAAGATAGA